>JAFVTF010000017.1 GCA_017503375.1 Lentisphaeria bacterium | reverse complement strand
TTACCGGACAAATCAAAAAGAAAAAGTCCTGCCGGAACTCTTGAAATATCCGGAACTGGAAAGTTTAATCCCTGACGATACGCCGTTTCTGATTTGTGAATTGGTGCGGACCGCAGCCCGCAATATATGGGTGAGTGCTCTGGTGCAATATGGTCCGGAAGAAAAATCTCTTTTGCCGGCTTACCGGAAACTCCTTGATTGGAGCAAAAGTTGGAAAGTTCATCTTCCCTGCGAAGCGGGTTTCTATTTGGTTTACCATCCGGAAATAAAAGGGAAAATTGCCGTATTTTTCTATGCGCCCTATTTGAATACCGCCCGGTATCGGGGATTTTTCGATGCCGTGAAGAGAATCCCGGCGTTGAAAAAATTGGAACAACAGGAAATAATTACAGAAAATGGAATGTATGGCAAAGCCGCAAAACGTCGACGTTTGGTTATTATCATGGGACGAACTGCCCTTGCCTTGAAAGTTTACAAAATTGAACACGGGAAATATCCGGGCAAACTCTCCGAACTTGTACCCAATTATCTTCCCAAAGAATATGTTTCGCCATCTACCGGCAAAAAATTGGATTATTCTGTCAAAGGAACAAACTTTATCTTGGCCGTTGACGGAAGTTCCATTACGTCAGAAAGATAAGACTTGTAAACGCCTGCGGGAGATAGTATATTACCTGTGAGACGGTTGATTTGACGATGGAGCTATGAATATGAAAAATTTTTTATTTTTAGCTCTGTTCCCCATACAGGTTGGTAAATCCTTCTGCTATTTCAAGTTTAAGATAGCATTTCGATTTTTACATCGTAAAAATCGGAATGCCGCAAAAAGGTTTGGAAATCCTCCTCCGCACAAGGCTCCGGAGGACTAGAAAGGGGTGGAGTTCCGTCTTCGCCTTTCAGGTTGCGCCGTGACAAGTTGAGGAGGGGAAAAAGGACCTTTCCTCAAAAGGGCTTTTCCCCCTCCTCAAGTAACAACCTTTATGGGGAACAGCGCTTATTTTTTTCATTTTTTTATTTTTTTCGTCATTTTCCGATAAATATTCACAGGAATATATTTGAAAAATAAATTTTTTGTGCTAAATTTACTCAAACACCAGTAAGTCTACATAAAAAACAGGAAAGGTCGTATTTTTTATGAAACCTGAATTTCTTAAACATCTCGATGCAAAATGTGTTCTCACCCTGGCAGGTGACAACAAGAAAGCAGCTCTTGAAGAAATTATTGACTTTGCAACCACCCGCTGCACATTGGATGATGCCCAGCTCCGTGAATTGATCTGGAAACGTGAAAAAATGATGACCACAGGTGTCGGCGGCGGTCTTGCTCTCCCCCATATCCGTGTCGCTGGTTTCCCCTCCCCTGTTATCATTATCGGTCTCTGCAAAAACCCGATCACAGATTACAAGAGCATGGATGAAACTCCCATCCGTATGATTGTTTTCATCGCAGCTGATGAACGTGATCAGGAAGCATATCTCAAACTGCTCGGCAGCGTTTCCGCAAGCTTGAAAGACCGCTCCATCATTGATAAGATCATGGAAAACATGGACAATCCTGAAGAAGTTCTCAAACTTCTCGGAAACGAATAAGCTCGTTTTTCCATTGTTTGTAAATTCACACCTCTGCAGTTCTTCCTGCAGAGGTGTTTTTTTGTTCAGAAAGAAAAGATTCCGTAAAGATTGATCAAGGCGATCGCAATCACCCCGAAGGAAGCCCCTTCCTTCAGTAATTGACCTTTGAAAAACAGTCCCGCAAGCCAATAAATCCCGACCCACCAGATCAGCAAAGCGACATTCATAATAAACCAGCAGGCAATCCCTCCGGAACCTGTCCCATGATAAATGAATGAATTCATGATACTGCCTAAAAATGGAACCAGAAAAGGATAAACGAAAAGCACGATCGGATCGTCTTTATCCTGCGCCTGTTTGGCAAGGGAATGCATAATGAAGAACGTTAACGGAATTGTGATCAGATAGTAAATCATCTAGAATCTCCAGTTTTTTTTGATTTTTTAATACTCTTTTAACCGCGGCTTCTCAATATATACTACGGATAAACTTTTTGATTATTGCAATGACCGCAAAAATATTTATCAGAAGAAAGAACCGTACCCGACACCGCCGTTGCATCCGTCATGCCGTTGTGTTTTGCTCCCGGTGACAGAATTGACCGATTTAGGGGAAGATGTGCCGCGCCCGATGGCAAATGCTGATTTTATGCAGCTTGCAAAGGAAGATTATGAGAAGAATCATCCAGGACAATCCAAGAATCATTTTTTCTAATTGTGTTGAATAAATTCCTGTGGACTCCATTACAATGCTCAAAGGAAGATCATCAAAAGTATCTTCTGAATACTCTGCAAAAAAGTCATTTTGTTGAGCTTGCACCCAACGCAAAAAACTTTTAACACCGGCATTGGTAAAATTGAATTCACGCTGTGGAAGATCAACCACTGATAACGCAGTTTGATTGGTAAACAACATCGGAAAGTCTAAGGCGGCGTGAAATGATTTGGAGCCGACATCAATTCCGACCCATAATTTTTGATTTTGGATTTGCATTTTAATCCCTTCCATTGTATATTGTTTGTGTGCCTCACTGGTCATCCTTGTAACTATACGAACTTTATGTTCAAGATGGTATTTACGACCTTTGTGAAGAGCACGGTAACGGAAGATACGCATAATCTAAAAAACGATCTTAAAGATCAGGAAAGGATCAGATGCTGTGTCTTCCGTGTGTTTTTTCGTAATCAACCGAAAAAACACTCCTGTTACCGTAGCATAACTTTTTAATTTGTCAAGCAGCTGCTCTTCACCTTTGGCTCCGACGAGTTGAAATACCCATTCTCGCCAAAGGGAGCTGCTGCTATCTGATAACTGGGGAGTAATATACAAGGAAAGGTCCTTTTTCCCCTCCTCAAACTCCACCCCTTTTTTCCAAACCTTTTTGCGGCATTCCGATTTTTGCTGTGCAAAAATCAAAATGCCATCATAGAAAGTTTAAATAGTGGAAGGATTTACCAACCTGTATGGGAAACAGAGCAAAACCGAACTTTATGAAAACTCCGTTATTTCTTTGCTGGTTCCCGGTCTGTCAACTGGAAAACTTCAAATTTTTCAGCCACATTTCCAGCATCAGGGCAAATCTTTTCTGTCCAATTTCATTGGGATGAACTGCATTGTCATCCGGATAATCCTCAAATTCATCGACCCCGGTATAAATCGGTATGATAGAACAATCGGGAACATTCTGCAAATCTTTCAGAGTTCTGCGGACATAGAAAAATTGATTGAATAAATATTGTCTGCGGGGAATCGTCCCCTTGTAATTGATCTCAAAAGCCTGATCGCGGCCATTGGGCGGAGCCAGCAGAACGATACCGAACAGCGTTTCCGGCATAGCTTTCCGGAACATGGAAAGCAATTTATTTCTGTTTTCAACAGACCGTTCTATTGCACTGTCTATTGACCCCATGTTTGCGCAGGCGACATCATTGCATCCCAGAGAAAAGATCACGATATCAGGAGCATATCCCTGATTATACTTATCAAGATATTCCTGAACGGCTTCCACAAGATTGCCGTTTTCCATTTTCATGAATTTTGTCCGCTTGTTATATTCTTCGCCCGGATTCCATAGAGTCATAAATGAATCCCAACACCATCCGCCATACGCTTCCACAGCGGCCTTTCCGATTGCAAGGGGTGCTCCATTACCGGAATGACTTCCCATCAGACGAAGATTTTCATTGCCGCGTTTTTTGACATTTTCCAGCAGAAAATCTGCGATTTTTCCATTTCCCATAATGCTGTCGCCAACGATCATGACAACAAGATTCCGGTCATTTCCGTTTTCCGCTGAAGCAGCTCTCACGATTGTTTCAGCGGTTCCGACGATTCGTCCGGCAGAATCTTTTGCTGTAATTTTCAGAGAATACACGCCAGACTCTTCGGGGATAACAGACCAGTAAGAATCATTGGAAATACCAATTTCACATTCCGTCTCAAAATTCAAAGATTTTTTATCATAAGCAAAGACAAGATTATGAAAGTAAACTCTGGTTTCACTTCCGGTCATAGCATAAATCACTTTTGGAAGAGTCAGATATACGGTACTGGAATCATCAATATTCTCAACCTCCGGAACAGGTTGAAAAGTTCCATCAAATTTTTTTCCGGAACCGGGTTCCCACATGGGAACGAATTCACTTAACACGGCATTGGGATCAGATGGACGATCCGGTATTTCTGCATTATTTTTCTTATCCATAAAAATGATACCTCCTCATACTTGCAGTTCCATCAGAAATATAATAGAAAATATTTGAAAGTCAATATAAGTCGAAAAAAATACGGAGAAATTCAGATTCCTCCGTAAAAACAACAGATCACAATTCTCTGCTCCGAATTACTGTATCAAAAAAGGAACAGAAAAATCAGAGACGGCACACCAAAATGTGTCAGGAAAAATGTCTTTGGCTCTGTTCCCTCTGCGGGGAAAGATTTTCAACCGATATTCTTTCCGATTAAGCGGAGGAAATTATCATGAAGAATATGTTTCTTCTCCTTCTCCGTGAGATTTTCAAACAGAACTCCGGCGACATTCATTGCCGGATTACAGATGGGATAATCCGTTCCGAAAAGAATCCGTTCTGAGCCCATGACATCAACCCCTTTCCGCAGCATTCCCATACGGAACAGACCGGAACCGGAAAGATCAAGCAGCATATTGTCATGTTTTGCAGCGAACTGATACATTGCACTGATTCCCCAGGGGCTTTCCGGATGAGCGATCACCATTTTCGTCTTCCGGAACGAAGAAAGAAGCGAATCCAAATCTTCCAAAGTGGAAGGATGCAGACAAACCGGCATATCAAGATCTCCGGCTAAATCAAGGATCTGTTTCATTCCCGGAAGATTGTATTTTTCATATCCCATGAAATACCATGCCAATTCACCGACCCAGCAGAATCCCATCTTGTGAAATTTTTCAATTTCCCGGCATGATTCCTCCGGAAACAATGGAGAAACATTGACACCCGGATAATATTGTTCCGGATATTTCTGCTGTGTTTCCAGAACTCTCCGGTTACATTCCCGCAATTTTTCCAAATCCTTTGCTCCATTGTAAATATTAAAGGAGCCGCAGGAAAATTGAATTCCGGCACTAGCCTGAACGGAGAAAAATTCATCATAATTTTCCGGTACATGATACGCAAAATTCCGGTCACTTGCAAGATACGGATGCATGTGGGCATCAATAATCGGATAATCCGGCAATACGAGATACTGTTTTGTCATGGAATCTTTTTTCCTGTTTGAAGACGCTTCAAAAGGGGCAGCGAACGTTGATACAGCTCCCAATGCAGAAAGGGTGACTGTCTTTTTCAAAAAATCCCGTCTGTCCATAATCGTCATTCTTCAATTCAAAGATTTTCTCAAACGTACGGCAGGCAGCAATTTTTCCGGATGAACGATCGTTTCCGGATCAATATCAAAGTGCCGCAGCAGTTCAACCCCCATCAGAAGGTTGCCTTCTTCATTGGTATGCATGGGATTCAGCATCAGTTTGTAACGGTGAACCAGCGGGTCCACCTGATCAAACACTTTATAATGATCTACCAGATGCCAATGATTTTTTGCCGCAAGATCCCGCACGATTTCCATGTTATGAACAAAATCTCTTGCAAGATTCGGTTCCATTGCCTCCAGATCCATCTTGTAATAGGTCTGAAATACAGGGATCGCGCCCAACTTTTTGATACGGTCCGCAATCTCTTCCATATTTGCCCGGTACTCCGGCTCCGCAACATGTTTTTCCGGACGCTGATCGCAATCATTTCCGCCGAGAGTCACAATAACAAGTGCAGGCTGGAAAAAGGCAACATCGCGGTCGAAACGTTCCAGTGCTTCACGGGTATTGTTCCCGCTGATTCCGGAATCGATCACCTGAAATTTCCGTCCGAATCTCCGGCGCAAACCAACTTCAAGAACATCCAGCCAGTGCATACACGGCATATAACGCTCCGTATTGGATGCCCCGAATCCGACCACCCGGAAATGTTCACTTTTTTCAAAACGTTCAATCACATCTGAAAAAATCATTTTCAGCTCCTTTTCAATTCAATCACTCCGGCATTTTCCGCCTGTAATTCCAATTCAAATTCTACGAAATCGCAGGAATGATCAAGGATTTTTATATCCTGAATCCTTTGTACTGCATTCAGATTTTCACCTGAAACCTCTGCGGGCAGCTTCAATGTGATATTCTCTGTCGATTTTGAAAGATTGGCACAGAACAGAACCACACGCTCACAATCTGAATAAACGTTAATATAAACCTTGTTTTCTGAAAATTCCAGTCTGCTGTGAAAATGTATTTCATTTAACCGGAATTCTTTGAAAATTGATGCCATCGCCAGCATGAACTCATTTCCGGCATGAGGTCCGCCGGGACAATGTTTCAAACAGGCAAGCATCATGGATTCTTTAAACTCATTATTCCAATGCGCTCCGGCGGGAACCCAGTTTCTGGGGGTAACAGGCATAAAATCCATATCCGGCGGATAGGTATCCGGTAAAGGTTGAGCATACGGCATATCTTCCCCGATAAAAATCAAATCAGAAAGATTTTCCCCGATGATTGTGGGACATGCTGAAGTATGAAGGAAAATAACTCCGTCTTTGCCGACACATTGACGGCTCCAGAACAGAAAATCCAGAATCTCATCCGCATCATTATGCCAATGACCATTGGCGTGTTCCGGATGACGGCAGTAACGGAACCAAAGATGATCGTAATAGACGCCGTCAAATTTATGCCGTTCCAGAACCCGTTTGATGGTTCCTTTCAGGAATTCAAGCCAGCCGCTTTTCATGCACATATATCCGCCGTAGGGGCCATTCTCAGCAAGAATTCTGCCGTCGCTGTGTGTCCAGCGTTTCCACTGATGGGCATTTTCCGGATATTCCGGACAATCCGGATGAAACTCTTTCAAAGAGAAATAAGGAATGATCTTGATTCCGAATTCATGAGCATACCCGATCACCTCATCCATTTTCTTCATGTTTTCTTCATCGTAGGGCGGATAATAACAATCGCGCCAGGAAGGATTCAGAAACGTATTATCATCATGAAGCCGGATCAGTTTGATTCCGGATTCTGCCAGTTCTTTCATCCGTTTTCTGTCGGGCCAGGTGCGGGAGGTGATTGCAATGTGGAAAATAGCGGTTCGTGCATCATCCTGTTTTTTAATGAAAGGCAGCCCCAGAGTGTAATTGAATGTCTCAGTTCCCGGCTGGAAAGAGCGCGGATATTCCCAGGAATCAAAAGGTTCCACACGAATATGTTTGACTCCGGACTTGAGACGTTTTGAATCATCAAGAAACACTCCGCTTCCGGGGTTCAATCCGAACGGACGATCCCATGATGTTCCGCAATCTTCGCGCCAGAATTCAAAACCTTCCCCGCCTTTTTCAAAAAGAGTGAAATAGGATGGCATCATACGGAACTGAGCACTGTATTGCTGAGTGTAAGAACGTTTCCGATTCAAATCAAACCATTGCAGCGGGGATTCCACCTGCTGGAAAAATTCATCCGGCGGAGGCGGAGGACATCCGGGACGCACGCCGAGAGTATCGACTTTTTCCGGCACATAAAATCCGCAAGTACTGATTTCATAAACCGTATCGATCTGTTTTTCGATGATGATCTGCAAAGAGACGTTTACTCTTCCCCAAGCCTGATAAAAAAACGTCTGCTTATAACGGACAGGGATCGTATTTCCCTCTTCATCGGAAAAAATGCCCTCTGTAAAAATCTTCACGCCGTCCTCTGACACAGTGTGAGAGAATGTTTCAGCGGTTCCACAGCTCTGCCGGAAGAAAATGATTCTGTTATCTTTCTTCAATGTAACATGTGCAGAAACCGGTTTTTCCAGAAAGTTGTTTCCGGACCCGTTTTTGAAGATCAGAGAGACGGGTGTCCCTCCGGCTTTTTTATCATGTCGAACCGTAAAAAAGTCATTTTCAAGTACAATAATATTTTCAGATTCCGCTCTGACAGCAGGAATCTGCGGTGTATGTTTGAGAATCATAAGATCAATCGTGCCTTTTTATGATTATTACCAACCGTAATAAGTACCTGTTTTTGCAAAGATTGTACCCCACGGAACATTTGAGGCTGTTCCTGCCCCCAAATATCCGGGGACACCGTCCATTGCCTCAATATAATGAGATTCTCCATGCCCATCCATAAAGCCCCAGTTGCATCCGGTCGATCTTCCATGGATATATCTTCCGTCACCGTCACGCCATACGCCGTAATAGGATTTATGGTTGATCAATTTATAGGATCCGCCAGTGATATTGCCGCGGCATGCAAATGTGAAAGCTTTACTGTGACTCTTGAAATATGTAAGTTTCACAAATCCATCATTATTTTCTCCGGTGCCATTCAGTGTATATCCCGTATCGGCACTGAATTTTGCTGTTCTTGGAGGACATTCCAGAATTGTCTGTTTCGGAAGATTGATATTTGCGTTATTCAGATATGGTCCCAGAATAACATACCAGGTTGCACTCAGCAAACTGCTGTATGCTGGAACTTTATAGTCATTGTTATCATCGCCATACTGTCTGAAACAGAAATTAAGCTGTTTGATATTGCCCATACATTGTATAGCAACAGCTTTTTGTCTTGATGTGTTTAATGCCGGGAGCAGCATGCCGGCAAGAATTGCGATGATTGCGATAACAACAAGCAGTTCGATCAGAGTAAAAATCCTCAAGATACCTTGCTTCCGATTTTCTTTCATTGTAAAGCCCTCCAAAGTTATATTTTATTTCGTTGTTATACTAAAATTATTTTTTGCAGTTGATCTTGACAGTCTTACTTGTTCCGGTTGCAGCATCTTTCACTGTAACCTCATAAATTCCAGCAACAGAATTCATTGCAAACGGAAGCTCGAATACAGTTTTACCATTCATAGATTCTTTCGTCTGACGGAAATACCACGGGTTTTCGCCATCCGGGGTCTTGACCGTCATGTGGAAGACATGATGTCCGGCAGTTCCGGCAGAGGTCTTCAATGTGACAGAAATCTTTGCGGTCTCTCCTGCTTTAACAGTTTTTTCCGCAGCAATATCAAGTCCGTTCACCTTGTACGGCAGGAGAGAAAGCTGCATGGCATGAGCCGGAATCATATCCAGAGTCTGAACAGATGCCGTTCCATAATACTTTCCGGTTCTGGCATTGTAAAGATGTCCTTTTCCCGGAAGAGTGAACCTGGCTTTGAATGCAAATTTCTTCAGATCAGCGGGCTTTGCCTTTGTCCAGTTGCCGCGGGGCAGTTCCGGAAGAAGTCCGATGTAAGTATTTTTTCCGTTCTTATAAAATGTGGTCATGATCCGTCCGGCGGGTTTGCCATCCATCTTCATAAGCGGTGTGTAACGGGATTTGAAATTCAAACAGGAATCCAGCAGCAGACGCAGAGAATCATTTTCAAAGGTTCTCTGTTTCGCATAATCAAACCGGAAATTGAGGTAAACGGTACGTCCTTTTCCGAACTGATTGACAATGCAGACAGGATATTCCCGGTTCAAAGCATCTTTGAAAACATATTTTGCTTTCCCTTTGACAACTTTGATTTTTCCGCATTTCCGGATATCAAGCTGTTTTGTGGGTTCCACATTGAAAAGTCCCGTGGAACGCTGACGGATTCCGAACATATCGTCCAACATTCCTTTGGACTGCGGCACGTTCCATTCATCTTCCAGAGCAGTTTCATAGTCAGCCACAACGATTCCGCCTTTATTGACAAAATCCCGGATCATCTGCGCCTGCTTTTTGGAAATTGCCGTTGCTTCCGGCAGGACCAGAACTTTGAATTTATTGAGGGTTCCGTTTGTCAAATCTTCCGGCAGGATGAAACGGTACCCCATAGCACGGTCTTCAAAATAACGCGCAAATGAGTGCAGGTTTTCATAAACATCCATTTTATCTTCCTTGAGGAAGTTGGAGCGGGTGGACGGATGGGAGTAAAGGATTGCGGCTTCGTCCGTGACCTTTTCAGAGTTCACAAGCAAAGCGGCAAGTCCGGAACGGAGTTCCCAGATGAGTTTGGTATAAAAATTCCGTTTTTCAGCAGGAGTGTGATCCGGCTGGAAGAAACTCCACGTATACCAATGGTTTGCACCGCGTTCACCAGTGAACAGACCTTCCCAGTAGTTGATGAACTGTGAAAGTTCAGTCCGCTTGTAACCGCGATAACTCATGATGATCCGCTGATTCCGGTTGAAGGAAAGCGGAATTCGCGCATCACCGTAAGCAGAAAGCATGGTCAGTTTCCGCATGTGTTCAAAGTTGGTTCCGCCGCCGTAAACGTAGGGTTTTCCTTCCAGTCCGGTGGGACCGTAATAGCCGTTCGGGAAGACTTCACGGATAACATCTGCCTGCATATTGACGTTGTCGGCGAAAAGTCTGTCCATAAATTCACGGTGAGTACTCCATGGAGCGGCATTTTCTCTTGTCAGAACTTCTTCGTAGGTCATGGGCATGACGGAATCCCATGTTTTGAACTCTGTTTCCCAATGTTTGTTGAGAGCCTCAAGAGAGGGATAAATTGTTTTGAGGAATTCCCGGAATTTCGGCAGACAATATTTGGAGAAACAGACATCCACCGGGGTTGTGTACCAGGTGATACTCATTTCGTCGCCCATATTGAAATAGCGTTCGCTTCCGAAGTTCTTCTGCAAATTCAATGCGAATTTGACAAATGCTTTCTGACGGGGAGCGATCGCAGGATCATTCAGACAGGGTTTCCGGATCTTCTGTTCTTTCGGAAGATTCCGCAAGCCGAGAACACTCTGAGCACGAAGACATGCAGAAAGTCCGGCAAAAGTATTGGCTGAAACTTCGATCGGCGAATACTGCAGCGGCTTGATCGCTCCGGCATTGGGATAGCCGCCATACAAAAGCGAGAATCCGAATTTCGCAGAAAGATTCATGTAATGCTGTGCATTGTAATCAGAAACGGAACTGAGATCATGCCAGAGCATTGCGGGATAATAATTTTCCTGTCCGGCACCGACAACGTTGAAATTCTTGCGGAAGATTTCCTGAACCACACCATTCTTCACCAGTTTTGCGGTAAGCTCATGTGCAAGAACAAGAGACTTTTTTGTATCAAATACAAATTTTTCTCCGGTTCCGCTGTAAAGCAGACGTCCCATGATATCTTTGATTTCCACCTGAACAGCAGTTCCGGCAGGCAATGTACCGGAATATTTGATTTCCCCCTTTGCAAGGTCTCCGGCATGAATCGGAAGTTTTGCCCATTTCACATCACGGATAACAGATTTTGCCGGATTGACAAGTGTTTTGAACGCAAAATCAACCACTTTTCCATTCTTATCCAACGCGGAAACTTTGATCCGGTTTTCTCCCGCAGGCAATGCAGGAATGGAAATTGAACCGTTTGCCGGAATCGTTCCTTCGGCAAGTTCATCACCGTAACGGTTATAAACTGCATATTGAATTTTGGCAACATTGGCTGTTTTATTGTACTTCAAAACACCGTTCTGTTCAAATGCGGTAAAGCTGACTGCAGGTTTTTCCGGTGCTCCGGAAAGATACTGTACCAGTTTTGCAAGCACAGCAAACTGATAATCCTGATAGTCGTAACGATGCTTGAGGAACATATCATATCCGGTTGCCCACTGTTTCATGCCGGGCGTCAGATATGCTTTCGCTGTCGGAAATTTAATGACAAAAATCTTTCCCTTTCCATATTTTGCAAAATGGATCACCGTTTTATCAAAAACAGGAGCAGCAGTCAAATCCATGGAAGAAAGAACTTTCTTCGCTGTTTCCCCTTGATCCAGGTTCTTGAAAACAGAATTGATATTGGCATCCAAACCATCCGGATTGACGTAAATCAGAGAAGCTCCGTTGCGGACAGCGTTCAGGATTCCGGTTTTCGTTGATTGCGGGAACTTGTTCCAGCTCAAATGAGTATCTCCGGATGCATAATAACTACCGCCGATAATGTAAAGATCGTATATTTTCTTGACATAATCTTTAAGTGTATCAATTCCGGTTTCACCCGGACGGCGGACTTTTTCACGCCATGCCATCTGATAACTTCCCGGGAAAATCGTCGGGAATGCAACCTTCATATCTGTACGGCGGAACAGTTCGACTGCATCGCGCGCACCCATTGTCGGCATCAAAACCAGAGTATCCATTGTCTTATAAGCGGAACCGCGTCCCCAGCGGAACAGGGAATCCCGTTCAACTTTACTCCAATCCATCGGCATTTCCCAGAGATCCGCATTTGCAGCTATCTTCTTTCTTGCCGGATAATCTGCCATTTCTGCCGGAGTGACTTCATTTCCGATCTGAACTTTTTCATAAAGATCAAACAGTTTTTTTCCTTTTTCATCCAGAATATCGCAGGTGATAAATTTTGTTCCTGCAGGAATAGAGGAGAATGTTACAGCCTGTTCCGTGACCTCTCCGGGATTAAGCTGACAATTCAGTTCCTTCTTTGCATTCGCAAGTTTTACAACCAGTTTGACATTCTGCTTTTTTAATCCGAACAGACGGACTTTGAAATTCACCGGTTTTCCGGCATCAAATTTCTGAGAAACAACAATATGTCCGGCAGCGGCTTCCCCTGCTCCGGAAATCCCATCCAAACCATTGGTCAAAGCAACAGAATGTTTGATAGAGAGAACTTCTCCCGCAGGAACAGGGATCGCTTTCAGCTGCCATTCAATTGTGTGAACCGGAATTTTTTCTCCGCAATACCAGGAGTAGGAGATATCACCATAAGAAAGATCATAAAGGGAAACCACACCGGTACCATTGGAAACAGCTCCGATCCAGCCGCGGGAAGGTACATTGTTGTATTTGGAATTTTCTTTTTCATTGGGATAAAATTTCTTGATTCCATCCGACATGGGAATAAAAACCATATTTTTCCCATTGGGAACGCCGTAAAAGTTATGCGATTTATAAGCAAGCTCCGTTTCAGCCATACTTTCCGGAGTATTTTTCAAATCCACCTGAATATCCAATCTGGCATTCTGTTTGGAAAGAGTATAAGTTTTGGTCAGTTCAATGAAAGAAAATGCATCTGTTCCGCGGATACTTGTTTTCACAACTGCCTGCAGCGGAGTATTTTTCACAATTTGCAGCTTATGTTTGAGATTTGCGAATTTCACATAACCGGGAATCAGATTATCTTTAGATGCACCGCCGCTGTTATGATTCCATGTCATTTCTTTTCCGTTGATCTTGTTGACCAAACGGGTAATACGGCCTCCGGCAGGAATGATTTCCGCTTCAAGAAACTCATTTTTCAGAATAATGTTTTCCCCTTTTTGAGTGACAGTAACATCAGCAAAAAGGCTCAACACCATACAGCACAATACGAAAGCAGAGATTCGCTTCATATCAGCAACTCCTTATTTTATTTTTTTTGTTTTCCGTTGATTTCAAAAGTCTCCGAAAATGATCGCAAACTTCTGAAATCAACCCTGTCCGGCAATCGTCTGCCGGACAGAATATACAAAAATCATTTCTGAACAAGCTTGACTTCGATATCGTCAAGATAAATTTCAGATTTCGGCATCACAAAGATTGCCACTTTACAATTTTTTGCATCTGCGGGGATCTTGGCAATCTGACCATAGCAAGTTGTCCAATCTGCGTCAGCAAACGGTTTTTTCTTTGAGGGAAGAGCCTGTTTTCCGGCAATAGGAGCAATTCCTGCAGAACGGAGGAATTTTCCATCGGCATAAAACACAAGAGCAATCAGAAAATATCCGGTTCCTTTTGCCTGAACAGAAACTTCGATCTTCTGCTTTGCGGGATCAACATTGATCACACCGGTTTCATGAAGCATGTAAATCTGCTGTTTGTCATTCATATTGGAATACTTGCAAGCAAATTTTCCGGCAAAAACATCCAGTTTTTTCCGGGTGATCGTAACTTCGCAATGTTCTTTCAGCTTACTGGGTGAATACCATGCCGGAATCACAAGTTTTCCCTGTGAACTGACTTTTGCCTTTTCAAAATCTTCTTTGAACACAACTTTAGAGTTGTCCTGCGCGAAAACTGCAGAAACCATTACAGCAACAGCAGCGATTGCCAACATTTTCATACTTAAAATCCTTTCTTTTCAGTTTTTATTTTTTATTGCGGACGATAAGTTTCGGCGGCACAAGAATTTTATCTTCTTTGATCTCATCCGTCAAAACCTTAACTCCGATATCAGCTATTTCTTCTACCTGATGGTCAAAAGAATCCAAATTGAATTTTTCTGAATAGGATGTATTGAAATTTCCAAGTATGGAAAAGTCGTTTTCCGGTTCTTTTCCCATCTCTTCCAAAACCGGATAAATCTTTCTGCAGAAATCAGAATCCGACCACGTAAAAATACCGGTTTTCACCTTGGAGCCTTCAACAGCCATCGGCAAAACAACATTCGCCGGTGCGCCGCTGTGCATCCTCCAGAAAAGGGAATCATCCACTTCAATTCCTTCTTCTGCCGCATATTTCAGAATATGTTCCAGAACAGTAACCTGCAATGATGACCAGGCTCCCTTATATACAATTTCCGGAATCGCCGGAAAAAGAATCCTTTTAACATTACGTTCCGCAAAATATTCCACGACCTGCTTTCCGAGATTCTCATAATCAAGCAGAACATATTTTGCATTGGGAAGTTCTTCATAATAATGATACCGCCACAGAAAAACGGTTTTGAAAAAACAGAATGGTGCTCTTTTCAGTTCTTCATAGGGAATATGATCCCCGAGAATCAGACTGCCGTAAGGATAAGTTTTTTTCACCATCTGACGCATGAATTTGATAACTGCATCATAATTATTGATCAGCTTTTCATCCATCAGAACCGGATAAAGGTCATTTTCCAGAAGATTCTGATTGATTCTGGTTAAAAAATGGGTATACAATTCCCCTTTGGAAGCTGTAATCAGTGCAACGGCATTTGTCCGCAGAATCGAATTCTGACGTTTCACAACAGTTCCGCGTTTCGGTGCCCGGTCCAGCAGACTTTCTTCTGCCAACCGGTTCAAACCGACCGCAACGGTTCTGCGATTCACTGAAAAGTGATTCGCCAATTCTATATCCGTCGGCAATTTCTCTCCCGGTTTATATTTCCCGGAAAGAATCCATTGCCTTACTGTTTCCATAATTACATCTTGTTTTAATTGCCCGACTTCCATATATCCCTCAACCGCACAAATACTAAACAATTTGAATTAAATATAGCATATTGTTCAATATTTGTCAAGCGAAAAAACATTTTTTACCTGTTTTTTTACAGGGGATTACACAAAAATTTCATATTTTAGAGAGGTAATTTCAAAAGTCCGGCAAAATTTGACTGAAATGAGATTGCTGAGGAGAGGGAAATGGCAGTTTGAGCGTGGCTTTCCATCCTCCTTCGTTAAAACTCCGGAGGACAAGCCGAAAACGCTCCATTTTCAGATCTCTGCAAAAATTTTCAGACATTTTTGAAGACTTTTGAAATTGCCTCTAGAGGTAATTTCAAAAGTCCGGCAAAATTTGACTGAAATGAGATTGCTGAGGAGATGGAAATGGCAGTCTGAGGGATTGCTTCAGAATCCCATTTTGTTGACAACACTGCCCAGACCTTTATAGCTTGTGCCGGAGGTCTTGCTTGTGATCTCTGTTTCCAGAGCTTCAATGATTTCATTGTTGCTCAGTTTTTCATCGTCAAGATAATAGAACTGCTGGCGGACATTTCTGAAATCGCTGGGAGTCATGGAGTTGATCGCAAAGAGCTTCTGCTTTTCCTCCTCGTTGAGTTTGGGCAGATTCATCGGTTTTACAAAATAGGTATTGTAAAAGATTTCTTTGCCTTCATCGTTGAGATAATCGAAATGCAGACGGAAACTGAATCTGCGGAGAGCCGCCTGGTCCAATTTCTGAATCAGGTTTGTGCCAACGATAAAGATCCCACGGAAACGTTCCATCTCGGAGAGGAGAGTATTGACCTGACTGACTTCCCAGGAACGGATTGCGCCTTCACGGGCTCCGAGAAGGGAATCTCCTTCATCAATGAAAAGAATTTCCTTGTTCATTTCTGCTTCCGCGAAAGCGGCGGCGATTCGCTGTTCCGTTCCGCCGACATATTTATCGAGAAGATCGCTTGCATTTTTGACGCAGAGTTTCTTTTTCAGTTTCTTTGCCAGATATTTGACAAATTCCGTTTTTCCGGCGCCCGGCACCCCGAAGAGCAGCAGGTTCATTCTGGGCTGATCGCGGTTTTCGCTGAAGTTGTCGCTGTTCTTCAGAAAGTTCTTGCAGGCATCGATCAGACGCGGCAGTTTGATTCCGCTGCGGATGTTCAAGCCGTCCAGAGAATAATCTCTTGCAGGTTCCAGCATCTCTTCCGGAGATTCCTGGATTCCAAGAAGGGTACAGTGAGCCTTGAGGAATGTCAGGACCTCTTCTTCAAATTTCAGAGAGGGGTTGTGTTTGCAGAGAGAAGCCGCATTTTTGACTGCGACAGAGATCCCGCCGGGGTTGACCGGATAACGGCTGCTGATACGTTCAATGAACAGATCATCAAGTTTTCCTTCGCAATCATAATATTTCAGAGAATTTTTCCAGATGTAACTGCGTGCAGTTGTGGAAAGTTTATCAAAGAAAATATTGTAATCGAAACGGCGGCGGCTGCTTGGGTCGATTGCTTCCTGCTGACTGTTGCAGATCCACAGAACAGTATGGATATTGTTGTCAATGACAGAGTTCAGCTGACCTTTGCTTTCTCCATCTCTTGCGCCTGCAATATCGTCTCCGAAGATTTTTGCAAAGAAACCTCCGCCGAGACTTGTATTTTCAACGAGCTTATCACATTCGTCCACAACCAGAATACTCTTCTTCGGATCGAGCTGTTTTTGAGCGACAGCCAAAGCTGCATAACGGAATGCCGGACTGTAACTCATCTGACGGTGGTTTTCATCATGCTGAGCAATGAAATAAAGCTGTTTTCCCATATCGGCGGCAAGACTTGCTGCAAAACTGGTTTTTCCGGAACCGGGAACCCCGTACAGCAACACGGAAAGACCTGTATTTTCCTTTTTGGCATCGATCATTTTTTTCAGGATCTCGCCATTCTTTTCCGCGAGTTTTCCGTGGAAATCCCAGGGAAGGACTTCTCCGTCGAACCTGGTCCAGAACCGTTCAGCCAGAGGCTGGGAACTGATGCCGGAAAGATAGGAGAGGAAAGTACGGTCCAGATCAAGATCTTCATCAATCAGACCATATTTTCTGATATTGTTGTTATCCTCAAGCAGTTCAGCAGCTTCCACATCAAGAATGCCGAGGATTCTGGCAAGCGCGCTGACTTTTTCCCCGGAACGGAATCTGTTGATATCAAAGTCACCATATTCCACACCGCGGGTCTGTGAGAGGAATACTGCCATGAGGATATGATTTTCTTTTTCGCTGAGTTCAAAAAGGTTCTTCATTTCAACGAATCTGCTTTCCACAGCTGATTGCGGGCGGTCCGGCTGCTCAAGTGCTGCCTTGTATTCCTCCAGACGTTTCTGGAAAATTTTACTCAAACCGCACCACATTTTTTTACGGTAGACCACATTTTTGCTCAGGTAGCAGAGAATGTCGTCCGGATCATCTTCTTCAATTTCCGGCGGGGTTCTGTGATTGCGTGATGATGCCAGTTCCTGACGTTTCTGGGATGGAAGAATTTTATCATAAAGATTGGAAAGTTCCTGGGTTGTCAGATATTCAGCGATAGCACGGAACCAGTCTGTATCGTTGCTGGTTCTTGCTCCGATGCTATCCAGAATATTTTTGATCCCGAGAACGGCGTAATAGTTTTTGAAGAGATCCACACCATTGCCGAAGAGTCTTTCATGATCTACTTTTGCGATAACAACTGCATTGTCCATAGTGATTTTTCCTTATATGATTGCTGGTTAATGTTTTTTTGTATTCATCAGTATATACGTTCCCTGGAAGAAGATTTATCATCTTTATCAGAATATTTTTGCTCGAATCATCGAGGCAATTTTAAAAGTCATCAAAAATGTCTGAAAAATCTTGCGGTGATTTGAAAATAGAACGTTTTCCGCGGTTACTTGCCCTCCTTCACGGAAGCGATGGAGAACAAGCTGAGTAACCACGCTCAAACTACCATTTCCATCTCATCAGCAATCTCTTTTCAGCCAAATTTTGCCGGACTCTTGAAATTACCTCTTCTGTTTATCAAATTTTACGTTCCATTAGTGAATATATATCAAGAAATCAGAAAATAACTTTTTTTTCTTTGCCGGACTTGCCTTTATCTGCATTACTGTTATATTATGGCTGGAGCTTATATGTGATATATAAGCAGTAAAATAAAGGAAGATAAAATGAGTAAAGTCAGAATTGGGATCATCGGTTGCGGTTCAATCGGTTCTGTCCATGCGGATTCTTATGCAAAGGTCGCCGATGCGGAAGTCGTCGCAATGTGTGATATTCTGTCGGAAAAACTGAAAGAAAAAGCCGCCCGTCATAATGTGGCAAAAACTTATGAAAATTATCATGATCTGCTTGCCGATCCTGAAATCGATGCAGTAAGCGTTTGTGTGCCGAACTGTATGCATGCACCGATTGCCATTGATGCGTTCAAGGCCGGAAAACATGTCATGCTTGAAAAGCCTATGACTATGAATGCAAATCTCGGACGCGATATTCTTGCAGCCCGCGATGCGTCCGGCAAAGTTCTGCAGATGGGTATGGTCTGGCGTCAGACTCCGGAAGCTCAGGTTGTCCGCAAAGCTGTTGAAGATGGAAAACTGGGCGAAATCTACCAGATTCGTGTGAGAATGATTCGTCGTCGCGGAATTCCCGGTTTGGGAGGATGGTTTACCACGAAAGAAAAATCCGGCGGCGGAGGTCTGATCGACCTTGCAGTTCATTTTCTTGACCTTTCCTGCTGGGCAGCCGGTCTCTGGAATCCCACAAAAGTCAGCGCGAAGACTTATTCAAAATTCGGTTCCAAGATGAGAGATTACCACTATATCAGTATGTGGGCTGGTCCCCCGAACTATGATGGTGTTTTTGATGTGGATGATTATGCTGCCGGCTTGATCCGTTTTGGAAGCAAGGCAACCCTTTCCTTTGAAGTTGCATGGGCATGCAACTCTGAAGAAGAATCCTATGTGGAATTGCTCGGAGACAAAGGCGGCGTGAAGATCGGTGGAACCAAGACGATCCTCCGTACAGAAGTCGACGGCATGATTGCAGATACCGAATTGTTCTTCAAACGTGATCAGGACCGTTTTGTCCTTCAGTTGGAAAAATTTGTTGCCGCAGTTCAGGGCAAGGGAGACGTTCCCGCCACCGGTGAACAGGGCGTGATCCTGATGGAAATTCTGGATGCAATTTACAAGTCCAGCGAAGAAGATTCAGAAGTTACGATCTGATTTTAAGAAAAGCTCTGTTCCCAATAAAGGTTGTTACTTGAGGAGGGGAAAAAGCCCTTTTGAGGAAAGGTCCTTTTTCCCCTCCTCAAACTCCACCCCTTTTTTCCAAACCTTTTTGCGGCATTCCGATTTTTACGATGTAAAAATCG
>JAFVTF010000118.1 GCA_017503375.1 Lentisphaeria bacterium | reverse complement strand
TGCTGTGATGAGAAAGATGTTATTGATTCTCCGGGGAATGGTCACAGCCGATAAAGAATTTGATAAAAATTATCAAAATATTTCAAAATCGGCTTGACTTTAAGCAAACCATCTCAAAAGGGCTTTTTCCCCTCCTCAAGGAACAACCTTTAGTGGTAATAGAGCAACATAATTAGCGTCAGCAGCCAGTAAATCATAAAATCAAGGTACCAGAGTCCGAACATCAGATACAGCCAGCGGTTTTCTTCCCGGTTGAACAGGTTGTAGGAACTGAAAAATAATCCGGTGTTGAAAAAATAACGGAAAACAGAGACAACAATCAATATCCAGGTATCTTTTATGGGATGATCGTTGAGCAGGTAAAGTCCGCATGGATATAAAACGATTCCCAGAAAGAATCCGACCGAGAGTGTTGTGATGATGACTTTTTTATCCGTTGATTCCGGTTGTTTCTTCCGGAGAAAACGGTATGGTATTATGGCGATTGCAGGCGGGAAAATTATAACCATCAGTGCCGCTGAAAACCATAAACAACGTACACCTGCAAGCGATAACAGATAAATCAGCAGCAGATAAAGCAATTCTGAGAGAGCTGTCAAGCCAATCAGCTGAAAAGAAAAAGAGCAGGATCGCATTTTTTTACCCGTCATATCCTGCTCCTGATTCATGGTATTACAGCTCTATCTTTATGAATTTCGCTGAATCAGCGGATTCTCTTGCACAGATACAAGCAAGGGTGCTCATGACACCGTTTCCGGCGATCAAGTCGGTACGGGCGCGTTTTCCGGTTTTGATCGTCTGAATATAATCATAGATCAATTCCCGGTCTCCTCCGTAATGACTGAGTTTTCCCTGATCAACTGTATAGCGTTCCACGGAATTATTTCTGTGGTGATAAAGTGCAAGAGTGCTGTTATTGAAGTCGATTTCCAATGTTGCCAGACTTCCGCAGATTCTTGCGCCGCGACGGCAGGCGTAGGCTTTGGCAATGAAGTTCTGGGTATGGGTAACATGTGCGCCGGATTCCATACGGAAAATACATTCTCCGATATCTTCGATGGCAATATCTTTGGAGAAAACACAGAACTTTTTAGTTCCGACTTTACCATCGGGATTCATCCGCATGGAATTCTTTTCGATGGCTTCGCAGACGTTTTCGTATCTGCCCATTTCCTTGAATTGAGTCATAGGACCTTCGGGGCAGGTCATTTTATCCGGACATTCTCCGCAGGTCATGTCGTAGGGTTTATCCCCCTGATAATAGGATTTCGCCCGCATTGCACAGACTTCTACGGGGTTGCATCCGGTCAGATAGAAGAGATAATCAATATCATGAACGGCTTTCTGCATAAACATGCCGCCTGTTTTTTCCGCATCACGGAACCAGGTGGAAAAGTAGATTTCTCCGTGAGTATCTTCATAACCGACGACCTGATGAACTTTTCCAAGCAGGCCTGCATCAATGAGAGATTTTGCCCGCCGGGTCAGCGGACATAAACGCATGGGCAGGGAAACTTCGATAGGCGTTGAAGAATTTTTAAATGTGTTATAAAGCTGTTTCAACTGTTCCAGATTGATGGCAACAGGCTTTTCAATGTAAAGGGGAACTCCGAGCTGTTCCAGTTTACAGGCGGTTTCTGTATGATAGGTACAGAATGTTCCAATGATGATTCCGTCCACCGGCGGTTTTGCGGCAATGAATTCATCCACATCAGCATAGAATTTACAATCTGCAGAAACATGAACTTTTTTCTCTGCCAAACGTGATTTTGCATTGGCAATATTCATATCTGCTACGGCAACAACTTCATATTCATCTCCGTAAACACCGACATAACTTGCGATAGTTGCTGCTTGAAGTCCGCAACCGACAACTCCGATTTTTATCATAAAAAAACCTCCTGACAGTTTATTTCTGTAATATAACGGGTTTTCTGAAAATTTCAATGATATTTGAATAAAAAAAGGAGGTTTGCAAAGCTTTCCTTGGTTTTGGGGGCTGTTGAAAACTCAATATTCCGCAGAATCTCCTATCTTTTACGGATAAACACGCATATTTACGGAAGTTCTCTGACCGACAGTAAAAATTGGAGTAATTCAATACCCGCATAATCGACAGCATGACAGCGTTAAGTTTTGCAGCATCTTCAAAAAAATGAAAAAAAAACAAAAAAAGGGGTTGACAGTTTCAAATCTTTATGTTATAATATGTAGTACATAATAATTTCAACAATTAAAACAGGAGAGAGAAAATGAAGATTGGTTTTATCAGTGCGGTAAAAAAGTGTTGGCATTGACTGCAGTCATCGCAGTTGCATCAGTGTTTGCTGGACGGGAATGTGTAAAAGTCGGGAAGACGGATGTTTATCTGCTTGAAACAGGCGGCATTTCCATTATTTCCAAAGATTATCCCATGCTCTTCGGTGAAGTGATGCTGACAACAGACGGATGGAACAATAAATATCCGGAAATGAAAAATGTGAAAGGAAAAGAGTGGACTTATACTCTCAACCGGAAACTGAAGAACAATGAAGATCTGAATATGCTGAAAGTTGTCAAACAGTCCTCTCCCGGAGTATTTGATGCTTCTGTTTCCTGGAAAAGCGTTTCCGGAAAGAATCCGAAACAGGCATATTGTCAGATAAGTTTGAGCCGGGACTATAAAAAAATCAATCTTAACGGCGAAGAAATTACTTTGCTGCAGCGGAATAAATATGAATGGTTTTCCAAAAAAGTTGCCGGATTTGAATTGAAATTCTCAGCTACCGGAGCCTCTGATTGTGTGATCAAGAGCAGTCAGGAATGTTATGTTATTATAACTACTCTTGCTTCCGGTTTCCAGATCAAACTGAGACCTGTTAAAATCAGCGATGGTTTGAAGTATACCCTCATCGTAAAATAAAATAAAATAAAATACTGCCTTTTCAAAAATGTAAAGGAACTGAAAATGAGATCAGAACAGAATTCTGACTGGAGAACGTGCCGCCCTTTTACTTTGATAGAATTGCTTGTTGTGATTGCGATCATTGCTATTTTAGCCGGAATGCTTCTGCCTGCTTTGAATCAGGCAAGAGACAAAGCCCGTGTTTCAAGTTGTACAAATAACATGAAACAGATCGGGATTTACAGTGCGGTCTACCGTGACGATAATCTGGGATATTTTACGCCGTACATGGAACATGGAACGAATGATACATCCCATGGAGAAAATTTTACGGTGATGTTAGGTCGGTATATGCCGGGGGAAGGTTCGACAACCGCCATGCAGATCGAGTATATTGATGGAACTCTTCATGTCGGGAGTCTCACCTGTCCGGCAGTTGCCACTTATGCCGGGACTCATAACGAAGGGAATCAGATTTATTATTCTTATCACTTGAACGGTGTGATTAACGTAATGTCCGTCAGTCCCCGGACAGGATTGAAGGAAAATATGGTCGGCAATGCTTCCAGCATGATGCATTTTTCAGAAAATCATCCCAGCAGAGCCTATAACAGACCGATGCTCGCTTATAATGATAAAAATTATCTGGAAGATGCGTTGGGACCGTGTCATGGACAGAATAGCAACGTTCTTTATGTTGACGGACATGTCGGTTCAATCAAGGCGGTTCTGTTGAAGAACTGGGCGACCGGTGGATGGACACTTCAGGACAAACAATTTTGGGCACCGTATCCGTTGTTCGGAACAAGTTACGGGGCAGCCTTTGGATTTTAAAACAGGAGTTTATTATGAGTATTGTAAAAAATTTTATGTTGTCAACAGCATTATTAATGAGTTTGCAGCTCTCAGCTGACTTCAAACTTGCTGGCAGTTCTATTTATGTCGGGCAGGATCAGCCGGAATCTGTTTATGAGGCATCGGAAGAACTTCAGCTGCACATTAAAAAAGCAACCGGATTGGATTTGCCGATCGTTTATACTCCGGCAAAAGGGAAAATGATCGTTGTCGGTGATAACGAACTCAGCCGCAAGGCCGGGATCGATACCGGGAAAATGGAATATCAGGGACATCGGATCCTGACGAAGGGAAATAATCTCTATATTGTCGGTCGGGATGTTGCCAAAGATGCCAAGCTGAAAAGCGGCGGATACAGTTTTGGAACTCTTTATGCGGTTTACAGCTTTTTGAGCCGGACCATGGGAATCCGCTGGATCCTGCCCTCTGATAAAGGAATGCATATTCCGAACCTCGGAAAAGATTATACTGTTCCGGATTTGGATATTACGTATGTTCCGGCATTCAAAGCAAGAATCACCTACATTCCGAAAGTCTGGATGAGATCACCAGAATACCGGAAATGGATGCAGCGAAATTACCACAGATTGCCGAATTTGCGAAATGTTCATGATCAGGTATTCGGCAGTTTGGGGATCGCTTTTTCCCACTCCTGGGAAGATATTTATCCGAAGAAAAAGAGTGCTCTGTTTGAATCTGCGTTTGATACATTCAAAAAGCATCCGGACTTTTTCTGGGCGAACAGCGCCGGAAAACGGATGGAACCGATACATAATGCTGCCCTTTGCATCAGTAATCCGGAATTGCTGAAAGATATTTCAGAACGATATATCAAGTGGGCAGAATCAAAGAAAGCGGTTCATATTTCCATTTCACCCAGCGATGGTACTGCATGTTCGTGCAAAAACTGTACGGCAAACCCCATTGATCTTTCCCATATCGGAGAATACCGCGCGGCCCATGTCGTAAAAAAAGGAAATACTCCCCTTTATCTGGATTATTACCGTTATGTTACGGAACGTGTTACGAAAAAATACCCGGAAATGCTGTTGACCGGATTGATTTACAATACTTATCTTTATGCACCGAAACAGAAACCTGCACGGATGCCGGATAATTTCATTCCGTGGATGGCTCCGCTGAATATTTCCTACGGACCTTCCCGTATCTATGAGGGAATCAACCGTTCCTGGCACAGTTGGCTTGACGGATGGAGCGGTGTATTCAAGAATATTGCCTATTTCGGCTATGATTTTTATTTGAATACATACGGAACAAATGTTCCGTGGCCGACAATGGCGCCGATTTTGAATGAGACGCTTCAGACGCTCCGGAAAAATAACTGTGTAGGGATTTTTAATGCCGGATTGGGTGCTCTGGGAACGCAGGGAATCAACAACTGGCTCCTGCTTCAATCAGATTTCTATCCGGAAGACGATTATGTCAAACTGGCAAAACTCTATAATAGTCTGGCTTACGGAAAAGGTGGAGATGAAATCAATCAGATTTATGAGATCATTGAAAGAAATCTGAAAGCATATGTCACCTCTGTGAAAGGAAAGATGTCCTACTACATCACTCCGGAACTGATGAAAGATGTTTATGCAAAGGATTGGAATCAGATCCGTGCATTGATGGTAAAGGCAAAAGCCGCTCCGAAAGATGCAGGACAGACATGGCGGTTTGAACATTTTGAACGGAATATGAAGATCACTGAATATTTCCTGCGCAGAATGACGATGATTCCTGCTGATGAAAAATCACCGCTGTACATTTCTGAAAAAGAACTTTTGGAACTGAGACCCAGATTGGGAATCAATGCCGATCTGGAATTTTATACAGAACCTCTTTATTCGGCAGCTTATGCAAGCTATATCAAACAGGTTGTTGTAAAACCGACTGTCCTGAAGGGAAAAGAACCGTTCAAATCCGGAACCTTTTTCCTGTCACGGGACTATGTGGTTTATGCTCCGGAAGACATGGAGATCTGCATGAAATTTGAAACCGGCTGTTTAAATACAGATCCCCGGACAGGAAAGCCGTATTTGAAGCCGATGCCACAGTTCCAGGTGCTTGATTCAAACCGGAAAACTGTCTGTGAAGGCTTGGGCGATCTGAAAGATGGTTCCATCCGTTTTAAGGGAAAGAAGGGCGAACACTATTACGTCATATTTGCACCGACGACTGCTGTTGAGTTCAATGCTTATTACAGGATCATTTCCTGCAATGTTCCTTATGCCATGGGGAGTTATACCCGTCCGAACGGTTTTGCGGTTCAGCGGATCAAAAGCCCTGTTAAATTTTACGTAAATGTTCCGGAAGGAACGGAAAAGTTCACGTTTATTGCGCAGCTTTATGCTACTGGTCATTACAAACTGATTTCTCCCAATGGAAAAGTTGTTGTGGAAAACAAGAAGGTCACAGGATATCATCCCCATGAAGTGAATCTGAAGAAACAGAATTTGCCTGCGGGGATCTGGACAATTGAGATCCTTCACGCCCATTGGGGATATCTCCGTTTCAAAGGTATTCCGAATTTCCTGATTATGGACCCGGAAAAAGCATTGATCGTGGAAGAAACTGAAACTGTAAAAAAAAAATGAGGAACAATTATACAAAAATCGTTGAATTTTGCGGAAAGAATTTTCTGGATAAGAATGGTGTTTTCTACGCAAACCTCGATCATGAAACCTATGGTCCTGTTACGGCGCAAACCGTAACAGGCGGGGTTCCCAGCGCCTGGTTCAGCGGATTCGGATTGGCAGAGTTCCTTGCTTATGAAAATGCAGGGATGACGACCGGTTCATACATGGCAGCTCTTTGTCTTGAGGGCACTCCGGAAGAACGGAAAAAAGTTTATAACGGATTGAAATGGCTTTATGAGACCGGGAAGGAACTGGAAGAAGGTTTTATTCCCAAGCCTTACGGAGGACGTTTTTTTCCCCAGACAAGTACGGATCAGGTGCTTTATGTGATGTATGCATTGGATTTGTATTATCCGCTGGCCGATGAAGCAGAGAAAAAAGAGATCCGCAGAATGATTGTCAAAATGGCGGATTTCTGGATGAAACGTAATTATCATTTTGATTATTATCATGTAAAAAACATGAAATGGCCTCCACTGCGTTTCCCTTCGTTTCTGATGCTTGCGTGGAAATATTCAGGCGAGGAACGGTACCGTACTGAGGCGTATCGGATTCTGGATGAAAATATTGATTGGATTCCGGAACATTCCAAGGTGTTTGTCCGGAGAGGTCTTTCAGATTTTGAAAAACAGCACAACATCCGTATCGTCAATCAGGCTGCTGATGCGGTTTCCATGGATATTATGAATCTGGATCTGCTGATCCGCTGTGAGCCGGAGGGAAAGTATCGGGAACGGTTCATAAAAGCGATGGAAGTTTCCGTGAAGGAAGGTTTTATGACGATCTGTGATAACGGCCGTTATGAAGCCTTGCTGTTCTATGATATGAACACCGGAAAGATGCGTCTCCCCCGGAAATATGAACATCCGGATATGGATGATTGGAAGACATATACATCGTCCTGGAGTACCATGATTGTGCGTGCTGCATTGATTGCCAGTCAATATCTTCCGCATAAACAGAAAGAAATTTTTGAGATGTCCGAGTTTGTTCTTTCAAAAATCGGATTGGAAAACTGTCATTATGCAGAAAAACCGGCAAATCTTTGTGAACATGAACGCTATGAATACCGTTTGTTAAGCGGTGATGGAATCTCCAATTGGCTATGGGGAGCAAATTTGTATCGGAAATTCAAGAAACAAAAATAAAGAAGTGGTCTTATGTTGTTGACAAAAGAAAACATATCGCAGTCGACACTGGCAGACAGTGTGGAGTACAGTATTCTGGAATATATCCGGAAAGAGAATTTGAAACCGGGAGATCAGCTCCCGAAGGAAGAGGATTTTTCCACGGGGTTGAATGTCAGCCGGAATATTATCAGAGAAGGACTTTCCGGGTTGAAATCTCTGGGGTTGATCGAATCCCGCAAAAAACGGGGCATGATTTTATGTCGTCCGAACGTTTTTGCAGGAGTCAGTAAACTGGCGCAAGTGCAGTTTTTCTCTCCGGAAGAAAACGGGGATTTTATGCAGATCCGTGCAATCATGGAATTGGGAATGATCCCGAAAATCTGGAAAAAGAAGACAAAAGAATCCATTAAAGAACTCCGGAATCTGGTGGAAGATCCTGAACTTCCGCCGACGATCGAAGAAGAAATTCATTTTCACTGCAAACTGTTCAGTTTAGGCGGAAATTACGTTGCAAATCAATTTTTGCATATTCTTGTCACCTCATTTTCAGGATTGAAACCGGATCCACTTGAAGTATGGGAGGAAAAACATCTCCCCCGTCATTCTGATATTTGCAATATATTGGAAAATGGAACGCGGGAAGATTTTTTCAATATCATGGAACAGCATTTCAGTCTATATTTCTGACAGAAATGGAACAGGTAATGTTATGGGGTAGAACGTTATATCTGCAGCGATTACACCGTTGTCGCTGGAAATCATGAAATCCTGTCAGAGATATGATTTTGAGGAACTCTCCGGGAGGAACTGGATTGAAGGGGCTGTTGCAAAACCTGAAATTTGAAAGCACATTTTCGTACGGAGAAAACGGAGTGTACTGAGTGTACGGAGGCATTTTTGGTTATTACCGACCGATTTCTCAAAAGAAATAAAAATTTTTCTCTTGGGTAACGGT
>JAFVTF010000117.1 GCA_017503375.1 Lentisphaeria bacterium | reverse complement strand
AAATGAAAAGAGCAAAAGAATTGAGCTGTATTTATAATCCGTGTCCGTGGATTTTCACTCTTCCCGGCGATGAACATTACCGTCTCCCGGTGATTTATTGAAACCGATGTCAGGAATTTTAAGGAACAGTAATTCTATAGGTAAGCAACTTCCGCAGGGTGCGGAACAACAAAACTCAACCGAAAGGACATAACAAATGATATTTCTTCCCGCAGTATTCGCAGTAACCGTAACAAAAGCCGGCTGGCTTGCCGCCGGAGCCGTTGCAACAATTTATAACGCTTGTACAGAAGATTAAGGAGGAGCATATTATGACAATCACAATTCCGTGGATCGTGGTGACAACCGTTGGCGGATATATCGCAAAGAAAATTGCAGACTCAAGCAAGGAGGACTGATTATGGCAGGACCCGATATCACAATCGATGGCGACGGCATTACCATCAGCTGGTAATGCCGGAAAAACAAAAATTTGTCAGGAATTTCAAGTAAGTATAATTCTATAGGCAAGCAACTTCCGCAAAGAGCGGGGAAAACAAAAACTAAAATAGAAAGGCAAAGCAAAAATGGACTACATCGACACAATTTTTGACTGGATTGGCGGCGGTGACGAAGAATAAATCTTTTGTCAGGATTTCAAAAGAGCGGCGACTTAACAGATGAAAATTCTCCGCACGGTGCGGAGAAAATAAAAACAAATAACAGAAGGAGTTTAAAAATGCTTGACTTTATTTTGGACATCATCAAGGACTATGATCCGAGAATCTATTGAGAAAAATAGAATGATTGCCCCCGGTGACAAAAAATGACATACTCAATGTGATAGATTATAACAACAACCCAAAAATATAAGGAGTTTTGAAATGGGACTGTTTGATTCTTTTGTGAAAAATGTGTTTTGTGATGTGGTGAAACCGCGTATTGGATCGGTTTTGAAGGTGGCATTGCCTTTTGGAGCAGATCACACGGGGATCTACATCGGAGACGATGAAATCGTGGAAGTCACTAATATTGATGGCGTTGCAACGGTACAAGTCGTTTCCGCTGAAGAATTTATCGAAGGTGATGGGCTTGCCAGGATCGGTACATTCATTTATGTCGCCTGCAAGCAGGATCGGAATGGAAAATGCATTGCCATGGGCAGCAAAGATATTGCTGATCGCGCCAGAACCGCCGTCGGTCAAACCAGCGGATACAACCTGGTCTTCAATAACTGCCATATGTTTGTAGAATACTGCATCACCGGGAAAAGAAGTGATCTTTCCGGAATTCTCATGGGGGTCGAAACCGCTTTGGACGACAAATT
This sequence comes from Lentisphaeria bacterium, assembly GCA_017503375.1. Taxonomy (GTDB): domain Bacteria; phylum Verrucomicrobiota; class Lentisphaeria; order Victivallales; family UBA1829; genus SIG79. Next base: position 25,052 of record JAFVTF010000117.1, on the reverse strand, counting down.
TATAGAACATGGATATGAACGGCTTGCCGATATGTGGCGTTCCACCGGGGAAAGCCGGGGTGACAATCCCTGTTTTGTGGATGATGAGGATGAATGGGAATTTGAAGACCAGCTTACCTCCGCAAGACAGGGCGATATGGAAGCCCAATTCCAAGTGGCGGAAAGCTACTATTACGGCAACGGCGTGGATGAAAATGAAGCAGAATCTGCCAAATGGTATAAGAAAGCTGCTCTTCAGGGGCACGTGGAATCAATGATGAAACTGGGACAGCTTTACTATATCGGCGGCGACGGTGTCCCGGAAAATGATGCCGAAGCCAAAAGATGGTACAAAATGGCGGCTGATGCCGGGAACAAAGAGGCAAAAAATGAATTGAAAAAATTTGATTGACAGATAGAGGTAATTTCAAAAGTTCATTTTTGAAATTACCTCGGATTACAGTGAAAAATTCTGAGATTGTTTTTCTTAAAGCTCTGTTCCCCATACAGGTTGGTAAATCCTTCTGCTATTTCAACTTTAAGATGGCATTTCGATTTTTACATCGTAAAAATCGGAATGCCGCAAAAAGGTTTGGAAAAAAGGGGTGGAGTTTGAGGAGGGGAAAAAAGACCTTTCCTGAAAAGGGCTTTTTCCCCTCCTCAAGTAACAACCTTTATTGGGAACAGAGCTTTTCTTAAATCATCTCAATCTGCGGTACATTCCATTTGGGCGGCGTTCAATACGGTGTGATATTTCCAGTGCGATCAGCTTTCTGGATAATTCTCCAGCGGCAATTCCTGTTGCTGCGGAGATGGAATCAAATTGGGCATCACCTTCTTTTCTGAGATAATCCAATATTTTCCGGTCACTTTCATTCAGGATGGTATCATCGTCAAATTCTTCCCGCAATACCGGGGCATGTTCTTCTTTCAGAGAGAATCCCGGCAGGAAATCTGTTGCGGAAAGGACATCTTCAAAACTGGTCAATAAAGCAGCTCCGCCGGATTTGATCAGCTCATTACACCCAATCGACATTTCATTGTCAGCATTTCCGGGGACGGCAAAGACCTGTTTGCCCTGTTCTGTTGCAGTGGCTGCTGTGATCAACGCTCCGCTCCGGGAACCAGCTTCCACAACGATCGTCGCAACACTCAACGCAGAGATGATTCTGTTCCGCATGGGAAAGGAATGGCGAGTCGGCGGGAACAGCATGGGATGTTCGCTGATGATCGCTCCGTTCATTTCCAGAATGGAACGCGCCAATTCCACATTTTCCTGCGGCTGAATCTTCATCAATCCGCCTCCCAGAACGGCTACGGTTTTTCCTTTGACACCGACCGTTCCTTTATGAGCGGCAGTATCGACCCCTGCCGCCAGACCTGAGACGACTACCCAACCGGAACAAGCAGCAGATTCTGCCAGATGCTGAGCCATTCTCATACCATAGACCGTTGCACGGCGGGAACCTACGATTGCAACGGAATTGGAGGAAAGCTCATCCGGAAGTACGCCGCAGACATAAAGACAGATGGGTGGATCTTCGATTTCCCGGAGCGGAGCCGGATAACCGTAATCGCTCAAGGTGAAGACTTCCACCTTACCGCGTTCGATCAGTTCAAGTTCCCGTTCCAGAGGCGCACCGGCATTGGCAAGAATATTTTCCGCAAGGGCAGGGGTGATTCCGTGTACGGTTGCAATTTCATCGGCAGTATGACTGTATATTGCTGAGGCAGAACCGAATGACTGAAGCAGAAGTGCGGCCCTTGCCGGACCGATTCCCTGTGTCAGATTCAATGCGATGTATGCCTCATGATCTGTCATAATCCGAGATACTCCCGTACCGTTTCCGGCGGGAACGTGACAATTTCAGCCCTTCCCATTTCAGGTGTGATCACAAACCGGAGCTTTCCGCCCACAGTTTTCTTATCGGAAAACAGCGCCTGATAAACCTGTTCCCGGTTGAAATCATATTTTTCCGGCAATCCTGTTGCGCGGATCAGTGCTTTCTGCCGTTCAACAACCTCTGCCGGAATCAAACCGGAATGTTCTCCGAGTTCCAGAGCCATACACATTCCGGCGGCAACTCCCTGTCCGTGAAGAATGGAAAATTCCGAAACCTTTTCCAGTGCGTGTCCGAAGGTGTGACCATAATTCAGAATAGCGCGGATACCGCCTTCTTTTTCATCCATTTCAACAATTTTTGCTTTAAGAGCGCAGGTTTTCAGGATCATACGGCGTGTGAAATCATCGTCACGGGAACGGATTTTTTCCACGTTTGCTTCCAGTTCCGCAAAAAATGGTTCATCCATGATGGCGGCACATTTGATGATTTCCGCCAAGCCGCAAAGGTATTGTTCATCCGGCAGAGTTTTCAATCTGTCAGCGGCAATGAGAACGCCTTGCGGCTGATGAAATGCTCCGATGAGGTTTTTTCCTTCCGGCAAATCACATCCTGTTTTTCCGCCGATGGAAGAATCCACCATGGCAAGCAGCGTTGTCGGGAGTTGAACAAAGTCGATTCCCCGCATATAAATAGCGGCTGCGAAACCAGCCATATCACCGGGGACCCCGCCGCCCAGCCCGAAAATCACAGATTTCCGGTCAAGATGCCGTGCGACAGCTGTCCGGCAAATGGATTCTACTGTTGCTAATGTTTTGGACTCTTCTCCGGCCTCAAAAGCCAACGTGGCAATGGAGGCTGCTCCGGCGGCTTTCAAAAGTGCAAAGGTTTCACCCAAATAAAGATCCGCCACAGTGGAATCGGAAACGATCATACAGGACCGACCTTCCGCAAACGGTCTGAGCACATCTGCGGTCAATGTATCCAGTAACTGGATTTTGTAGGAACGGTCTCCTAATCCCACACTGAGATATTGTTCATTCCCCTGCAATGGCACACCCCCACTCACGCAGATTTTTTTTGATGAATTCAACAATCGCATCTTGCGTTTCTTTTCCGTTTCCAATGACATCCATAGGTTCGCCGAAGGTGAAATGAATCGGCAGATCGCGCTTGATGGGGCCAAGATCTTTGATCCACTTTCCATTCTGAAGAAAATCAGTTCTCAAAGCACAGGGGATTACAGGAACGTTTGCACGTTTTGCAAGTTTCACTCCGATCGTGTTGAAATGAGCCGGATCAAAAACAGCTGTCCGGGATGACTGCGGGAAAATAATCACAGATTTTCCGCGGGAAAGACGTTCTTCCCCTTCCTCCATCACAGCTTTCAAATCGTTTTTCGGATTGTCGCGTCCAACCCCGATACATTCCAGATGCCGCATGATGTTTCCGAAATAGGGAACATCAAAGAGCTGCTGTTTGATCACAAAACAGAAGTCTCTGCGGGGACGGATGAATGCGTGCATGATCGCTGTTTCCAGCAGGCTCATGTGGTTGGAAATAATCACAGCCGGGCGGGGATCATCGAGATAATTCAGCCCGCGCAGATGCACTTTTCCTCCGCAGCTTTCTGTGATCAGAAGATTTTCCCAGGAATTGTTTGTCTGCATGTTCTGCGTAAAATATCCTGTTCCGGCAGCTTTTCCGGATTTATAAAACACGTAAAAGTTGCGGATATAAAAGGAAAGTCTGGTTTTAAAACAGAGCAGATCAAACAGATTTGCTTTTACCTTTTCCGGGGTATCGTAAGAATCCCCCGGATATGGATTGAAGATGGTTTCTTCATTCATTTGCGGCCTCGTCGAGTTCTCTGAACGTGGTCTTTCCGGCATAGAGAGCTTTTCCAACAATCACGCCTTCCAGATTGTCTTTTTCAAGATCCCGGAGATTTTTGATATCTTTTGTTCCGGAGATTCCACCGGAGGCGATCACACCGCAGCGCGGAACTCTGGAACAGACTGCCGCAACAGAATCCAGATTTGGGCCGGAAAGAGCTCCATCTGTGGAAATATCGGTAAAGATGAACCGGGTAACGCCCAGTTCTTCCAGTTTTGCGATCAGTTCAAAGACATCAATGGCACTGGTTTCGAGCCATCCCTTGACGGCAACGCGTCCGCCTTTTGCATCGATTCCCATAACGAGACGGTCTGCCCCGAAGGTGGAAATAAAATCCCGGACAAGATGCGGGTTTTCACACGCAGTAGTTCCGAGGATTACCCGGTGAACGCCTGCATCAAACGCTGCTTTTGCATCTTCAACAGTCCGGATTCCGCCGCCAAGTTCACAGGGAATTGTTACAGCAGAACAGATGGCACGGACAACATCCAGGTTTACAGGTTTTCCTGCTTTTGCTCCATCAAGGTCCACAAGATGGATCAGGGCTGCACCGTCATCCTGAAATTTCTTTGCCTGATCTGCAGGGGAATCATTATAAACAGTTTCCTGATTGTAATCTCCCTGAAAGAGGCGGACACATTTTCCGCCTCTGATATCAATAGCCGGTATAATCAGCATAGTCTTTTCTCCAGAACAGTTCTATTATCAGACGCCGGAGAAAGCGGCAAAACCGCCGTCGACAGGGACAACGATACCATTGACGAATCCGGATGCTTCGTCATCTACCAGCCAGAGCAGGGTGCCGAAAAGATCTTCCGGTGTACCGAATCTTCCCATGGGGGTGTGTGTCAGAATCGTATTTCCGCGAGCTGTCAGACTTCCATCAGGATTGGTCAGCAGAGTACGGTTCTGGTTTGTGAGGAAGAATCCCGGAGCGATTGCATTTACGCGGATTCCGACTTCAGACATGTGGGTTGCGAGCCATGCAGTGAAGTTGCTGATGGCTGCTTTTGCTGCACTGTATGCAGGAATCTTTGTAAGAGGACGGAATGCGTTCATGGAGGAAATGTTGATGACAGTTCCCTGTCCGCGGAGAGCCATGCCCTTGCAGAAGACCTGAGAGGGAAGCAGTGTCCCGAGGAAGTTGAGATTGAACACAAAACCGATACCTGCGGGATCGAGATCAAAGAATGTATTGCATCCTTCCACCGGGTTCAGAATATCTTCTTTGAAGAGACGTTCCTTGCTTGTGGTTCCTTTGGGGTGATTACCGCCTGCACCGTTGATCAGAATATCGCAAACACCGAATTTTTCTTCAACGATTGCACGGGCTGCTTCCAGACTTTCTTTTTCCAGAACGTTTGCGGCAATGCCGATTGCGGTTCCGCCGGCTGCTGTAATTTCATCCGCTGCAGCTTTTGCGCTTTCTTCCTTCAAGTCAAGAATCGCAACTTTAGCACCCTGTTTTGCCAATGCTTTTGCCATTGCGCTGCAAAGAATTCCGCCGCCGCCAGTGACAACTGCAACTTTACCGGTAAGGTCAACTGCCATAATACACTCTCCTGTTTCGTTATATGTATATTGTAATTGTTTGTTTTGTTCTCTGAGATAATTTATTATCTCCTGAAAAATCCGATCATGGTAATATAATCCGTTTCTTCACTTTTCGCAATCAATTTCCATTTTTTTTTTTGAATATTTTAATGTTTTTTTTGATCTGTGGAAGATTATCACTGTTTCCGGGTTTGAAAATCCGGAAAAAACGTGTAATTTACCTCTTGAATGAAAATCAAGGATTTTGGTTATGCAGCGTTTTATTGCCGGAATATTTTTCTTTTTAACAGCTTTTCTGCTTTCAGCAGGGGAGATTTATCTATTTCAAACAACAGATCTTCACGGTCAGATTTATGAGTCCGGAAAGTCCGGTGCTCCTTCTGTTCTGTCTGCTGTTTCCGTGGATGCCAACCGGGTCGGAAGAAAAAGGTCTCTGCTGATAGATTGCGGAGACCTTATGCAAGGTTCTCTGGATTCTGCCGGAGATCATGGAAAAACGATGATCCGTCTGTTGAACTCAGCCGGATATGATGTCTGGGTTCCGGGGAATCATGATTTTGAATTCGGGAAAGAAGTGCTGTCTCAGCGGATCAGAGAATTCAAAGGAACGGTTCTTGCAGCCAATCTTCAATTTCCAAATGTAAAATCATATCGCATTTTTCATAGAAACGGTATAAAGATTGCAGTTATCGGTATGACAAATTCCCATTTGGACCAATGGCTGTTTCAGCCGGAAAAGGAAGGTTTTCTCATTACTTCTGTGGAAGAGGCTTACCGTCGGGTCCTTCCTCAGGTTCGGAAACAGAAGCCGGACATTATCATACTTGCGATTCATTCCGGGATATATCCGAGCAAACGTTTGAATGATCCGGGGCTGTTTGTTTTTGCACGGCGTCATCCGGAAACAAAGGTTATTTTAGGCGGGCATACCCATGAGAAAATCATTTGCAAAGAACTGGGGCGCAGCGGCGTTTGTTATTTTCAGGCGGGTGCCCATGGCGGCGGTTATGTGCGGGTCAAGCTTTCTTTTGATGATTCCACACGGAAACTGAAGGAAGTCAGCGGAGAATTTATTTCTGTTCCTCCACGGAAAAAGCTGAAAGAGGAATTCCGGGTGAAAACTGTGAAATATCCTTTGGTTAGCCGGAATTTTCCTGTGAAACCTTCCGATAAACAGAAAGCTGAGATTTTCGGTTTTGCAATTATGAAGAGTTTTCCGGATGTCAAAGGTGTTTTTCATGGAGCATTGACCAATTTCCGTCCGAAATATCCGGCATTGAGCAGAATTCATCTGTTTCAGTTATGTCCGTTTGAAAACCGGGTGATTACAGCCAGTCTCAACAAAGCCGAGTTTGAGGCTGTATTAAAGGAACAGAAGGAATCCGGAAAGTTTGATATGATACAATATTACATACCGCGCAATCAAACGGAACAATTGTGGTCGGCAGATGATCCGGAACAGCGGCACCGTTTTGCGTTCAACTCCTATGCGGCATCCGGAGGCGGCGGAAGATTTCCTGTTCTGAAACAAATTATTAATAAGCCTGCGGCTTCTGCCGTATTGTCCGATAAACGGATTTTTGATCTTTTGGAATCATATATCAAGGAGGTATACAAATGAGAACATGTATGAATTTACTGTTGGCGGGAACCATAATTTTTCTGGCTGCCTGCTCCACTGTCCCGTACGTTGTGAAGGAGTCGGATAAATTAACGGATAAGGAAAAATATCATCTGTTTGACTATTCCCGTCATTTTATTATCAAAACAGTTGTGACGAAACCGAAACAGAAGGAGTTGGCCCGTCAGCGTGATAAGAAGAAAAACAAGCGTGAGGTCAAGCAGAATGATCTTTCTCCGCAGGAACGCAATCAGCTGAAAAAACTGATAACCTCCAAAGATCCGGATGTTCGGGTTCGTTATACCGGACCGAAACAGGGAAAATTATCTCTCTCCTGGGTTCTTCCCGGAAAATTGCAGGTGATCGTTTCTGCCGAAGGAAAACTTGATCTTTCCGGTTCAAAAGAAGCTGAATGGCGGATGAAAGTGATCCGCTTCAGCCGTGATTGTGATGTTCTTCCCGAACAACTCGGGATCCGTGCGGTTGATTGAGAATGAAAAATATAATTTTGATTTTCTGTGCCTTTTTCTGTTTGTTTTTGAAAGCAAACAATCTGGATTTGACCACAGAACTGTATTTTGCGCCTGTCTCACCGGAAAAGAAAAATGTCAATGATCTCATAAAAAATCAGAAGACTCAGAAATTATTTTCTGCAAAAATTCTCTGTTTGCCCGGAGCCGCATCCATCTGTTCTTTGAGAAATCATTTTGAATTTCAGAGTTCCGGATTCCGCATTCAGACCACTCCGTCTTTCCGGCAGAAAGGAAAAAAAACGACCCGTATCAGTTCTGAAATTGACTGGAATCTTCCGGAGGATGGGCCTTTTCTTGCTTCCGGGTCGGAAAGTTTTTATGAAGGAACCGTAATTCATTGTACGCGTGGACTTCTTCCCGGCGTTTTTTCACCGCTTGGAATCAATCAGTCCCGTGACGCAAAACAGAACTATATTCCTGCAATTCAATTCATCTCTCAGCCGGGAAAAACATTTTCCGTATTCCGGCAAAACAGTAAATGGGAAATCTCCGTCAAAATTCTGGAAGACGGGCAGCTGAAACAGCAGATGAAAGCTGTTCCGGAGTATCATCGGGGCAGATTTCCTGCAAAAAATGCGGAAGGAATCAAGTGCCGCATGTATAATCATCGCGGAATCACGGTGATGAATATGTACTTATCCCGTCAGATCGGCAGGAGAAAGAATGGTTCTCCGGTTACAGAAGAACTGGGTTTGACACTTTGTTTCCGTTCTCCGGCTGCCGGAAGTACAATTCAGCTGGCTGATTTGACCTCTTTCTGTTTTGCGGAAAACGCTTCGTTTTCAAAACTGCCGGGAAAAGGCGGAAAACAGATTTGTTATCAGGTATTTCTCACCGTAAAATAATTCAGAATGTCACTTGAAAAAATGAAAAAATATGTTCTATTACCGTAATAATTATTAATTAAGGGAGGCAATTTCAAAATATTTTGAAATTACCTCAAGGGAGCAGAGAAATGACGATCCGGGAACTCGGGGAAAATATAGAACAGTATTTTATTGAGATCATCCGTGAAAAAAAACACGGTGCACTGGCCTCTGCCATCATGGGTGTTCTTTTTTTTGCATCCCGTTTTTATCTTGCTGCAGTCCGGCTGAGAATCTGGCTTTATGATACCCGTATTATCCGGAATCATGCGCTCGGCTGCCTGGTTGTCAGTATCGGAAACCTGACATGCGGCGGGACCGGAAAGACTCCTGTGGTGGAAGTATTTGCCAAAACGTTGTCACAAAAAGGCCGGAAAGTTGCGGTTTTGAGCCGTGGTTACCGCAGCCGGGATAAACGTTCTTTCTGGGAAAAAATGCGTTCCCGTTTTTCCTCAGAAAAAGGGGAAGTTCCGCCCCGTATTGTTTCCAACGGGAAAGATCTTCTGCTGGATTCTCTTTCTGCCGGGGACGAACCGTTCATGCTCGCTTCCAACCTGAAATCCGTTGCGGTTCTTGTGGACAAAGACCGTGTAAAATCCGGACGTTATGCGATCTCCAATTATGGAACAAATATTCTGATTCTTGATGATGGATTCCAGTATCTCTGGCTGAAACCTCATATCAATATTCTTCTGGTGGACAGTTCTGCTCCGTTTGATAATCATTATGTTCTGCCCAGAGGTTTGATGCGGGAACCCATCGAACATATAGCCCGTGCAGACTACGTATTTCTTACAAAGTCTGACGGACGGCCCAGTTTGCGGCATTTGAAAGATTTTATTCACCGTCACAACCGCCGTGCCGAAATTATCGAATGCTGTCACCGTCCGAAATATCTGGAAGCTGTATTCAAAAAAGGGGAAACTCAGCCGCTGTCAGCGTTGCAGGGAAAGAAAGTCGCTTCCATTTCCGCGATCGCAAATCCTCCCAGTTTTGAAGGTTTTCTCAAAGAGCTGGGGGCTGAACTCGTGCTGAAACGCCGTTATGCGGACCATCACAGATACCGTCAGCAGGAAATGATCAACTTTGTCAACGATGCAAAAGCTGCCGGGGCGGATATGATCGTGACAACAGAAAAAGATGCCGTCCGTATGCCGCGTCTTGACCGTTGCGATATCGACATTCTTTTTCTTCGTGTGGAAATTGATATCCTCAGCGGACAGGAAAATTTCGATCAGTGCATTTCCCGTATCTGTTTTATGTGAAATATCCTGTTACCGCTTGATATCGGCAACCATTTCACCCTCGCAATAGTTGGCCCCGATAAGCTGTTTCAATGGAAACGTTTTATCTTTTTCCAAACAGTATTTTGCGCTCAGATAACCGATTTTTTCCAGTTCAACAGGAAAATAAGACAAGTTTGGAGTAAGAAGTCCGAACTGTTCGCTGTCATCGCCGCAGGCAAGCAGGGACATTTCATCCGGGACATTTACCCCGTTCCGTTTCAAGCAGGAATATGCTCCGTATGCCAGCAGACTGGAGGCTGTGATTAATGCTGTTGGACGTTTCGGCATTTGAAGGATTTTCTCTGTTGCCGCATCCGCTGTCGGGATGTAATCAGACCGGTTTGCGCTGCTGTCAACAGTAAAGATTTCCAATTTCAGACCAAATTCAGCAATCCCCTGTTGAACGCCGTCTGCGAGAAGAGCATTCCCAATCCCGATTTTCCGGTTTGTATAATTGGAGAACAGCAGCATCCCGATATGCTGATGTCCTTTTTCATACAGAATTTTGACCGCATTGAATCCGATTTCCCGGTAATCACGCACGATTGAAGGCAAATCTTCCCAGAAATCAGCAAGGAGCTGCACAAGAGGAATCCCCCTGTTCACCAGAGAACGGTAAAGAGCTTCGTTTGTTCTGGAATCTTCCAGAATCGGAATGGTAATGATTCCGTCAAGCTGGTTTACGTGAAGAGTCTGCAGATTATGAGCTTCTTCTTCCAGAGAGTCGCAAGGATAGACAATGATATCATAATCATATTCATAACAGGCCTTGCGGATTCCGCGCAGGAGATTTGTCTGAAGAAAGGAATTGTTTGTCCGGTAAAAGAATCCGAGCAGATAAGATTTTTGTGACTGCATGGACCGGGCTGTAATATTGGGAATATAATGATATTGTTCTGCGATCCGGAAGATTTTTTCTCTGGTGGCATCAGAGAGATGAACATTGGAAGCTTTTTTGGAAAACGCTGTGCTGACGGCGCCCACAGAAACTCCTGCGAGCTGTGCGATATCTTTGATCGTCATCCTTTTTCCCATCGTTTCTCTCCTGATTATTCTGAATTCATTCGATAATATAGCAGGATTCATTGAAATTGCAATTTTATCATGGTTGTTTTTAAACTTTTGCTTACTTTCAATGTCAAAAATACAAAAATCTGCTTGAATCGGAAAAAAGTCGCATTATAGTACAAAAGACACGGATGTTCAACACTTTAACGAAAGGAAAAAAGATGAGAAAACTCAATGTATTATCCGTTGTGCTCTTCGGTTTGATGATCCCATCTCTCTGTTCAGCTGCCACCGACAAAGAAAAATTTACGACGGCGACAAAATATGTCGATTTCAATGGAGAGGCTCTGCTTTATACCAATACCCGCGGGATAGAGATCTTTGTCAATGAAAAAGTTCCTCAGGCTGTTCAGATTTTGACTGGAAAAGATACCATGAACGGGCCGAAAGTAAATGCGCTCGTCCGTTCTCTGATCAAGGTAATCAATGTAGCTGCATTCCAGGCAACCGCTACAAGTTCGATTGATAATGGAAATGGAACTTACACAGCAAAACAGTTCCTCCTGCTGGATAAGAATGCAAAGAGTATTCTGATTGATCCGACTGCTGTCAATAAACCTCTGGATTGGGCTTCTCTTCCCGCAGATACCAGAATCGCTGTGAAGGGCAGAATCAATCTTGCCAATGCGTGGGCAATTATCAAACAGGAAATAACACAAACCCATCCGCTTTATCCGGAGGCATCAATTGCTCTTGCAAATCCTATGATCAACAACATCGTCGGAGAGCTTTACGGTGATATAGAACTGCTTCTGACCGGAACCTCTCTTGATAACTGGGGCTTCAAAGCGGTTCTTCCCGACCCGAAAGGACAAATCGGTGCGCTCATCACCCAGAGTATGCAGGGGATGGTCCAGGGAAATATTATTGAATTTCCTGTAAATCCAAAACTTAAAATTACAATACAAATCCTCAAGGATAAAATCGTTGCTGTCTCTTCTTCCAAACTTCTTTCTCCACAGGGAAGGAAACTCGGAACATTGCCGATTTATCAGAAGTATGCAAAAATCCTTCCGAAAAATGGTGTCGGTTATGTCGTTGCAGATCTGCCTCAGGAACTTTTCACAACTCTTGAAAAGGAACTGAAAGCAGTGCCGGAAGTTATTGAGCTGATCAAGATTTTCCTGAAACCGGTATCTGTTGTTTCAGTGACAACGAAAAATGCAGATGGATATCTTACGGTTGCGGCTTCAAACTTCTCCTTTGCACAGGTTCAGCAGGTTTCTACAGTGTTGGGATCTTTTGCTCCGGCTGCCAGTTCTCTGTTTCCTGCATTACATTCCGCCCGGACAAAGGCGCGCACTGTGAATTGTACTTCCAATCTCAAACAGCTTGGAATGGGGATTATCATGTATTCCCATGATCATAATGATGTCCTGCCGGCAGATTTGAAAGATATTGTGACGCAGGCATATATTAAGCCGGCAGTTTTGAAGAATCTTATCTATGTCGGTCCCTATGAAAAAACAAAGATAAATCAGATTCAGAGACCGTCTTCTTACGTAATTGCAGTCTGCAACAGAACGGAACATAAGGAGTTTTTGAATATTCTGTTCCTTGACGGACATGTGGAAATGCACAAAGTCGGAAAACAATCCACACTTGATTTCCTGAAGAAACAATACAAACTGAATCAGAAAGATTCCGATCGGATTGCAAAGAAACTTTCCGAAGCCGGAAAGTAAGCTGTTTCTTACGGGAATCTACAACCCCTTCTTCATTAACCTTGAGATGGCATTTTGGTTTTTGCATAAAAATCAGAATGCCACAAAAAGGTTTGGAAAAAAGGGATTGGGGGGGAGAAAAGTGGGCTTCTGACGCCTCCTTCATTGCCCCATTCGGGGCTATCTCCTCAAACAGGATATTGGAACAGGATGATAAACATTTCTACATTAAGTTCAGACATGGGGTATGCGAACTATTTTACCTCTCAAACAAAAAAATTAGGGGCTGTTACAAAATTTCAGGTTTTGCAACAGCCCCTTAAAAATCTGAATTATTTTTTCAGCTGTTTTACAGAAAGATCATAGATCTCTTTGATTTCCTGTTCGGTAAGTGCTTTTTTCAGAATAACCACTTCATCCAGAAGCATCTGTGCCGGGTCAGGATCTTTGCCAAAGCCGAGTCTGATCTCATCAGAGGTTCCGGTCATGGGAACTTTCAGGGTGGAGATCGTCATTGCGCCGCCATTGTAGGAAGCGGAAATCTTTCCGGGAGCCCAGGTCACAGCAAACATTCTCCAATCACCGGGATTCCATTCGGAAATTTTACAAAAGGAAATTGTCTGAGTGAGACAGTTTACGTGTTTGATTTTCAGACGGTGTGCATACTGGACGTAGCTGTTGAGGGGAGCTTTCTGCCAGGGCTGACCTCCCATTTTACCGGAAAAGAGGGAGTAAGTATATTTTCCTCCGGAGAAACAGGTTGCGATAAATCCGGGTTCTTTTCCGTTTGCAGGCTTTGTTTTGAACTCTTTTTCCGGAGCGACCCAGTAGATCAATGTTCCGGATGCGGAAAGATCCAGATTCTTATCTCCGCGATAGAAGAGGTGACCGACACGGAGAGCTTTTCCGGAAAGACCTTTGACATAATCAACTTTCCCTTGAGAACGGAAGGGGGCTCCGGCTCCGACAGATAAAGCCGCATTCGGACCCTCGTCAAAATTCACATAAAAGGTGACGTCATCTGAATGTTTATCCAGTGCTGGATTGTTGAACTGTGCATGGAGTGTGGCGGTTCCGGCAAGAAGCAGGACGGCTGCGGTTGAAAGAATGTGTTTCATATATATTCTCCTCTGTTATTTTGTTTCCAGACCAAGATAGATCAGGTCATATTTTGCAAGTTTGATTTGAAGTTTTCCGTTTTGTACAGGCAACGGTTTTCCTGTTTCAAGGTTAACTGCTTTGGTGATCTGTTTTCCGTTGACGGAAACGTTCAGCGTTGTGTCAGGTCCATAGCTGCAGATCAGAAGCTGAGACTGTTTTCCTTTTTCCAGATAGATGGAGGTGTTATCTCCGCCTGTGATCCGGACAGGATAATCTTTCTTCCAGTAATTATAGACCTTGACAGCCGGGGTTCCATAACCGAATTCAAACCACTTTTCCATGATGTTCCAGTAGCAATCCACATCCGGACGCGCCCAGCGGAGTTCATGAGTCAGAATGACCCCGGTTCCGGTACGGATACACCAGTTCATTTCCTTTGAACCGCTCTTTCCTGCGATTTTACCAAGCACACAGGGGAGACAGCCTGCCTGATAGCCGATGCTCAAAGCCCGGATATACTCTTTGGTATAGCGTTCCTGGAACGGCGCAAGACCGTCATTATCTTCCCAGTCAAGCTGCTGCTGTGCGAAGGAAAGCACGGGAAGGATGGAGGTATTGGTCATGTGAACCATGTTATCCGGCTTCAAACCGCGATCGAGCATGAATACAGCTGTACGGCGGATCAGCTGACGGATGTTATCCATTTCCATTGAGGGCTGAATTCTTCCATCGGGCAGACGGTAAGAGGCTTCCAAACCGTTCTGAGCGTAACAGCTTGTCAGGAAGAGGTTATCCCAGTAAAGCTGATCGTCGATTTCATTATCGAAGAAGTTTTTGTAGCCCCAGAGCAGATAATCCCGGAAGGATTCCACAGGATTTGCGCTGTAAGCGTGGCCGGTGTTGACGGGAACCTTCTGCGTTCTGTAATCATGGAACTCTTCCCGGAGCCAGTCGTTGATGAATGTATTGGATTCATCGGAGTCGATTCTCAATCCGCGCGGGTTGGTGTAAAGCATGATCCGTGCATCCGGATAGGTCTTGCATCCGCGCAGCATGTAAAGGAAGTAGCTGACTTCGCCTCTGTATTTTTTCCGGATCTCTTCCGTGGGATAACCGGCGATCCATTTGTCCAGGAATCCCGGGGGAACGACACCTGTCTTTTTGATTTCGCGGGCGACTTTCCAGAGAGAATAATCGTTGTTTCTGGGAACATACTGATTGGTCATTGTCCCTCTGCCCATATCGCCGCCGGCAAAAAGGGTTCTGTTCTTGATGTATTTCTGAATGGTCTTGTTTTTCCAGGTAAGGTTCCAAGTCATTTGAGCGCGCCAGTTTTCCGGCATGGGTTTAACCGGAGACGCCTGGAAACCGAAACGGATCGGCAGGAATTTATGATTAGCCGGAGCATTTGTCACAAAATTCCAAACCATTTCAATCTTGCCGTTTTTCCGGAAAAGCTCCTGAGAGACAACATCTTTTACGCGAACCCAGCCGCGGTCGTTGTCGGCAAAAATCGCAAATCCGGGGCCTTCGCTGCCGAGCCAGATATAGGGAACAAAGTCATTCTGGATTTCAGAACGGGCTGCATCGGCGGATTTCCAGATCCTGCCGTTTCCTTTCATGAGAGCACCGCCGTTGTTGAACCGGAGTCCGTCTGTACAAATGTGATAAAGCGGAACTTCTTTTTCCGGGAAAGCAAGTTTCAGTTTCAGACTCTGAACCGGCTGGGCGCAGGGCTGAAGTTTGAAGGTGTACCACATCAGACCGTCGAATCCCATGATTCCTTCCGCTTTTGCTTTCAGCGGACCTGCCTGCCAGGTGGATTCCACCTTGACTTCCAGATCGGATTTCTTTGTGAACTTGAATCCGGTGGATTTCGCCTGATAGGTTTTTCCTCCGATCACGGCTTCCAGAACCATGCCATCTTTTGTGAGAATATCATGTCCATCGGTTTTCACTGCTGCAAGCAAGCCGAGACCATTCATTGTATAGGTTTTCAGAATTGCATCAATGAACTTGTTGTTACGGACTTTCAGCGGTGTGAACGGTGGGATCAGACGCGGTTTTTTCCCGATATTGTTTCCTTCCCATTCAAATATTTTCCGTTCAAAAGGTATAACGATAGGTTTGTAGTTCAATCCTTCCGGAATCAAACTCATTTTATATTTTCCGGAGGGATTTTTTGTGCGGGTATATGCTTTCAGGTCCGGGAGCTGGAAAATCCCTTCGGACATTTTTTCTGCATCGGGGCGCGGAAGTTCAAATTCAGCGATCTTGACATCTTTTTCAGTGGAGATGACGACACGGAGTCTTTTCAGTTTTGCAAGATTCTTTTCCGCTTTGCAGTTGACTTGCAAACGCATTTTATTTGTGGAGGGATAGTAAGCCATACGGGGCGTGATGTAAACAAGAGAACCGCCAATCTGACCGAACAAATCTTTATCTTTTCCCTGTTTCCATGCAATGGAACGATGGTAGAAAACCGTTTTTTTGTCGGCAGATTTTACTTCCAGTTTTGTAAGAACCTGTTCGTTGTTCAGCACTTGAGGGATCGGCATTTCAAAAACTTTTGATTCCTTCGGGCCCAGTTCGATCACCCAGTTTCCGGAGGCCGGCTGGGAAAGTTCAAGAACATGACGGTATTCTGCATAGAATGTCTGTTTCTTTGAGGAAGGATTGGTGATCCGGAATTTGCAATCCGGTTTCCGGTCTTTCCGTGTGACAACGCTGAAGAAATCCACTGCAGGAGCATCAGGACGGTAATAGATCAACGGAAGTTTTTCAACGCCGATAAAAGCAGCCCGGATCTGATTCCAGGTGGATTGTATTCCGCCATCATAATATTTCAGATTCAGGTTGCGCCAGTTGCGGCAGATCCGCAAACCGAAAGCCTGTCCGGGTTTCAAATCTTTGAGACCGAACTGCGCCAGAGGAAGATCCAGTTGAAGGTGCCAGGTATCCCCGGAATATTCGCTCTTGAATTTTTTATCCAGTTTCCAATCAATAAATTTTCCTTTTTTCATAGCCTGGACAAAAACTGCACCTTTTCCGTTAATGAAGAAATGATAATTTTCAGTTTTATCTTTCGGGTTCGGGAAAAGAACAAATTCATAACAGTCATCACGGAAGACCATTGCACCGCCGGAAGGAGGATTGACTCTGGCAAGCAGCCCTTTCGGTCCAAGTTCGCAAGCGGCATTGATCCGCAATGTTTTTCCATCGGTGGCAAGCTGAACATGAGCATCAGCCGGAACCATAACGGATGGCTTTTCCAGATTGAATTCATAGGGTTGGAACCCGTTGAATCCGGAATAGGTTTTCAGATCTGCACTTGGATGCAGAGAAATAAATGGTGTTGTGGTGAAATCTGTTGTCGCTGCAGCGAGCGGAAGCAGCAGCCCGGCTGCCAGAGAAATGATTCTATTCATCTTATTATCCTTTGTTTATTGATAAATTGCAAACCAGCGATGTTTGTCTGTACCCCAAATATTTGCGATCCAAATAGAGAATTTTGCCTTTTGTACTCTTTCCGCATGAGCATCGGCAAACAGAATATTGGTCGCACCGTTATGCCGCATGGACCAGCCCGCTGCATTTTCCGGATGAGTCTGATAGGAGAGTGCACATGCTCCGTTCAAGTTCACCGGATTATAACTGGGAGAATGTTTCCCTGCTCCATCCCCTGCATATATCAGGCTTGATGCACTTTTGATGACTGACTGTTTGATGAAATCATGGAAGAAAGCCTTTTCTTTTGAGCCATTGGCGATATTGATCCCGATATTCATTGCATCTGCCTTTCCGGTTCCGACAGCTCCGGAGGTTTGTTTTGCCAATCCCGGGGCAGGGGAATCCGGACAGAGCCAGAGATCATAATTATCACCAACCAGAGGACGCAGTTTAGTAGTCCACTTTATTGAGGTTCCGTTTTCCTCCCATTGGGGAATATATCCATCGTAGGAATCCTGATAGAATTGAACAGCAAGGCCGATCTGTTTCAGATTTCCGATACAATTGGATGCTCTGGCATTTTTTTGAGCATTGTTCAACGCCGGCAGCAGCATCCCGGCAAGAATTGCAATGATTGCAATCACAACCAGCAATTCAATCAGAGTGAATAACCGTTTCTGTTTCATCATGATCATTTGATTCCCTTCTTATTTAAGTTTTCTTTTTTTCGGATTCCACTTTACGAGCGTCGGAAGATAATATTCCACACATTTTTCTTTATGCTGAAAAACTTTATCCCAGAATATGTCCCAATCCCATTCCCACGAGGCAAATTCCTGCCCGGCATGATTGGACCAGAATGAGTTGTACGTTCCGATAAAATCCATATCGGCGTGTTCCGGAAAATAGAGATCAAGTTTTTCTTTGAGTTTATACAGCAGAGAATCTCCCCTGGAAAATGCAGCTGTGGGCGCTGGATTATCCCGGAAAATCTTTCTGATTCGCGGCAAATTATTTTCAAAATCATGACGGGAACACCACTGGAATTCCGGAGATTCAAATTTCAAGCCAACGCGCTTTGCAGCTTCATTGAACTGTCTCCGCTTGAATTCCGGAAGTTCATCATTATAACTCACAAACAGGATACGTTTGTGTCCGGCATCCAGAAACGCCTTCAATGTCAGTTCCGTGATTGTGAGCCAGTCTGCAAGAACAGCATTTTTTACTTCACTGTCGATCCATTCATATTGATTGCAGAAAACTGCGTCATTTCCGGATATCAAATGTTGAAGTTCTTCTTCGGAAATATAGGATGCTGAAATATTGATATATAAACGGCGGGGTGCTTTTTCCAGCATACTTTCCACACTCGTCCAAATCGGAGGAACAACCATGGGAACACAATTATATTTTGAAGCGGATTGCAGCATCGCCTCAAAATAATTTTCCATGGTTCCCAGCTGGATTGAATTGATGATTCCGCACAGTTCATGCTGCTTCAGATTTTCGGGGATAAACAAACCGGAACGGGTGCTGCTTTCCACTAACCCTTCCTGTTCCAATTGTTCCACAACTTTTCTCAATACCATGGTACTGACACCGTAAGCATTTCCAAGAGCTCGCATGGAGGGCAATTTCTGACCTGAACGGAATTCTCCCGAAAGAATCCGTTTTCTCAGTTTCTTCATTACCAACTCAGTTTTTGTCATGCTGATTATCCCTCTGTCTGTGATATCTGTGATATATTATACAACAGACATTTGACAATGTCAAGAGGGGAAAACGTTTTTTTTTGAAATTTTCCAGATGCCGTTTCAGGTCAATTCCTCATCTTCTTTGATTTCCCAGCGGGGATGCCGATGGAATCCGAAAAGTTCACCGTAAAACTTCATGGAAAGATCTCTGTTGATCAGATTTTCAGTATGTTTGATCTTCCATAAAAGCATCTCTTCACTGAGACCGTAACGGTAAGTATAATTGAAAGCCAGTTCGGGGAACTCCTGAATGATTGCCAGAGCTTCTTTTGCATTTTCCAGTTCACGGACAGCAATTTCTTTCATTTCAAGCAGTTTGGAACGCATCATTTCCGGAGTATACGGAACATAATGGAAAGAATCCCGGATGTAATAGAACTCCGTCATATTGATTCCTGTCCGCAGGAATCCGCGGTAAAGACGCGCGATTGCAGCGTGTTTTCCGGGAATATCTTTCAGATGATAACAGCCGGTATCCCAGAAATCCAGCATTTGCTTTGTCGTTTTCAAAAATGCTTCCACACCGAAGGGATGGACAAAGGAGAGATCCGTGATCCATAATTCCCGATGTCCGCTCCGCTCAAAAAATTCCGGTACTTTTTTCGGCTGGTAGAGGAACAGCGGTTGAGCCGGACCGATATAAAACGGTCCTTTGAAGTATCCGGAAGTCTGATTGGAAAACGGGTGATAATCCATGGATACATCGAAGAGCTTCCATGCGGTGAGAACTTTATCAGCAGATGTTTCCCCGAACAGGCTGACAGCCAGCCGTTTGAGCAGATCTTTCGATTCTCCCATCGCTGTCATTCCGGCTGTCAGCTGAGAAAGACCTTCATCGTTGAAGCCGACAAATTTCCAGTTCATCAAAGCTCCGGAGGCATTTTGAACGATCCTCTCATATTTTTCCTGCCATCTGGTCATGACAGGAAGGTAGGAGATGGAATAACATTCCAGAGAAGTTCCGCTTTCACATTTAGCCAGAAATGGAACTCCGATTTTTTTTGCCGTTTTAATTTGTTCCATCGTTGTATCAGAAGGTCCGATATTGCGGATGGAGTAGTCATAAACCATTCCCGCCGCCCCTGCCACTTCAAACGGATCATCGGTTTCAAAGTTTGCCATGATGCAGCAATCCCGGGAAAGATTGGAAAGGAATTTTTCTCCGGTTTTATCAGACCATGCGAACAGGTTGTAAGTCCAGACCACAAATTTTGCTTCCGGTGCAGTACGTTTGACTGCTGCGGCAGCTTCATTGAACATGACCGCCGTTTCATACTCGATATCTTTCCCTGCGCAGTTCGGACAGGTATCCGGCATGTTTGCAGTATGACAATGGAGCCATCCTTCACAGCCTGCAATGGCAAGGATTCCTCCCAGACCGGGAACTGCAGAGAAGAGATTATTCATCTGTTCTGCGTAAAACCTGCGGGCAAGGGGTTGAGAAGTGCAAAGGACGTAAAGGTTATCAGTATTGACCATCCGGCTGCCCCGGATTTCCGGATGTGCTGCAAAGACAGGGTGTTCTCCTTTCAGCGGCTGGAGGTACAGAGAGAGATAAACTTCCAGTCCGACTTCCCACGCAGTATCAACGATCCACTGCAATTCTTTCAGATATTTTTCTGCTTCCGGATGAGTCATTTGCGGCAGAATTTCAGACCGGGTGAAAATGGAAAGATCCACATTGATATGAAATCCGGTATAGCCTGCTGCAGCAACTCTCTGAAGATAATTTTTATTGTAAGCTTCTTTCGGACCAAGTTCAAAGAGGGAATCATCTTTGAAAATAAGATGCGCCAATGCCGGATCCAGTGTGTTTTCAGAATCCCATTGACCAATTTCCAGATACGGTGCCCTGCGCAGCACGAACCGTGATCTGATCCGGTAAAGAGCACGGACTGCTCCGAGAGGAGTAGTCGCACATATCGTTACCTTTTCTTTTGTGATTTGGAACTCATGCCACCTGTTGCGTCCTTCATGAGGACCTATGACGATTTCCATCGGAATTTTAGGTCCGATACATTTTTTGAGTGATCTGTTCAGCAGATTGAATGCAGTTTTTACCTGTTTGAAGGGCATTTCAGAGACCAGACGGAATCCGGAACAGAAGACTTCATTTTCTTTACAGCCGGAGTTATAATCGGGTTCGATCGGCGGAATCGGGCTTGTCAATCTTTTGAAAAGAGTCTTGCTTCCCGGAATCGGTCCGTTCAAAAATGTTTTGCGGGCAGAAATCATAAATGAATCCTTTATTTTTGCAGTTCAGTCTGTTTTGCCATTTCCCGGAGAGCAACCAAATCGAGTTTTCCGCTTCCCAGCAGAGGCAGATGATCAACTTTGACAAAATCTTCGGCTTTGGGGATCCAGATATTCGGCAGTCCGGCTTCCCGCAGACCGTTGATGATTGCAGCTGTATCAATGTTTTCCAGAATGTGGAAAATAATCAATCTTTCACCTTTCATCTTATCGCTTCGTCCGGCAACTGCAATTTCCCTGTTTTCGGAATGAAGCAGTTTTGTGATAGCATCTTCCACTCCTTCATGAGGGACCATTTCTCCGCCGATTTTACTGAAGCGGTTGGCACGGCCTGTGATGTAAATATAACCATCCTCATCCATGTGTCCGATATCTCCGGTATCGTAATAATTGTTTTGAATGACTTGATCGGTCAAATCCGGAGCGTTGAGATATCCCTTCATAACGGACCCGGCACGCACCTGAAGTCTTCCGTCAATACCGGGCGGCAGTTCCACTCCACTATTGAGATCCACGATCCGGGCATGAATTCCGGGCAGGGGACAGCCGATACTTCCCGGATGATCACTCCGGGTTCCCAGTGTATAAATGGAGTTGTTCAGATTTACTGTAACAATGGGGGATAATTCTGTACAGCCGTAACCTTCGATAATATCTTTTCCGGTCAATGCTCTGTACCGTTCCGCCAGTTCGGTCCGCAGTTTTTCTGCACCGGTAATACAAAGTCTCAGAGAAGCAAAATCTTCGGGCTGAGCTTTCATCATATATTTCTGCAGAAAAGTGGGCGTGGCACAAAGAATCGTTGCCTTGAAAATTCCGCAAGTTTTAACGATCAGAGAGGCATCCAGCGGGTTCGGAATATAAGCCACAGGCGTTCCTGTACTTGCAGAAAGCGCAAAACAAACCGTAAATCCGAATGAATGGAAAACCGGAAGATTTCCTGCCACTCTGTCGCGGCTGGACCAGTCAATCACCCGGATGAATGCCAGAATATCGCAATTGACATTCCGCTGTGTCAGCATGACCGCTTTCGGTTTTCCTGTTGAACCGCTGGAAAATAACAGAACTGCCTGCTGGAACATGTTGTAACAGCTCAGGGGCATCACATTCCGGACAAGCGTGCGCGTCGGCAGCAGAAGGATCATCAGCATTGTCAGAAATTTCTGCTTTTTGGTAATAGACGGAACGATATCTTCCAGGAAAACCATTTCTTCTGATTTTTCCCATTTGAGTTTTTCGAGGAATTTTTTACTGGTCAGAATCGTTTTGACACCTGCATCCCGCATAGATGAGAGGGCGACCGATTCACCTGCACTGAAATTCATAACAGCCGGAGTCCGGTCAGCACATTGGATTGCCAGCAGAATTCCTGCGGTTGCCGGAGTGTTCGGCATCAGAATCCCCGTATAACCGGAAGTTCCTTTATCAATTTTGCGGATCACTTTGGAAAGCATGATCGCAAGCATGAGCATTTTGAAATTGCTGAACCATTTTCCCGTGGGCGCATCATAAAAAATCTTCCCGAATAAATGCCGTTTTGCATGAAAAATGAATGCTGTATGGATCGGACGTTCTCCGGGCTGCGGGGGCGTTTCTGAAATGGCTCCGAGTTCTGAAATTTTCTGCCGCAGCTGAAACGCTGTCAGATTCGGGTCAATCGGTTTCCCGATCGTTACAGAATAATCCACGGGCCACCGGGTCAGTTTCCGGAAATAAAGCTTTTTATTGTAGATGCCCGTCAATCTGCCATGAACCATTCCCAGACGGATGGGCATAACAGTAACCTGAATTTCCGGCGGAATCAGCGCATGAACGCCGGAACGGAATCTCATCAGATTTCCGCTCCCGGAAATCGCTCCTTCCGGAAAGAAACAGATCGTTTCCCCTTTCCTCAAACGGTTCTGAATATCTGTAAAAAATGCTTTCATCTCTTTCGGTCTGCGTGTACTCGGCACTTTCAGCACACCCAGATACCAGAAAATAAATCGCGTGGGAATAAAATTTACGATCTCCGTCCGCACCATGAACCGGACGCGTTGTCTGATCACGGACTGGATCATCAGAAGGTCGATCAGGGAAACATGATTGGAGACCAGAAGAACCGGTCCGGAATACGGCATGTTTTCTTTTCCGACGACTCTCAGCCGGAACAGGATCAACCGCAGAAAAAATGCCGCTATCTTTACCGTCAGACGCGGCGAACATAAAATCAGAAATACGATAACTGCTATGATTGCCGGATACCATTCTCCCAGCCATGGAAGAAGGTTTTCCCATATCTCTTTCAGATTTGTTTCCTGCATAGTCATATCCTCCCGATTTTACAGATTCATGAAACATACTTCAGTATAACATACATCCGTTCTTAATATTTTCAACTGTATTCATGAGATAAAGAATTTTTTTTCAGAAGCGCTGTTCCCCATACAGGTTGGTAAATCCTTCTGCTATTTTAACTTTAAGATGGCATTTCGATTTTTACATCGTAAAAATCGGAATGCCGCAAAAAGGTTTGAAAAAGGATGATGGGGTTCGGGGAAGAAGGGAAAAAATTTCCTCAAAATTTTTTCCCTTCTTCCCCGATTACAAATCAACCTTTATTGGGAACAGAACTTCAAAAAAAAGAGCTGCCGCAGACATTCCGTCTTGCAGCAGCTCTGAAAATCAAACTTTTAACAGGATCGATCAGATACCCTGAGCGATCATTGCTTCAGCAACCTTGCGGAAACCGGCAATGTTTGCACCTGCAACATAATTGATCACGCCGTCAGCCTGTTTGCCGTTCTGGACACATGCTTCGTGGATACCGGTCATGATACCGCGGAGCTTGCTGTCGACTTCTTCAGCAGTCCAGTAGAGGTGACCTGCGTTCTGGGTCATTTCCAAACCGGAGGTTGCTACGCCGCCTGCGTTGACAGCTTTACCGGGAGCAAAGTTGACGCCTGCATTCTGGAAGCAGGAGACTGCTTCAGGACGGCATCCCATGTTGGAAACTTCAGCGACGAGCTGAACTTTGTTTGCAACGAGCTGAGCTGCATCGTCGCCGTTGAGTTCCTTCTGGGTTGCGCAAGGCATTGCGATGTCGGTTTCGACTTCCCAGGGTTTGTGTCCGGCAAAGAATTTTCCGGATTTGAACTTTTCAGCATAGGGAGCAACGATATCTTTACCGCTTGCGCGGAGTTCGAGCATATAAGCAACTTTATCAAAGTCAAGACCGTCTTCGTCAAGGATGTAACCATCGGGACCGGAGATTGTAATAACTTTTGCGCCGAGCTGGGTTGCCTTGAGAGCTGCGCCCCATGCAACGTTACCGAAACCGGAAATAGCAACTCTCTTGCCTGCGATTTCCTGATTCTTCATGGCAAGCATGTGCTGGACAAAGTAGATCGCACCGAAACCTGTTGCTTCGGAACGGACGAGAGAACCGCCCCAGCCGAGTCCTTTACCGGTGAGAACACCGTGGAACTGGTTGGCAAGACGTTTGTACTGACCGAAGAGGTAGCCGATTTCGCGGGCACCGACTCCGATATCTCCAGCCGGAACGTCGGTATCAGGTCCGATGTGGCGGAAGAGTTCTGTCATGAAAGAACGGCAGAAGCTCATGACTTCGCGGTCAGATTTTCCTTTGGGGCTGAAGTCGCTTCCGCCCTTGCCGCCGCCCATGGGGAGGGTGGTCAGAGCGTTTTTGAACATCTGTTCAAAGCCCAGGAACTTCAGGATGGAAAGGTTGACGCTGGGGTGGAAACGCAGTCCGCCTTTGTAGGGTCCGATTGCGCTGTTGAACTGAACGCGGTATCCGGTGTTCACCTGGATTTCGCCTTTGTCATCCATCCAGGGCACCTGGAAGGTGACGATTCTTTCGGGAACGGTGATCCGTTCGAGGATTTTGTTTTGTTCGAGTCTGGGATCAGATTCGATCACGCTGCCGATGGATTCAAAAACTTCGGTGACACTCTGCAGATATTCTGCTTCCCAGGGTGCTTGTGCTTTGCGGAGTTCCAACACTCGCTGTGCATACTCGTTCATCATTGACAAAGTCTCCTTTGTGCTGTCCGGTTTCCTCATAATTTTCCGAACCGGAATTTTGACGGTTTGAACGGGACTTTTTCTCCATTATTGAAGTCATTTCAATAATTCTTGAACCATAAAGTCTCAAAACAGTCTTTAATATAGCATATTTTTTTTT
>JAFVTF010000116.1 GCA_017503375.1 Lentisphaeria bacterium | reverse complement strand
TGATGCTTGCCCCGTCCCTGCGGGAAAATACGGCAGCATTGCCCCGGAACGCATGTCTTGCTGTGCGGAGCGGTGGTGGATTGGTCTTTGCCGCTGCCGTGTTCGCCGCATTGATGGAGTTGTATTCCTCTCACATGATCTGGCTGGGACAGGGGGAACTGATGCGGTATGGTGCCGGTGCGCCTTCCGCGTGGAAATATTATCATCGTGCTTACAATACCCCGCAAGCTTCTCCCTTCACGCTGTTCACGGTGTTGAGCGATTACCTCTGGACCGATCAAACGCGTGCCGTTGATTTTCTGAAAGTCGTGGAGAAACTGGACCGTACGCCGATCCCCGATTACGCCCATGTGAACTGTACCCGTGCCAGAGCATTGGAATACCTCGGACGCATGGAGGAAGCGGAGAAATATTATCTGCGGGAAGCGGAACTGTATCCCTGCCATGTGATCCCTTATTTGAACCTGCTGGAATTTTACCGGAAGACCAACCGGAGACCCCAGTATCAATATGTGGAGAAATGTCTGACCGAAGTCATGCAGAAACGCAATCTCGATTTCAGAGATCTGCAAATCATAGTCAATAACCCCCAATATGACGTGCGCCCCTGGGATATCCCAGCCCATTTGCGTACGCCAAAACAACCGTAATCATACCACAAGGAGTTATATATGTACCACAATTTCCCTTATTCCACACCGGAAGCACAAGGTGTTCCCTCCGCCGCCATCGCCAAATGGATCCGCCGGATCCGCAGTCTGGAATATATCCATTCCTTCATGCTGCTCCGTCACGGACACGTCATTGCGGAAGCCTGGACCGATCCCTATCAGCCTGAATTCAAACATCGTCTGTTCTCCACAACAAAGAGTTTCACTTCCGCCGCCATCGGGTTCGCCATGGCGGAAAAACGTCTTACACTGGATGACAAGATCGTTTCCTTCTTCCCCGAAGCCAAAGACTGGAACGTTTCCGACAAGATGAAGACGGTGACGATCCGGAACTTGCTTACCATGTCAAGCGGGCACAATACCTGTGCCATCTGTACCTATCTGGATAACGATGGCGATCCCGCCCGCAAACTGAAAAACTGGGTCAAAGGATTCCTGGAAAGTCCCCTCGTTTTCGAACCGGGAACCAAGTTCTGTTATAACAGCGGATGCAGTTACATGCTTTCCGCGATCCTCCGCAAGATCACCGATTTGAATTTGATGGAATACCTGCAACCACGTCTTTTCGCCCCGTTGGGGATCGAACCCGGGGAACGGGAAACCTGTCCCATGGATATCGATATCGGCGGCTGGGGAATGAAACTGCGTACTGCCGATCTGGCGAAGTACGGACAGCTTCTTTTGCAGAAAGGAAAATGGAACGGCAAACAGATTCTTCCCTGGGAATACTTCGAACTCGCCACATCCAAACAGATCTCCAATGCACCGGAAAACCCGCAGCCCGTCACCGACCCGGAATACATCTGTCCCGACTGGGAACAGGGCTATGGATTCCAGTTCTGGCGTTGTCAGAACAACTCCTACCGCGCCGACGGTGCTTTCGGACAGTATATCGTGGTCATGCCCGATCAGGATATGGTCCTTGTTGCCACCAGCGGACTTGTTAATATGCAGCGGATCCTCACTGCCACCTGGGAACTCATCCTCCCGGAACTCAAAGAACGCGCCATTACGGATAACTTCTGTGCGCAAGCAGAAGTCGCTTCCCTCTGCCGTTCTCTCCACATGCCCTTGCAGCAGGGGGATCTCACAAAACGCGGCGAAGATGCAACGTATGAATTTGAAGAAAATTCCCTCAAGATCCGTTCCTGCAACGTCTCCTTCCAGGAAGATTCCTGTGAGTTTGTATTCCATACCGCAAGTGCCCCGGAAAAACTCTCCGCCGGGTTCGGATACTGGAAATTTTCCTTCTGCAAGTTCGATGACTTCGAAACCACACGCTATGCTTCTTCCGCCGCCTGGAATGAACAGGGTGAACTGGAATTGACCGTCTGCAAAGTCGAAACCCCGTTCTTCACCAGGATCCGGTTCGTCTTTGATGACGATAAACTCACCATCCACGAAAAGACCGTCCGACGGTTCCGCACCGCAGACTGGCCCGTGCTTAACGCAACGAAGAAATAAGTGTACGGAGAGTACGGAGAAGTACGGAGAAGTACGGAGAAGTACGGAGAAGTACGGGGAAGTACGGAGAGTATCAGCTTTTTGGCTGTTCTCCGTGCTTTTTTTCTTGCCTCCCTCCGTACCATTCTGTACCCATCCGTATTCATCCGTACTTTCAGCTCTTGCTCCAACTTTTTTCAAAATTTTTTCAAAATACCACAATAAAGCGCATTACTCCTGCGTTATATTGTCAGAATCGTTCGAAAACCGAATAATTACAAAACCCAAACTATAAGGAGTACGATCATGAAAAACACAACAAAAGCCTTGACAGCCTGTCTGCTGGTATTCGCCGGAACAGCAGTATTCGCCCACGGTCCGGGACATGGACATCATCATCACGGCAATGATGGAGTACGTCTTGCAACGGATATCGTGAATCTTGTGGGAGCCTCCCTGAACGTTTTGACCGGCGGTCCGGTTTATGTTACACCGCCCCCGCGTTCTTCCGATCTACTCAACAATGTCTTCAAAAAGTGGTGCTTTTATTTTGTTATACCAAGTGAGCAACTCTTTCATTTCTTTTGAAACATCTTCAGGTAGCGTTGTGTCATTTCCACCAACCACATTTGGCATGGTTTTATATTTTCCAGCTCCAAATTGTTTTGAATGTTCTGTTCCTTCTTTTAAATAGAGTTGAAGTGTTAAAATCAATTCTTCTGACAATTGTTCATTTGCATTATCAATAACATAATCAATACATCTGAAGTGATTGTTTGTTTCAATGACATCATCAAGAGGAATATTTGTTCCAATATCGCCAAGAGTTTTTGTTTCAAAAATAAATCTTGTCTGGTCTTCTGTTAATTTGCTACCTTCAATATGGTTTGAGTTATAAGTGAGCTTTACTTGTGTTTGATGATAAAGTCCACCAGATAGCTTGACCGATTTTTCTTTTTGAAGTGTTTCCAAAATTATATTCGAAGAAGAAATATCTTCAACTGAACAATTTAAAAACTCAATAATTCTTGAAATAACATTTTGATTTATGTTTTCGCCTTTGGTTATTTTTGCAATTGTTCTTGAAGAAATTCCAAGTTTGTCTGCAAGTTCAGATTTAGTTATGCTTTTTTCTTTTAAAAGATTTTTAAATTTATTTACATCAATAACCATATATACCTCAAAATCTTTACTTTTTCTATATAAATTATACTATATAAGTAAAGATTTTGCAATAAGTTAATTAAAAAAGTAAAGATTTTTATTTATAATAGATTTAGAATATAAAAGTGCTGTTTTCATAGGACAGGCTCAACCAATCAAAAAGAGAACCGAAGTTCAGTTCTCTTTTTTCTTTCGTTAAATTCTCATTAAAATGAAATTTGGTTTGCCTATTTTTCGTTTAGTTGCCGCACTTATTGTAATATAGATTCATAATTCATTAAAAATCGCTCAACTTAATTTGGGCGATTTTTTTTAACCTATTATATCTAAAGTTATTTTTTCCTGTTGACAAAACCAATGTCTAATAATAAAATAAAATTACCATAGAGAGTGCGTGAGGGACAGCCCCTTTGACCGCACGGCAACCTGCAGATGTAAGGTGCCAAAGGCTGAATGATGGATTTATAATAGATTTTAGTCCATCAAACGATGGACTTTTTTAATGCATTCTTTGTGGAATTTTATAAAAAGGAGAAAATTATGAAAAATTCACAAAGGAGTCAGGAATTAGTAAAACTTTCCACCGAAAAAGAAGGTGAAGAATTTATTAGTTTTTTGGAACACAAAGGACTCTTAAATATCAATCATATTAACTTTGATAGTTTAATAATTAAAGTTTTGGTCGTAGATAAAAATAAATTCTACCCAGCAAATGTTACTGCTCTTGCAGCACTTGCAACCTGTGGAATAAAACCTATTAGCACAGACGAATTTAAAGAAAAATATGAATTATAACAAAGAAAAGACATACCAAATGGTATGTCTTTTTTTTAGTCAATATTAATAAGTTCATAATCTCTTGAACCAATGCCAAGAGCAACTGCGGCTTCGATTGTGTGAAGACCATTTCTGCTTTCAATTCTTTCAACCAAATGGTCTCTTCCGCTGTCGGTTGAATTATAAACCAAATCAACGCACGCTTGGTCAACCGCAACAGGGTCAAGCGACGCCAAAATTCCAATATCGTTCATACAAGGGTCTTCGGCAACTGCACAACAATCGCAATCAACTGACAAATTGCACATAATGTTTATGAAAGCGACCTTATCTTTGAAATATTCAACAATCGAACCAGCAGAGTCTGCCATAGACTCTAAAAATTTCGTTTGGTCGTTTTTCAATTTCCATACTTTAGACTGCTCAGTTGTTGCCCCCGCAGAGTGAATCCAACACTTGCCTGCTGACGATGCACAACCTATTGAAAGTTGT
>JAFVTF010000115.1 GCA_017503375.1 Lentisphaeria bacterium | reverse complement strand
TTTTGATTTTTGCGTTGCAAAAATCGGAATGCCGCAAAAAGGTTTGAAAAAGGATGATGGGGTTCGGGGAAGAAGGGAAGAAATTTCCTCAAAATTTTTTCCCTTCTTCCCCGATCACAAATCAACCTTTATCGGGAACAGCGCCTTACTGAATTCACGGAACCTGGTTGAAAAGTTTTTCCACCACTGCAGCTGCCAGTTTCGGACGGCGGAAACCATCATAAACCCCGGCAAGATTCTGGGCAAACGGCTTGACTCTTAAAATACATCCGCTGCGGGAATAACTCTTGCAATCAGTAAACTGCCATAAGGTAATTCCGCAGATTTCATCAGAACTGAATACCGTTTTTATTACATTTTCCAGATATTCCGCCTGGAACTCTTCGGTCCATTGAGCCGCACCGCGATCATGGTGCCCATAAACCCCGCAGCAGCCCATTTCTCCGATAATGATCGGTTTCTCTTCACCGTATTTTTGACGGAAGTAGGCAAGAATTTTTTCCTGATTTGCCAGCATTTGCTGTCCCATGTTATCATCGACAGCAGCGTTATCAATCCAGTATGGATAGGTGTTGTACGCAATAAGATCCGTTTCTTCATTGGAAATATCGGTGTTTGTGCGGCTGCAGGCAAACGTAATCAGACGTCCGGAATTTTCAGCCTTGATAACACGGATCAGTTCAGATGTCAGAAATTTTCCCGCTTCGGAATCCGATTCATGTTCATTCAGAAAAGCCCAAATGATAACAGACGGATGATTGAAGCTGTTCCGGACCATGAGGGCAGCCTGCTGTTTCTGAAGTTCAATAAACTCCGGATCAGACATCTGTTGTTCACCGATTCCCCAACCGATACCTTCTTCCCAAACCATAATTCCGAATTCATCGCAAAGATCAAGGAAACGGCGGCTCTGAGGATAGTGTGCTCCCCGGACGAAATTGCAGTGCAGGGCACGCATGTTCTGCAGGTCCTCGACCATGACAGTTTCCGGTGTGGCGGCTCCTGTCTCTGCATGTGATTCATGACGGTTGAAACCTTTGAGATAAATTTCTTTTCCGTTCAGAAGAATTTTTTTCCGGGCTGTTTCTATGCAGCGGATTCCGAACCGTTCAGTTACGGCAGAGTTGTTGACCTTGGCTTTGATGAAATGCAATGCAGGCGACTCCGGACTCCAGAGCTTGAAATCCGGAACCTGAAATTCCGCATAACAGTTTTTGATTTCAACCTGTTCAGCCTTTCCATAATCAAACGAAATATCTGCAATGAACGATTCCGGTGCTTCTCCTTTGAACAGAAACTCAACACTGATTTCTCCGGTACGGTAATCCAGTGTCCGGATCAGCATCCTATCCAATTCTGTTGATTCATTCTGCAATTTCAGTTCAATGCCATGCCAGAAGCCGCCGAATGCATAAAAATCAAAATTCGGATTGAAAAGTTTCATCCGCTCTGAATGAAAATTATTATCCACTGCCGCAGAAATTGTATGAACTCCGGCACTTAATGGGCCTGTTTCAAATTCCAGATAACTCCAGGGCATACAGGAATAGCCGATTTCTCTGTCATCAATGAAAAATTTACAGCGCAGCCCCATTCCGTCGACAAGAACGAATGCATTTTTTACATCGTTCTCAAGACAAAATGTCCGGCGGTAAAGGGCTGTTCCCCGTTTTCCGAAATAGTCCGGCATTGCATCAAATGCGCCGGGAACACACATAATATCTGCTGCGGTAAAATCAGAGAATCTGACATCTTCAAGCAGGCATCCCTGCTTAAAAAGGAACTGCCAGGAACCATTCAATGATATTGACTGCATAATAAAACTCCTGTATGATTATTTATTCTTTGTCTCTGAGGACGATTGAATCAATTTCCCGGTTTTCTTCTTCTGTGAAAGAACAATTAGCGGGAGCCTCTGCACATTCTGCGATCTGTTCCGGAGAACTGGCACCGCAAAGAACAGAAGTCACTCCTTTCCGGCTGAGTATCCAAGCCAAAGCCATTTGAGTCAGAGACTGGGAACGGGATTTTGCAATTTCATTCAGAGCGGAAATTTTCTGAAGCAATTCAGGCGTAATAGAGGCTGTTTTCAGAAAATGATTTCTGGCGGCACGGGAATTTTCCGGAATGCCATTCAGATATTTCGTACTCAAAACACCTTGTGCCAGCGGCGAAAAACAGATGGCTCCGACTCCGATGGATTCAAGCATATCGAACATCCCGGAATCTTCCAGCTGACGTCCCATCATATTGAAGCGGCCCTGATAAATAACGCCGGGTGTTTTCAAATCACGCAGGATCGCAAATGCCTCTTTTGCATCTTCTGTGGAATAATTGGAAAGACCGACATACAAAGCTCTTCCGCTGCGGACAATGTAATCCAACGCCTGCATACTTTCTTCCACAGGCGTTTCCGGGTCCGGACGGTGATGGTAAAAAATATCCACATAATCCAGCTGCATCCGTTTCAGACTCTGATCACAGCTTGAGATCAAGGTCTTACGGGACCCCCATTCTCCGTAGGGACCTTCCCACATCAGATATCCGGCTTTGGTGGAAATAAGAAGTTCATCACGGTGTTTTTTCAGATCAGCGGTAAAAATTTTTCCGAAATTTTCTTCAGCAGAACCGGGTACCGGACCATAATTATTGGCTAAATCAAAATGAAAAATTCCAAGATCAAATGCTTTCCTCATCATATTTCGAGCATTATCAAAAGAATCCACACTTCCGAAATTGTGCCATAATCCGAGAGAAACCTGGGGCAGGATCACTCCGCTTTTTCCGCTTCTTCGGCACGGCATCAATGAATAGCGTTCGGGATTTGCAATATAATCTTTCATATCCATCCTCTTTACTGTTGTTTTCATGAAAATATACAACAGCAAAAAATATTTTCAAACTTCAGGTTTAAATTTACTATATTGTACATTCAAATATAAATAAAAACTTGACCTGATGAAGAAATCAGATCAAGTATAATAAGTTACCAATCTATATGGGGAACAGCGCTTATTTTTTTGCTTTTGAAATTGCCTCTAAGAGAAAGAAAACTTATTCAGGCAACATTCCCGGTTCCAGTCCCAAAGGAAGAGCCTCCGGACGGTCACAGGTCGTTTCCAGAACGATTTCTTTTTTTGCTGTACTGGATTTATCAAAGGCAAGCATGATTTCAAGAACATGGTTTGCCAATTGTCCGTTGGCACGGTGCGGACGCCCGCTGCGAAGTGCATAAGCCATATCAGCAGCACCAATAGAACGGCTGTTTTCTGTATATCCGTGTGTCAGGGGAACTTCCTTCCAATCTTCATAGCCGGGTTTGAAAACACGGATTTTTCCACCGAAAATATTGGGGTCCGGAACTTGCATAGAGCCTTCTGTACCATAAATTTCAATGGGGCTGTGTCCATGATTGTAGCAGTCAAAACTGGTGATTACTGTAATGACAGCTCCGCATTTGAATTTGATAATTCCGGTCAGATGGGTTGTAACGTTTACAGGATATTTTCCGAAGGGCTGATACTTGTCTTTATATTCATCCGCAACCACCGGACCGTAAGTTCTGTTTTCAAAACCTTTTGTTGTGACAGCGGTAACGCTTTCCGCAGGTCCGAGCATATTCACAAGAGCGGTGATGTAATACGGTCCCAGATCCAGCATGGGGCCTGCACCGTAATCATAGAAGAAAGGAGCCTGCGGCCAATCTTCCGGACCTCTTTCGAGAACCATTGCAGTCCCGGAAAGCGGTTTTCCGATCCAGCCATCGTCGATCAATTTTCTTGCAGTCTGCTGAGCACCGCCGAGAAAAGTATCCGGAGCGCAGCCGACACGCAGCCCCTTTTCCTTTGCAAGAGCCATAACCTTTGCGGCATCTGCAGAGTCAACTCCGAACGGCTTTTCCGAGTAAGCATGTTTCCCGGCATTGAGGGTGTCGATTGCAATCTTTGAATGGACTTTCGGCGGCGTGAGATTGATAACGATTTCGATATCTTCTCTTGCAAGAAGTTCCTCATTCGTCATGTTGGGCACGCCATAAAGTTCCGTCTTTTTTTCAGCACGTTCCGGAATGATATCGGAACAGGCAACGACCTGGATGATATTGAATTTTTTTGCTGCTTTGAAATACGTGTCGGAAATCATTCCGCATCCGATAATACCAACTTTTGTAGGTGTCATTGTCATTTTCCTTTTGTTATAAAATTACAGTTTTTTAGAGTATTGCAGAACTCTTTTTTTTTGATCAGAGTTCTGCATAGATCATTTTTTGTAAAAAGAATCTCCTTTTTATTTGACTTTTTGTTGTTTTGTGATATATTGTTTCTATTAAGATAACATAAGGATTTCAATTTTACAATTGACAAAAAGTACATTTTATTAACGGAAAATCCCACATGCTGAAACACTTGAAAAGATTGGAACTGCTTACATATTTCAAAGCTCCGGTGCAGAAGAAAATCAATCCGATCCGGGTCACAAAAAGAAAAGAGTATCTTGAATTGATGCTTGGCGGTCATGTTCTGTTTCCCGGTCCTGATGGGAAAGATACTCTATACGGACGCGGTACGCTCTTTTGGCACAGAGGCGGAGAAAATACAATTCACCGTTATCACAGCGATGATCCTTACTCTTGCTATTCCATCGAATTTGAAGTCGAGGGAGGGGAACGGATTTGTCCCAGAGTCACCATCCCTTTGCATACCGAACAATTATTGGTTTTCGCGGATGATGTATTTCGCCGATATCATGCCGGGGAACATGATAATCCGGCATTTTGTGCTATGGTTTATTCCACTTTGTACTGGTTTGCAACCGGTCCGCAGAAAAAACCGGGAGAATCTTATCCTGATGCTTTGAAAATTGCCCTGGATTTCATGGAACAGCATTTGGATTGCAGTCTGCATCTGAATGAGATCGCTGATGTTGCAGAAATCAGCAGGTCAAATCTTTTTGCTGCATTCAAGCAATATCTAAAAATCTCACCGCATCAATATTTATTAAAACTCCGGATCAATCGTGCAAAACAGCTTCTTGCTGCAGGTGAAAAATCAATCAAGGAAATTGCATTTGATTGCGGATTTGAATCTCTGGAAGTATTCTACCGTCAATTTTCCAGAAACGAAGGGACAACTCCGGCAACATACCGGAAACGCTTCAGCCCCATGGATTTGAATTAACTCACCATTTGAAATACAGAAAACTGCTGATTTTTTATCATAAAAAAAGACTTTGTATCAAAGAAACAAAACCTTCTCTATATAAAATTAAGGACTTTCCGTTAATA
Organism: Lentisphaeria bacterium; assembly: GCA_017503375.1. Lineage (GTDB taxonomy): Bacteria > Verrucomicrobiota > Lentisphaeria > Victivallales > UBA1829 > SIG79. The sequence goes on along the minus strand of JAFVTF010000115.1, from coordinate 6,734 downwards.
AAATGTAATTTTCGTCAATTGTCAAATTCCGCTTTTTATGCTAAAATAATTACTGTAAACGCATAAGATAATGAGTTTGCAGTATGCTGAGACATATTTTTTGTATACAGCTGTAAAGGAAGATAAATTTTGAAAGTATAATATTCAGGAGAGAAAAATGCAAAAAAAATCAACTGTTGGGACTCTTAGCCGTTTTACTCTGATTGAACTTCTTGTCGTAATAGCGATAATCGCAATTCTGGCAGGGATGCTTCTTCCAGCATTGAATCAGGCACGGGAAAAAGCCCGGGCAACCAGCTGTATCAATAACCTGAAACAAATCGCTGTCGGCGGAATTGCAAATTATCTGAACGATTATAATGATGTCCTTCAGGCAAGTTTCGGAAATGGCAGCTGGGTTGGCGCATATTTCAATCTGGGATATCTCCCGGATAAACAGTGGTCTCTGGTATCCTGCCCCGCCAGAGGTACCGGACAGGATACAAACGAGAACCGGACATACGGTGCCAGACAGGATTCCTATTCCATCAGTTCTCGCCATTATGTCCGTCACAATACAAACTTCACTTATAACAATGCTGTAACCGATACATTTTTCCTGCTTGCCAAAAAAGTAAAACATCCGACCGATTATTTCTATGCAGGAGACTCTGCAATGAGAACACAAACTGACCGCCGGAATTACTCATGGGTCAGCATTCATATTGAAAATCAAGCCGGATATTTTTATATGGCTCATGCTCAGAGAATGAATTTGGCCTTCATTGACGGTCATGTGTCAGCAGTCGGAGGTTTGGATTTTATCAAGATGGCAATCAAATCCTATGAAACAACAACCAGAATGTACTATTTGGATTCCGGTCATACGCTTCAAAATGGATATGTGATATATTAAAAATGGGGAATAAAATGAAAAAAGTAATGACATTTGCGCTGCTCTCACTCCTGGCTTTCGGAGTTACCGGCAAAAATCTTCTTGAAAACGGCTCCTATGATAAGCCGTTGACGAAGGAAACCAGATGGAGAAATAATACAGGCTGGTCTCTTTTGAAGATTTTTACAGAGGATACCACATGGAACAAAGCCGCCCGGCTGACTGTTACTCAGGTTTATCAGAAGGGCGACCGGAAAGTTTTCCTTGCCTGGTTCTTTATCGGCGGAGATGGCAGCAAGATGAATTCCACAATCAAGATCAAACCGAAAACAACATACCGCTACTCCCTGAAATTAAAGACAGATATCAAGCCGGAACAGGCTGCAATCATGTGCCGGATCGGAACATTCAAGGAAAATGCTGATGTCAAAAAGCAGCTGGCTCAGTCCGGACGGCTGAAAAATCTGAACGAAAAGACATGGACAACTGTCAGCGGAACATTTTTCAGCGGTGACGAAACTGAAGTGATGATTCTGATCCCCATTTACTCCGACTCCTCACTTTCGCCCAAAATGGTGATGAAAGTCGGAAACTGGCTGATGGTGGATGATGTCGTAATCGAAGAAGTCCCTCAACTTCCTTCCACAGCATCGGCTGAAAAAAAAACGACTGATTCTGTAAAAAACGTATATTTGTCCGGAAAAACATACGGAAATTTCCGGACTTTAGGTACAAATCGTGCTCCTTCCGCAGGGACAACCGTCAATGCAGCATCCGGAAAAAATGCATTCCGGGTCGTGATCAACTGTAAAAATCCGGATACAGAACGGCTGAAAAAAAAATCCTTTTCTGAGAAAAACAATCCTTGGAAAGACAGTGATCTTGCCGAATTTTTCTTTCTTCCGGCAGGCGCACAAAAGCCGATTCAGTTTGCGGTTTCTCTGAATGGTGCAAAATGGACAAGTATCCCCGGCGGGAAAATTTCTGATTCATGGAAAACAGAAATCCGGACAGGAAAAGATTTCTGGAGTATTACCGCAGAGATTCCATATCAGCTGCTCGGATATTCCAAAATGCCGGATGAAATCGTTTTTTCCGCTGCAAGAGAACGGATCCATGCAAACGAACTCAGCTCATTGACCTTTCAGGATAAATCTTTCCGCGCCCCGGAACAGTACGGCGTCCTGATCAATATTCCTGTTGAAAAATGGCTTGAGAACAATAAAAATTCTTTGATTCAGCAAAACAAAAAACTGCGTAAAAAATCATTTCAAACACAAATCCGGAAAATAAAATTTACAACACCGGAAAAAGTTTATGCAGAAATTCAATCCTTGAAAAAGGAAATCCATCTTGCTCTGCTTGAAGAAAGTAAAGTGATCGTTTCCCTGCCGTTACCGGGCAGTGATTTCCACCTGCCTTATATCCCGCAGAAATTTTTATCAGAACAGGATTCCATTCAAGTTCGTGCTGCGGGGAATGAATTATATCCTCTCCCTCTGGTGATTTCCAATCTTTCCAATAAAACAGAAGAATTCCGTGTAACGATTGAACATCTTGATAACAAAAAATGCGAACGTTTCGGTTTAGTCGGTCCCGGTGGAAACGTATTCGGAGAAAATAATCTTGAAATTTTCCGTGGGATCCGTTCCCGCGATTCCGACCTGAAAGATGCAAGAGAATTTTTCGATGGACTTGTTTCTCTTGGAAATACAAGCACAATTACAGTTCCGGCACGGGATTCCGCATTGATCTGGATCCGGATCAATACGAAAGGGAAATCTGCCGGGATGTACAAAGGAACGCTGCGGATCAATCCTCTTTCAGCAGTGAATTCGCATCACACTGCCGGAGATACATTAAAAGCCGCAGATGCTGTTCAAACAAAAACAATTCCCTTTTCTCTTGAAATCTATCCCTTTTCTTTGAATGAAAATCCGGTTGTTCCGTTCCATGGATTCAGTAATCCGGTGTTCAGTAAAGAATGTATCACTGTTTTGGATGAACTTGGTGTAAAAGGAGTCATGATCACGCCCCACATGCTCCGGGCTGAATTTGATAATAACGGACATGTTACAAAATACTGGATTCATCCGAATCAGGCTCCTGTGCTGAAGCGGACAACAGAGGTACTGAAAGAAAAAATCCGGAAAAAAGAGTGTTTCTTCCTGATCGGTTACGGAAGTTATCATACTTTTTATCATAATATCCTGAATAAAAAGTTTCCGGAAGGGAGCAAAGAATGGAAAACAGCATGGATCGAATGGATCGGTGCGTTCGATAAAGTATTGGCGCAGCACGGGATTACACGGGAGATGTATATTCATGAACTCTGGGATGAACCTGTTGCGAAAAAAACCGGACATCTCATGAAGCCTGTTGCACAAATCATATCTCAGGCGCATCCGGGAATCAGAAAGACAATTACTCTCTCTCCTTACATTTCACTTTGTCAGGGTGTGATCGACTGTGCCCCGTTTGTGGATGAATTTATCATCTACGGTTCTACACAGCTTGCTGATTATAAAACAAAAGGAGTGGATTACATTGCCGCATTGAAGAAAGCCGGAGCAAAACTCAGTGTTTATAAATGCAGTACTGATAATGGAACAGCTGCATATTCCTACTACCGTTGTTATCCCTGGATGATTCTGGATGAAAAACTTGACGGTCTGGCGCTTTATACTGCGATCAGCGGCTGGTTTGATGCCGGACATGACTGGCGCTGCATGGGCGGCGGAAACTGGCTCATGCGGAGTTTTGATCAGGTGATCCGCACAGTCAGATCCGATACACTTCTGATTGGATTCAATGATATCAAGTATATGCAGCTGCTCAAACAGCTTGCCGATTCATCTGCGGATAAGAGATTGGCTCAGGAAGCTCTTGCATTTTACCGGAAAACCATTTCCGAAGCAATCCGGAACAGTCATGATCCGGAATATCTCTCCGGTATCCGTCCGAAAATGGCAGAATATATTATCCGGTTGAAAAAGACTGCAGGAAAATAAAAGGGAAAGTTGAAAGGTGTTACAATGAAAATTTCAGTACCGGTGATTGCAAATGTTGATTTTCTGCTGTTGGGCGGAACGGTTGAAGGATGCCGGAAAGCAGTTGAACTGGCAAAAAAAGGATATACTGTTTTTGCAGCAACTCCATATTCTCATTTCGGGGAGGATGTCTGTTCCACACTGGAATTGTCCGGGTATGAAAATGTAACGCCGGCGCAACTGAAACATGAACTTGACCGCAGTTTCATTGATGCCGGAATTGATTTTCTGTTTCAATCTCCTGTCGCAGCGTTGACCACGGATTCTTCAGGTAAAATTGCCGGTGCAGTCATTGCCAACCGGACCGGGTTTCAGGCGGTCAATGCAAAGTGCATTCTTGATGCAACACAATGGGGAATTGCCTCTCAGCTTTACCATGGAAAAAATGATTTTGTTCCCGGAGAATACGAGGTTTCGCTAATTCAGATTGGATCTTGCAATTCGGCAGATGATCTCACCGTTGAACAACTCCGGTATCCGGTTAAAGCTGATGGAAATGAATATCCGGTGTTCCGTGCGGCAAAAAAGATTTTCTTTTCAGAATTTTCCTCTGAAGTTTTGAATGAAGCACTTCTTTCCATCCGCAGAAGCTGTTTTCATCCGGATATGATCCGCTGTGCTGATCAGTGTGTGTTTCATTTTGGAACAGTTTATACTCCGGCAGATCCGGAAACCGGAATCATCGCAAAAGAAAATTTTTCTGCAGCGGAGTCTGTTGTTGAAAAACGTCAAATTCCGCAGGCTGTAAAAGTCAGAAGTTTGACATCCTCTGCAACCGGATTCGATGCCGTCCGGCTTGATGAACCGCTGAGATTCAAGGACAGTTCATTGGGCTGTGTAGAGTTCGATCTCAATGCACTTCCGGTAACCGATTCCTGTGATGTTCTTGTTGTTGGTGCGGGAACCGGCGGAGCTCCTGCGGCAATTGCGGCGGCACAGAACGGTTCCAAAACCATTGTCACGGAAAGCATGGCTTTCCCGGGCGGGGTTTGTACATCCGGCTTGATCAATACATACTGGTATGGCAACCGCTGCGGATTTTCGCGGGAAATTGACCGTGGATGCACTTCCATGGGACCGGACCCGAAATTTGATATTTTCAAGGGCAATTCCTATCATCCGGTATGGAAACAGCAATGGCTGATGAATGAAATGGAAGATTCCGGTGTTCAGCAATTATATTTTACATTCTGCATCGGGGCCGCTGTCCGGGAAAATCAGGTTTGCGGTTCGATATATGCCGGTCCGTTCGGCTGCGGAATCATTCTGGCAAAACGGTGTGTTGATGCTACCGGAAACGCAGATCTTGTTGCCGCCGCCGGAGGGAAAACCATTCCCCTTGTTGAAGAAGAACCTGCCGTTCAAGGGGCAGGACTTGCTCCCTCTCCGCTGAAACCTTTTGCGGAAGGTGTCGATGAAAATACTGATTACAGCTTTGTCTGTGATTCCGATGTGATGGATGCATCCCGTTTCTTCGTTATGTCACGGGGAAAATTCAAACATCATTTTGATGTAACGAATATTCTTGACAGTCGGGAACGCCGCAGAATCGATGGAGATCTTCAGCTTCAGCCGCAGGATTTTTATGCCAACAGGATGTATTCTGACACCATCACGATTGCCAGAAGCAATTTTGATACCCATGGATTCATTGTTCATCCGATGTTCCTGATCAAAGCAACAGAACATGATCCCTATTACGCAAAAGTACCCTACCGGGCGCTTCTCCCGAAAAATCTGGAAAATGTTCTTTCCACCGGATTATCTGTCAGTGCGCATAGAGATTGTATGCCGTTGATCCGGATGCAGCCGGATGTGCAGAATCAAGGTTATGCAGCCGGATTGGCGGCATCCATGGCAGCTGCAGCTGAATTGCCGATGAGAAAAATCAACATCAGAGACCTGCAGAAAAAACTGATTGAAAAAGAGATCCTGCCGGAAAATATTCTGAATGAGGTTGACTCATTCGGCGGAATAGAAGAAGGTTCCAGCCATTACCAACTGGCATCCATTTTCCTGGATGTGGAACATTCTCTGCCCGGATTGAAAGAAAAATTTGCCAATCATCCGGAAAATACGGAACTTGCCCATATTCTGGCTTTTCTCGGAGATGATTCCGGCAAAGAACTGCTGCAGAAAACAATAGACGGAATGCCATGGGATAAAGGGTGGAACTATCGTGGAATGGGGCAATTCGGTCCGTCCGTATCTCTGCTGGACAGCTTGATTATGGCTCTTGACCGGATTAACGGCGCAACGGAATGTGTCCTGAAAAAATTAAAAACAGTTACCCCGGAAACGGAATTTTCCCATATCCGGGCATTAACGATCTCTTTGATCCGTCATCCGCAGAAAGAGGCAGCGGCAGATTTGAAAAGATTGCTTTCCGCTCCCGGAATGAACGGTCATGCCATAAAGAATTATGCAGATGCCCTTGCTTCAAACCGGGAAGAACGGGATGACACAAGTGTCCGCAATGCACAGCTGAAAGAAATCTATCTTGCGAAAGCATTATTCAAATGTGATCCGGATGATTCTTTCGGAAGAGAAATTCTTGATTCTTACCGGAATTCCATGCAAGGCTATTATAAGCAATTCACCATTCTTTGAAATTATGTTTTGAGAAAAGCGGGGAGACTGATTTGTCCGGTGTCCCGCTTTATCTTTTTAGCTCTGTTCCCAATAAAGGTTGTTACTTGAGGAGGGGAAAAAGCCCTTTTGAGATGGTTTGCTTAAAGTCAAGCCGATTTTGAAATATTTTGATAATTTTTATCAAATTCTTTATCGGCTGTGACCATTCCCCGGAGAAT
>JAFVTF010000114.1 GCA_017503375.1 Lentisphaeria bacterium | reverse complement strand
GGGGTCGCGACTTTTGCCTCACTGGCAAAGAACAGCAATAACACCTTGTTTATCTGATATTCTTTTTGCTCCGATGCAGGTCAAAAACTGTGTCGGATCAGAATTTATCCCGTTCCCCGGGGCGTGTCGCGGCGGTTGTTCCCTTGGCTGGCGGTGGTCGGATATGCTCCTGATTGCCGCCACAGTTGCCCTGTTTTTCTACCATTGAAAGTGCCATCTGTTTAAGAAAGTTCAAATCTCTTTTATGCAGATAGAAATAACAGCAAAACTTCTTCCAGCCGCCTTTTCTCCTCAAAATATGTGCAGTTGGTTTTATCTATATTCTATGCCGTAATTACTGCGGTATTATGGCTTATTTGCACAATTTTAAAATTATCTGCATAAAATATGCTTGAAATTATGCATAATGGCATTATATTATGGGCAGATAAGATAAAATAGCGGAGTTGGATTTATGAGAAAATTTGATTATTCGGCATTTCCGGGTGCGCTGCTTACTCCGGAAATCAGCAATCTTTTATCCGCCATTCACGAATATCGCGGAAAACAGGATTTGTACATTACTGCCAAGAAGGATATCTTGAAAACGCTGCTTGAAGTTGCAATCATTCAAAGCACCGATGCTTCAAACCGTATTGAAGGTATTTTTACTTCTGATATAAGGTTAAAAGAGCTGGTAATGCAAAAATCACAACCGGTCAACCGCAATGAAAAAGAGATTGCCGGATATCGGGATGTGCTGGCAACGATCCACCAAAGTTATGAGTATATTCCGCTGACACCAAACTCAATTTTGCAACTGCATCGTGATTTGTATTCCTTTCAAGCTCCCGGTATTGGAGGGCATTGGAAAAACAGCGATAATCTGATTGCAGAAACGGATTCAGAAGGCAAGCAGCATATCCGTTTTACTCCGGTAACTGCGTTTGAAACCCCACAGGCAATGGAAGGACTCTGCACGGCTTACAGGAACGCTCTTGCCTCTGGTGTTTGTGACCCATTGATGCTTGCAATATTGTTTATTTTTGATTTTCTCTGCATTCATCCATTTAATGATGGCAATGGACGTATGAGCCGTTTGCTTACTTTGCTGCTGCTTTATCAGAATGGCTATATTGTCGGAAAATATATCAGTTTGGAAAAACTCATTGAACAATCCAAAGAAACCTATTATGAAACATTGCAGCAGAGCAGTGTAAATTGGAACAGCGGAACGAATGATTATATGCCCTTTATGCGTTATATGCTGGGCATTGTTCTCAAATCTTATCGTGAATTTGAAAACAGAGTTGAACATATTGTGACCGGAAAACTCAACAAAACCGATCGTATCCGACTGATATTTGAACAGAAACTTGGCAAAATCAGCAAATCGGATATTGCCAACACTTGTCCTGATATAAGTATTTCCATGATCGAGCGAACGCTGAAAGAGATGCTTGACCAAGGTGAAATCACCAAAGTCGGATCAGGCAGAGCAACAGCGTATGTCAAGAAATAATTATCCGTCAGATTGAGCTGCAGCAGGCTGAGAGGCAAGAAAAATGAAAGAAACTTTAGTTCCTTATTTTATATCACTTTTTCCATTGGCTTTTATTGGCATCGGATTATTCTGGGTCATTAGTGCAATCGTTACCGGAAAAATTTACAGGTGGACGGGATTACCGTTCCGGGACAGACAAATTTTTTCAGGATTTACATTTAAACAAAGCCAGATTGCGTTTGTATCTTATATAATCAAAGGCATCAGTTATATCGGTTTTGGTTTGGGGATACTTTTATTGATTTTCTTTGATGTCCCCAAACCATCGTTGGGGGTAACACAAGAAAATCTGATCTTTGTCAAATATTGCTTTTTGTTGCTGGCGTGCTGTGGCGTGTCATTATCTTTTATGGGGGGATTCATTTGTGCAATATGGGATACGATAAGACAGTTTAAAGCGGGCAAAACAAAAATTAAGTATGTGCAGCTGATTTTGCATTGCGTTTTTTACATCTTCGTAGTATTGTGTCTGTTGGGGGTTATTAAAGCAAATCTTTCGACAGGAAAACCATTTATTCCTTGAGTGGATTCAGGGGGATTACAATCCTGTTGGTCGCCGTATTGCTTTGTCTTTGCGTTTGTGCAACTCGGTTTTCAGCCGATTGTAGATGCTCTTTCTGTGTAGACCTTTGATTTTAAGGTAAGAGGTCTTTCGCAGAGGTCGCCAGTTGAGTAATAGCGGCAAGCCGAAATTCGGCATATTCAGTTTATAGCGTTATTTTGTCTTGCTGAATATGCTTTTTGAGCAGAAAAGTATGGTTTTCGGAAGTCAGCAAACAGCCGTTATTGCAATTTGAACTTTTCAGCCCGTAAGAGGTCAGAGAATTTTTTTAATTTTATGCGATACCTTGATAACATTCCGACCTACCAAAGATACTCCGATTTGAGGGGGAAAGTCTGCTTGCTCCATTTGGGGTTAACAGTCCATAACACTGCAGTGTGCTTCAAGTGATTTTCTTTCTCCGGCGGAGGTCTGTTGACCTCTTACAGCGGAGAATTTATGCGGATTTTGTCGTATAATACAGTTAAATATATTTAAGCACCGTCAGGGGCGCTGTAAAAAGCAATACATCCTCCCGCCGCAGGCGGCAACTTCATCCGTCTTCATCTGCTTTGCAGATTACGCCGTGACAAGCAAGTGTAATGGAGCGGCAGCGGAATGAAACGACTTCTCAAGCAAGTCGGAACGGTGTTTTAGTGAAGAGCGGCTTCGCCGCGTGAAGACGTGAAGTAGAGCCTGACGGCTCTGTGAAGTGAAGCCTTGCGGCTTCGTTATTTTTTTTGCCCGGAATTCGGGCAAAAAAAATGGGGTGAGTGACGAGACTTGAACCCGCGACCTGCTGGGCCACAACCAGCCGCTCTAACCAACTGAGCTACACCCACCATAAGTGATGATAACCCCTAATATACACCATATTAAAATATTTTCAAGTCAATTATTCGTTTTTCTTGAAAAATTATCATAGTGTGAATTGAAAAAGTAAATGCACAGGCGAAAAAGTTTTTAGTGCGTTAAGTCTTACAAAAAGAAAAAGTGCATTAAGTCCTACAAATAAATCTTTGTGCATTAAGTGTTGCAAATGGTAGAAAAAATTAGAAAGAAGGTCACTGCTGTCCGGTAAAAATTTCAGAGCAGTAAAGGGCTGAAAAGTTCCTCTTGAACTGGCAAATTCCAGTTTGGCGGCTTTTCAAGAATCTTCCGGTCAAGCGGTAAGACTTCCAGTAGAGACTGATTTTGCATCAAAGTATCACGAATACGGTTGGTCAGCGCTGTCATTTCCAACTTAAATCCGTGCAAAAATTTAAGATAAGCAGTTGACCCTCCTGTCAATTCATCTCTGAAGTTCTCAATCAAAGCTCTCACTGTTTTCTGAGAACTTGCCTTCAAGATTGTTTGTCGGATTTCTCGTTCATACTTTTCTGCAGATCTCTTGGTAGTACATCCTTTGCATGTACCATGATAGTTTTTGTTGTCGACCATGAACTGGTAATAATAATTGCCGCTTTCCTTTGGTTTCTGTCGGACCATTTATAACACACCTGATTTGTGGATTTTAACACCATAAAACCTGTGTATGTATTGAAACCAGAAGCTACTGAAAAAAAATTCCAGAATTTTTCCAGAAATTGTACTAAAAAGCACATAAGCCAGAACAAGGAAGTTAAGGAAAAATCGAAAAATAGCATTTTGAATTCAAAAGTGGTGCCCGAAACAGGAAATTTTGAAGGTCACCTATTTTAACTCAAAATCAATATTTCAATATCCACAGAAAGGCGCGGCAGATTGAAATAAAATAAATTCAATGCAGTTTCGCCTTTCAATACATATTTATCTTTCAATACCGGATGGGAAAAGAACAGTTCTAAAATTCCCAGCAGACGAAGGACTTTCTCAATATAGAGTTGGTCAAATCCGCTTTGCTGATGAATTGTATTGATTGTTGATTCTTCAAAATTCATATTCATTTTCTCCAGTAGATTGTGTAAGTTCTTCAGGAACATAAAGATTCCAGCGTTTTACGAATTTACCTTCCCTGTTGGAGCGATAGAAATGTTCCGGGGTTTTAGGTTTTAATGTTTCCAACTCAGAAAGCAGTCCTTCCGGAACATGCATTGTTTCCTGAAACTGTTCAAGCATAAAACCTAATCTGGCTGCTGTTGCAGGATGATCCAGTAACTTGGCATATTTCAGCAGTTTGTCCCAATTAAGGTTGTCCTCGTAAGCAAATGCATTTGTTATTTCTTCCCAACCACCGGAAAGATCCATACGGTCGAGTAAGTCAACAAGCAAACGTTCTTTTGCCACAACTTTAACAGGAGTCCCCCACATTTGATGCTCTTCAACGAACGCATTATGATCGGTCAAACTTTTAGGAGGCAAACAGGGCTGAAACAAAGTATCATTCACCATACATGGTTTTATTCTGTGTTGAGAAAGGAATGTATGACTGGTCAACGCATTCCGGGACATTCCGTAAAATGATAAAGCTGAACGATATCCCAATACAGCATCAGGAGTTAATTTCGCTGCTGTTAATAATGCCGGAGGGGTAAAGTTTTGCTGAACACCTTCTGGAACAACTGTATAAAGAGATTTCCGTATCTTCTGTATTCTGTTGTTTCGCAACAATTTCGCAAGTTGATTCCTGCTGTGATATCCTGAAAGAGAACAGTAACGTTCCCACTCATCCGTATGAAACACCCGATGAGTTTTCAAAAATCTGCTTTGTCTGGAATCTGCGGTTGTCATTATTGTAGCCTTTCTGATATATAATTTATCATAAAATCGCACAATGTCAAGTTGTTTTATTGGGGATTCTTGAAGAAAATAACTCTCTTTGTCCTTTGGGGGAACTTCCTTTGGTATTGGTCTTTGCTAAATAACTGGCTCTTCTGAAACAATCATCTTTTTTATCTGGTCTCCAGGGATCATCATACCGAAGCATAACTCCATTAACCTGTTTTTCCCCGGATCTGCTGGTAGTACAGTCATCTATTAAACCATAACCATTTTCTTTTTCAGGAAGTCCAAGTGTCAAATCCCATAACCGTTCAGCTGTCCTGATGTGACTATGGATACTCTGTGTTTTCTGTCCATCAAGAATCAAGGCTACATGATAATGCTGATGTTTTTCTTTGGATTGTTCTCTGACTGCTACGTACTGAGGTTTCAATCCTTTTCTGGATAAGTTCTTCATAAACTTTGATTGGAACTCACTGAAGGTGCCATTATCAGCATGATCATATCCTTCCGGGAATCTGATATCGTATCTCAGAAGAAAATCTTATTTTTTGTTTCTTCTGCATATTCAAACTGTCTTTCTATCTCATTAAGAATTCTTGTGTCACAACTTAAATCTCTTCCCTATCTGTTATAATTGGATAATTGTTGAAAGTCTTTTCTGTTGTTTCTGTTTTCATGTTGTCCTCTCTTTCTCTTTAAGTTAATAAGAAATAAAATTAAGGTATTACCATTTACCTGCCTGTTTGGGGAATGTCAGAAATGATTTTTTCTTTGACTGAATTGATATCTTTCTTCATTTTCACATTCCATAATATGACTGAATTAGTTCCGTTTCAGATTGACTCTGTAAAAAATAATTCAGTCACTATGTTATGTGGATCATGGTGATCTGCAGCTGAATTGAATACCAATTCAGTAAAACAAACAACTTTGCCAAATGAAATGTTTTACTATGAGCAAAGAAAAAATCAAAGAAAGTGCTGTCTCTGGCAGTGGCACACCACCTTGCCCAGCACCCGCAGAGCCTCATTGAGATTTCTCTTTTCAACTTTCATAAATACCTCCTTGGTTTGAGTTTAAAACACAAAGCCCCGCCGATCCGTCATGGATCAGCGAGGCTTATATTGATCGTGAGCTTATCTCACAGAGGTAATATATAAGTAAAATCTCTTGAAAAGCAGAATACAATCAGATTTATTTCTTCCCCTTTCGGAATTCTTCAGGAGATACGCCATAAACTTTTCTAAAGGTCCGGAAAAAGGCGGAATAGGAACCATAATGGCAAATCGTGGCGATTTCTTTGCAGCTTAAATTTGATTTCAATAGCAATGATAATGCTTCATTCAAGCGTTGTTCAGAAAGATAATCCCTTAATTGAATACCTGTTTCCTGATGGAAAGTTTTGGAAAGATGCTCTCTTGAAACACCAATTTTCTGGGCAAGATATTCTCCTGTCAACGGCTCACTGAATGACCTTTGACTGACTTCTTTGACTTCTTTGACCAATCGGGCTCCTGGAGAAATCCTGAGATTTTCATTGGCTTCACCGCAAAGCATTTCTACAATATCCAAAACAATTTTTGCGCCTTCCCATGGCGATAACCTTAATGAAGAACCTGCAACCCGTTGATAATCCATCAATGTTTGTTCCAGTTTACTATTTTTTCCTAAGGAGAAAAAGTATCCGTAATTACGGTTAATTTCTGCGATTAAGCGTTCCGCTGAAATCCCGCAGAAGTTGATCCATATAAAATTCCATTTTGAGTTGTTTGCTGTACGGTAAGCAATTTCCGGATCGCAATGCCGGTAACAGAAAGCTGTCCCAGGCAGACAGTCATATTGCTTTTTTCCGACAGAAAAAATACCATGTCCTGACAATGTGACTGTAATCTGAGCACCGATTTCGGGGGGGATGTTTGTCGGACAGCATTGTGGCATCTGATAACCGAAATCTTCCTGCTCTTCAACAATGATATCCGGAAACGGTAAAGACTCAATTTCAGGATAACAGTTAAACCTGACATTCCATTTTCGCACTTTTGATATATCGATCATAATAAAAAACTCCTTCCCTTTTGTAATATGACATGAAATATCACAAAATGCAAACTTGCTCTCTCTTTTTTTTTGTTTTTTTTGGATTATAGTAATTGTAAGAAATGTTTTTATACAATAAAAATGCTTGATTTGTCATGTAAAAGTCGTTTTTGGATTTATCTGAGGGATAAAATGACATTGAGCATACAGGAGGTTGGAACGTGAAGAACTTGTATTACGGAAAATTCAGTGAAAGCCATCCGGGCAGTACCAAGCCTGCCGGTTATTTGACTCGCTGGGTTAAACAACAGAACGATGGACTATCATCAAATTTTAAGGAACAGGGCTATCCATTCAATACTCCTATGTGGGATGGCGGTGTTGGTAAAATTGTTCCTGCTTCGATTGTTTACAATGACGAAGCCGCTGCAACTCCGTCTCAAGACGCCTGGTGGCCCTATGAACAAACAGCCTATCTTCTGGATGGTTTGGTCAGGCTTGGAATTGTTTCTGATGACAAAGAAAAACTTGCTCTGTTTGAAAAAAACATCAATTATGTCCTGAAACATCCGGATCAGAATGGATTGCTCGGACATGCTTACGGAGCCTCTGATTCGGAATGGCCTATGGCAGTCTTTTTCCGGGCTGTAATGGCTTACTGCGATTTTACAGAAAACGAACAGGCAAAAGCTGGATTCATCCGTCATTTTCAACAACTTCCGCAAGAAAAACTGGCAATTGGATTCCGCCATATCAATAACTTGGAAGGCGTTCTGAAAGCCTATGGCTGGAGCGGTGATGAATCATTGCTTTCCAAAGCGATTGCCGCATATCGTCAGCATGATGAACATTATTCCTTGCATACAGAAGATGAATTTGAACTTTATTGGTCAAAACTGACATCCGGCAAAAACTTTATCATCCATGGAGTTTCTTTCAGCGAATCCCTGAAACTTCCTGTTATTCTTTACTTATATAGTGGAAAAAAAGAATTTCTGGATGGCGCAGTCGCAGCGTTGGATAGAGTAAATATTACTCATGAACAGATTCCCGGCTTGCCTTCCAGCAACGAAGATTTGGCTGGGCGTGACCCTCTGCAAGGTTATGAAACCTGCGTGATCAATGACTTCGCATGGAGTTTGGGATATTTCCTGATGGCAACCGGTAATGGAAAATATGCGGATCGTATGGAAAAGATCTTTTTCAACGCTTTTCCGGGTTCTTTGTTGAAAGATTTTTCGGCTTTGCAATATCTTTCGTCTCCTAATCAGGTAATCGCAACGTCAGGTTCAAGCAACTCATGGTTCTATCGCGGTTGTGCGAGTTTCCGTCAGTTCCGTTCAGATCACAGTGCGCAATGCTGTACAGGCAATGTTCACCGTATTCTCCCGAATTATTTAATGCGTATGTGGATGTTGAACGAAGATAAATCTCCGTCAGCTGTTCTTTACGGTCCTTCTGAATATTCCGGAACATTCAATGGTATTGACTACAAGATTTATGAAACAACAGATTATCCATGTGAACAAACGATAGAGTTTCGTTTTTCTGTAAATTCAGCACTTGAGATGCCGTTTACATTCCGTATTCCGCAATGGTGCAAATCCCCCATTGTAAAACTGAATGGAAAAGAATACTCCATGCCGGAAGTAAATAATGGTTTTGCAACCATCAGCAGGACTTGGAATGATGGAGACACTTTTACATTGGAACTCCCCATGGAACCTATTCAGAAGCAGGATCGTTACTGGAACTGGTTTGAATATGGTCCTCTGGTTTTCTCCCTGCCAGTGAAATATAAAGCTGTACGGGAAAATGCTTCTCCATTTTCACCTTGCGATCTGACTCCGGAAAGTGATTGGAATTATGCGGTTGCAGATGGAACTTCTGCTGAAATCATCCGGAATCCGGAAGGTGATCTATTCAGTGATATTGCACCGCTTAAGATGAAAATTAAAGGACTGAAAGTCAGTAATTTTGACGATCTGGAACTTGGACGTTACACGCCGGAAGTTCCCCTGTTCCATCACGTTGCGGAAGAACAGACTGATCTGGAGCTGGTTCCTTACGCCAATGCATTACTGAGGATCACAGCTTTTCCGGATACTGTTGAACGGAAGAATATCAACTGTTATCAGGTTTTGGCATCACCGGTTTATCCGTATAACTTTACAAAAGGCATGGATGAGCAGAAATTCCTGCCGGAACAGATTGATCCTGCCGGATTGATTGCGACTTCAAAAATTATAGTTCCGGATCGTTCCGGCTATTGTGACTTGTTGAAATGTTATCCGCAATCTGAAAACTCTCTTGCATATCTTTATTTCCGTTTTTACTCAGATTGCGAGCGTGATGCTTTCTTTGCGCTTGGTGCATCCTCCGGCGGTGAGTTTTTCTTTGAAAATCAGAAAATTTGCGTTGTTGAACCGAACTCCGATGCGGAATATATCGCTCCGGAAATTGTACCCGTTCACCTGAAAGCAGGTTATAACATTTTGGTCGCGAAATGTGTTCTCGGGCAAATTCCGATGCAGTACCGGCGTGTCTGGGGAGCTATGGCAAAGGCTTTTTATGTGGAGGAATAAACAATGAATCATCCGGAAAAAAAGATTGCCCGGTCAATTGATATGCCGGGACGATGCCAGCAGTTTACTGATATGGTTTACAGTGGAAAAAAGCCAGATCCCAGAGGATTTTGGAAAGAGATAAATGCTGTACAAGAAAAGTTTAATCCTCCACCAATAGAATATTCACTTTATTGCGGAGAAATGCATGGACATTCCAATATATCTGATGCCTGTTGGCTGGTAGATGTAGACGTAGATAAATATTTTCTTTCAATACGTGATAAAGCTAAATTTGATTTTGGAGTCTTGTCGGACCATGATCATGGTGGCGTTGGAAGAGCTGAACTGTGGAATGACGGAAAATGGGAGCTGATCCAATCCAAAGTTCAGGAATATTACGAGCCGGGAAAATTCACGACACTCCTTGCCTATGAAAGAGATTCATATCCTTATTTCAATAATTTGGTTATTTATTACCGGAATGGAAAAGGTGATCTTGTCCGCGGGGTCCGTGACGGGGAGATCACCGGAGAAGAATTACGTGCGCTGCTGAAACGTGATGATGTGATCGTGGTTCCTCATGACAGTTATTGTCTTTCTGCCGGATGTGATTTCAATACTCTTCCGGTGGAATTGATGCCGCCTTTGCTGGAAATTTACAGTTGTTCCGACTGCGCAGAATATTTTGATCACCCACTCCACAAAGATTCCTGGGTTCGCGGCGGTGCATGGCAGGATGCGTTGAAACGGGGCGCAAAAATGGGTGTGATCGGCGGTTCTGACGATCATTATGAAACGCCCGGTTTGGATCATACGGATGAACCTTATCCAAATTGTTACCGTGGAGTTACCGGAGTCTGGGCAAAGGAAAACACCAGAGAATCCATTTTCGAGGCATTGAAAGCCCGCCGCTGTTTTGCCTACATGGGAAATGAACGGATGTCTTTGGATTTCCGGATCAACGGTCATTGCATGGGTGAAGTTTTTACCATTGAACCGGGCGAAACAAAAAATATCTGGATCAACTTTGAAGCGCCGGAAGAGATCGAACGGGTCACGCTGGTCAAAAATTGTCAGGATCACGTGATCCTTTACGGAAGAGGCAGACAAATGATTTTTGATTACCGTCAGGAAACCCCTTGTGATTGTTATTATGTGCGTGCGATCACGAAAAAGGGCCGTTACTGCTGGAGTTCACCGATTTGGATCAATGGAACCGTTGAAGGAGAAGAAAAATGAGTACAGAAAAGATTGTAAAAGATTTTCAGAATCCTCCTGTCGAGTATCGCGGCGCCCCGTTCTGGGCATGGAATGCAAAATTGGAACCGGAACGTCTCCGGGAACAAATCCGCAGTATGAAGAAAATGGGAATGGGCGGTTTTTTCATGCATTCCCGCGTTGGTCTGAAAACCAAATATCTGAGCCGGGAATGGTTTGACTGTATTGCGGCTTGTATTGATGAAGCAAAAAAAGAAGGGCTTGATGCGTGGCTTTATGATGAGGACCGCTGGCCCTCCGGAGCTGCGGGCGGGATCGTTACCGCTGATGACCGGTTCAAAATGAAAGAACTTCTGGTCGAATGGGGAAAAGAGAAATCAAAATTCCATAACAAAGGCACGACGCTTGCATGTTTTGCGGCAGTTTTTGAAGGGGAAAACGTTGTTTCCTACCGAAGAGTCGAATTTGATGATGCACTTTCGGAGGAAGAAACTCTGGTCCGCTGCTATTTTGACCTTTCTCAAAGTTCCTCTGAATTCAATGGAAATACGTATCTGGATACGATGAGTGAAGAGGCTGTCAAAAAGTTTATTGATGTAACTCATGAAGCCTATGACAGAGAATTCCATGGGGAATTCGGGAAAGCGATTCCCGGTATTTTCACCGATGAGCCATGTTATTCTTTGCCTTACCGCAGCGAAAACAATCTGCCGTGGACCGTTGGTTTTGAACAGAAATTTCAGGAAAAATATCATTACGACCTTTGTGACGGCATGATCGAATTATTTTTCGAGTGCGGAAAAGAATTTTCTGTTTACCGGAATCATTTTTATGCTTTGGCTGGTGAATTGTTTGTGAAAGCATTCGGAAAACAAGTCGGAGAATGGTGTGCAAATCACAATCTGGCATTGACCGGACACGTTCTCGGAGAAGATGATTTGGATTGGAACTCATTCTGTGTTGGAAGTTCCATGTGGTTTTATGAGGCCATGCAGATTCCGGGAATCGACTTGCTGACAGAGCGTTGGACGACTTACGCAACAGTGAAACAGCTCTCATCCGTTGCCCGTCAGTTCGGGAAGAAGCGCCGTTTGAGTGAGTTGTATGGCTGCACCGGATGGGATTTTCCGTTGTTTGCACACAAATCTCTCGGTGACTGGCAGTATGCTTTGGGGGTCAACTTCCGCTGTCATCATTTGTACTGGTACTCTATGGATGCTGAAGCAAAACGCGATTATCCTGCAACGATTTCGGAACACTCTCCGTGGTATTCTGTTTATTCCGGAATTGAAGATCATTTTGCCAGAGTCGGCAGCGTCATATCTGCGGGAGATGAGATCAGAGATATTCTCGTTATTCACCCGATGGAATCCGCTTGGGGTGTCCGTTACAGAGTCAGTAAAGATGTTGTTCCGCCGGTGAAAAAGCTCAATCAGGAGTTTTTCACCTTGACAAACACTCTTCTTGGTGCGAATCTTGATTTTGATTTCGGAGATGAAGACCAAATCGCACGTCATGGAGTTGTGAACGGAAAAACATTCACAATCGCACGTGCAGATTATAAAGCGGTCGTTATTCCCGCTTTGAAAACGATCCGTTCTTCCACGTTGACTCTTCTGGAAGAGTTTGCTTCGGCAGGCGGAACCGTTCTCTATCTCGGAACGGCTCCGGAATATGTGGATGCAGTAAAATCTGAAAAGGCAAAAACGGCTTACGGAAAGTTTGTGAATGTGGATTACAAGCAGCTTGTTGATTCTTTGAGCAAACAGTACCGCCGTATTTCCCTGACAGATATGGATGGCAATGAGATCGAACCTTTGCTTTCCCATTTCTCTGAATTTGAAAAGAACCTGAATCTCTTTATCTGCAATACAGGGATCGAAATGTCTGATCAGCCTATGGCACGTACAATGGTGCGCGATCGGAAACTGAAATTCCCAACTGTAAAAGCTGCAGTAACGGCAGACGGAGGAAAAACTCTTTATGAATTCGATACCCTCAGCGGGAAAATATACGAACATCCGTTTGTGTATGTCAATGGAAAATACTGTTTTGACACGTCCTTTGAGGAATTGGAATCCCGTTTGTTTGTGCTTTCAGAAGAAACGATTCCGGAAGCGATTCCAGCTCCGGGAAAACTTGTTCCGGCAGACCGGAGAGCTTTGACCGGTATCCGAAGCACGATCCTCCGGGATGAACCGAACGTTTATATTCTGGATCACGCAGATATTGTGATTGACGGAGTCGTGGAAAAACAGAATGAATTTATTCTGCTTGGAGATGTATTCTTACGGGAAAAACTTGGTGCGGGTCCCCGCTGCGGACACATGTTCCAGCCTTATCTTCTCCCGGACACAACTCCGGAAAAAGTTCTGGATTTGCAGTTGAAATACACGTTTGAATGTCAAAATGCACCGGAAACAGAGTGTCATCTTGTGATTGAGCATCCGGAACTGTATTCCATCTGTTTGAACGGAAAAGAATTACAGAAAAACGATGTCGGATTCTGGATTGATCCGGTTTTGCGGAAACTTGCAATTCCTGCTGAATTTTTACAGAATGGTGAAAATCAATTGATCCTGAGCGGCAAGTACCATGAAAATCTGCCGGGATTGGAAAGTATTTTCATTCTCGGAGAATTCGGTGTGTTTGAAAATAAGATCACGAAATTGCCGACGACTGTGGAATGGGGCGATTGGTGCGTACAGGGATTCCCTGCTTATGGAGGAAACTTCACTTACCGGATGTCTGTTGATGCGAAAAAAGAGGGCAGAACATTCCTCAATATTCCGGAGTGGCGCGGCTCTGCGGTCGGTGTCAGAATCAATGGCTCGGAAGAACAGGTTCTGATTTGTCCGCCGTTCAGAGTCGATTTGACGGATAAGCTGAAATATGACGGTGATGATACTGTTGATATCTGCATTTACGGACACCGCCGGAATGTGTTCGGACCGTTTTATTCTTTAGAAAAATGGCCATCATGGACAGGTCCGGCTCAATTCAAGACAAGAGAAACCGATCAACGGCAAACGGTTCCCTGCGGAATCCTTGCTGAACCGTATATTGAAACAATGAAGGAGGTGTAACAATGAAAAAGGGACTTTTTCTCCCGCTGCTCTGTCTTTGTGCAGTTGTTTACGCAGAAAAATTTCAGGGCTGGAAAGAGGCTATAACGCCAACAGAAGAAACTGCCACGCAAACCTGGCGGAAATTCTGGCAGCCCCGTTTCAAACAGAAAATGGCTCAAGCACAAAGGGACGGTAAAAAAATTGATATTGTCCTTTGTGGAGATTCCATCACCCATAATTGGGATGGAACACGTCAGTATAAAGAAACGTTCAAAGGGCATACCGTTTTGAATTTAGGCTTTGGCGGAGATCGGACGAACCATACGCTCTGGGTCATCAACAACAAAGAGTTATGGAAAAATCTTGATCCGAAACTTGTGGTTTTGATGATCGGAACGAACAACACTCCGCGTCACAGTCCGGAAGCGACGATCGAAGGGATCCGGCTTTGTGTGGAAGGATTAAAAAAGCAGGCTCCCAATGCAAAAATCGTATTATTTGCCATTTTCCCGCGCGGAGTTCCGGGAAACAATTTGCGTAAAAAAATTGATAAGATCAACGCTGCGATTCCCAGATTTGCCGATGGAAAACGGGTATTTTTTGAAAATATCAATTCCCGTTTGATGGATTCTGAAGGAAAGGTTGATAAAACGATGAGACCTGACCTTCTTCATCCTGTCACCGCCGGATATGTTATCTGGGCAGATGCATTGAAAAAATATATCACAGAAATCAAATAACGAAAGGAAGAGAAATATGAAAAAACAAATACAAAAATCAATGTTTACCTTGATCGAATTGCTGGTTGTAATTGCCATTATCGCCATCCTTGCAGGAATGCTGCTTCCCGCATTAAACAGTTCTCGTGAAAAGGGCCGCAGCAGCAGTTGTATCAACAATTTACGACAGATGGGGATGTTCTGGCAATCTTATGTTGATATCAGTGACGGATGGTCTACCCCACATTACGATTCAAACCGTAACAACAGAGGATGGCCTCAATTATTTGAAGATGCTGGGGTCATTACGATTGCCGGAAACTGGCAGAGTTCCTATTGTCCCAGCTGGGTTTCTGCAGAATCCTTGGAAATTCATAAAACAGGGATGACTCGCGGTTATGGTATTACAACCAGAAATGGATTTACAAATTATGTCAAACAAACACAACTAATGAAATCCTATGAATCCAAAACCGCTGCTGAAAAGAAAGGTGTATACGGAACGTTGTTTGTTGATACAATAAGTTCCACTAAACCAAGAACCCAATTTTATTACTTTGTTATGACGAATAAAGACAGCGGTCAACGGATCCATGCCAGACATAGCAGACATGCAAATCAGGTTTATTTTGATGGACATGCGGAATCCGTTTCTTACAATGATTTTGTGCAAAGCGTTCCTGCTGCATATATCAAAACGATTTTAAATGGCCAATGATAGAAAAAGGTGGATAAATGAGAAAATTAAGTCTTTTGCTGGGGTTATTAACAGTCAGTGTGTATGCGGGGGAGATATTTGTCAACGGAAATTTCAAAACTGATCGTCGCGGACGACCCTTGCTTTGGAGTAAGATCATTGGCAATAAGCCATCAGATCCACACGGGAAAATGTCAGTCAAGGATGGAGTGCTGAAGCTTGATGCATATAAAAAAGCTGTTCAAATTCATTCCAATCGCACGATCCGTGTCAAGAAAGGAAATAAGATTTCCCTGACATTTAAGACCCGTGGAAAGGGGCTTCTTGTAACAGGATATGCTTGCTATAATCACCAGACGAAATATTCCTGTACCGGACAAATTCCGGTTTCCCGGAAAAAACTTACCGATCAGTGGGAAGAGGTTCATGCGGAAGGTGTGATCAGTGATTTCAAGAATCTGACTTCAGACGAGATCCGGATTGCGTTTTATTTGACTCCCGGCAGTTCAGTTGAGATCAAAGATCTTTCCGTTAAAGGAGATACTCCGGAATATGATTCCCTTGCCAATTCTTCTTTTGAGTATGGTCAGATCGTATTCAACGGTTTAACCCCCTGGAACTGGAACAACCGGTTCAATGATATCAAATTCAGTACGGAAGATGTTCCGGATCAGAAACGGTGTCTGGTGATTGCTTCCGATCCCCGTAAAAAAGCGGAAGTCATGTTCGGTTTTGAACATTTTGCCGGATGTTATCAGGAATTGAATATCAAACCGGGAACTGTTTACACGATATCCGCCATGATGAAGAGCGATATCAAAAACGGCTCTGCCGGATTCGCATTTCAGTTCTTTGATGAATATTCCAGGGATTTGGCAACGCATCCGCGTCCGCTGAAATATTTTCCGCTGAATTCCAAACTCAATGAGAAAGGGTGGATTCAGGTTACGTACTCCTTCAAAACACCGGTTGAATGCAAGCGTCTGAAAATATTCCTTGCCGGAGATAATTTTGACGGAAGATTCTTTGTGGATAAAGTGGAACTTATGGAAGGCAGTTATATACCGCAAGTTCCTCTGGCAAACAAAGTGGATGAATATGAATGGAAAAATGCTTTGACATTTGAAGATTTTATCAAAGTGGGAAGCCAGGAAAAGAATTCTCGCGATTTTCTCTCAGAAGTTCTGCCTTCCGATGTAAAAACAAAAGTTCAAATGCTGTCAGAATCAGGTGTTTTGCATATACGGATTACCGGGAAAGAACCTCAGATGGCAAACCGGATTCTTAATGCAGTAAAACACGATGGAGCTCCTTACAACGATGACAGTGTGGAAATTTTCATTGATCCGAACCGTGACAGACAGAATTTTTATCAAATTGCCATCAATTCCGCCGGTGTTGTTTACGATGCATTCGGCAGAGATAAGAAATGGAACCCGAAATCCCTGAAAGTCAAAGCAAAACAGGAAAAGGATCAGTGGATCATTGATTTCAGTATTTCATTTAAGGATCTGGGATATGGGGAAGAAGAGTTCCGTATGCCGGATAAAAAGATCGGACTTGCAATATTCCGTAACCGCCTTTTGAAAGGAAAAACGATGGAACGTTCTTCCTTTCTTCAGTGGGCATGGCCGGTCTATCAAGATGCACAACGGTATTGTCCATTGGATGTTTGTGTCAGCGGGATAAAGGGGGAAAAGGTTTCCTACCTCTATTATGGGATCGACAATCCCATGTCAGCGCGTCCGCGGCAGGCATGGAAAACAGATAAACCGCTGTATGAAGAATTGATGGGAGAAAAACGGATGCATCCGGATCTCCGTATCCCGGTGGGAGATTGTGAAATCGGACGTTTTATTTCCGGCAATTACTGGTGGAACTCCTCCGCATTTGCTTTGCGGAGCGGTATGAAATATCATTTTTCCGAAATTGTTGATCTTACAAAAGAAATGAGAATCAGTTCTGAAATGGTCAACGCCTTTGTTCCCGGAAAATTCACCAACCGGATGCTGAAAAAATATCCTGTTGCAGTGGAATGGTATGTGATCCCGCAGTTTGCCGGAAGTAAAAAAATAAAATATCCCTGCTATACGCCGGATCCGAAACGGCCTTTTCGCACCTATTATTTTATAGGAGATGAACGGGTTGCAAAATTTATTATTGATGACCTGGAAAATGATTTCAGGAGATTCCATAAAAACATTGCTGTTGTTGCGCTTGGTCATGAAACCCACAGTAAATATTTCCGTTATTACAATCAGTTCCGGAAGATCTATCTGGAGCAGGCTCCGGAAATGTGGAACGCTTTTGAAAAAGAAGCGAAAGAGAAGTATGGATTCGGAAAATATGGATTCCCGAAATCCGTTGAATCCGCCACCCCATACGAACGGATCGTTTATCATCGCTGGATTCTGGAAAAATACAATAAATGTATGAAAGAAGCTGCTGCCCGGTTGAAAAAAATCAAACCGGAAGTTGTGATTATTTCCGAAGTCGAAATCGGAAATTTCGCTGCAATGCTTTATGAAAATGCCAAAGGCACGTATGACTACATCACCCAGCAGCAGATCCCTTCCGGAAGTCCGAACCGGCAGAATGTGGGATTCGGCGTTAAAATCATGGGTGATCTTGCAGAAACTCCTGTGAGGGGCGGACCGCATGTGGAACATTATTTCATGTCTTTGAATGCGGAAGAAACAAATGAGATCATTTCTGAAATCTTCCGTGTCGGCGGAAAATCAATTTCTTTGTGGCTTATTGACTGGTACGGAAAGACATATACTGATTATTATGGTGCACCGGAACGCTTTGCAGAAATCCGTCATATTTATAAGGAAGTTGGAAAAATGCGGGAATTGAAATTCCCTGCCGCTGATACAGCGATATTTTTCTCCAATGCCACCCGGTTTGCTGAAAACTGGTGGTTCGAAAAAACAACAGATCCATTTGCAAGAGAATATGAATCTGCATTTACTGTTCTCGGTCCCCGTGCCGGAAGCTGGTTTCGCTTTGTCAGTGATGTTCAGATCTCAGAACAGAAATATCCCTTGGATTCTTATAAAACGGTTTATGTTCCTTCCGCACGGTATCAGGACGAAGCAACGGTGGAACGTCTGAAAAAATATGCAGCCAATGGCGGAACTTTGATCATTGCCTCTCCGGATACATTTGAAATATCCGATGACGGAACCAAACGTCCCGGATTGAAGAAAGAACTGATGGGGCTGGAAGTTACCGGAAAGAAATTGCCGTCCGGCGGATTTCAATTTGAAAATATGACCGTTACGGCTTCCGGAAATCCGGTCTGGCAGATGAAACCTGTCGGTAAAGCTGAAGTGCTTGCGAAATACAGTAATGGAAATCCGGCGGTCATTGTCAATCCGTATGGAAAAGGAAAGGTCATCACGTTTGCCTCAAATCCGTTTTCCTATACTCTTTTGACAGACAGAAACGCATGGCAGATGTTCCGTACGTTCCAGAAGAATGCAGGAAGTAAACTTGACCAGCCGATCTGGCGTTTCCGTTTTCCGAGACCGGCAAAAAAGATTGCATCTCCCTGGAAGAAAAATTTGAAGTGTGTGACAGGAAATGCATTTGCATGGGAACTGGAAAGTGTTGTTGATGGCCCCAATGCGTTGATCCCCTTTACTGCTTCATATTCTGTTGCGCCTGATCTGATCCCGGATAAACAGAAGAACTGCGGAGCATTATTCAACCGTCGTAAAGCCTTGGATGAACCTGCAATTGTACGGAAGCCGACTCTTCCCGCATTGCAGAAATGGGCAGCGGCATGGAAGAAAAAAGATCCGTTTGCAATTCAAATCAACTTCCGGAAAAATATCCGTAATGGAGAAGTGAAACTCTGGTGTCATGGTGACATTCCTTCCATCGAACTTTATTCTAAAGTTGGCGATAAGTGGATGAAAGAAGGTTCGGCTGTTCTTCCTGCCAATACAGAAGAAGTGGATGTCCGTGAAATTACGATCCCGTTCAAACAGAATGCAAAGAGCTTTGAATTGAAATTCGGAAAACGTTCTTCCGGTGAATTCTTTATCGGAGAAATGGAAGTCTGGACACAACAAAAATGATTCAGGTGAATTCATGACTGCAACTTTTGACAAATTTCTCGAATTATCGAATGAAGAAAAAGATTCCTTACGGGCACTGATCGAGAAAATCCGGATGGAGCCGGAACTTTCTTTTCAGGAATACAATGCTTGTAAAAATCAGGTGGAATATTTAACCGGGAATGGTTTCACGGTTGTGACACCATACGCAGGTTTTGAGACTGCTTACCGGGCTGAATTTTCTTTTGGCAGCGGTACTCCGGTTTTCGCATTCTGTTCTGAATACGATGCATTGCCGGAAATCGGTCATGGTTGCGGACATCATTTGATTTGCGGTTGTGCTTTGACCGCAGGTCTCTCAGTTAAAAAAGTATTGGAACAATGCCGTATTGATGGAAAAGTTGTTATTCTCGGATGTCCCGGAGAAGAAACGGATGGTGGAAAAGTCGATATGGCAAAGCAGGGTGTTTTGGATGATATAGATGCTTTAATGATGGCACATCCCACCGGCGGAGAATCTGTCATTTGCGGTGAATATTCCGGCGTATGTTCCGCTGAAGTCACATTCACTGCCGAAAAAACCGGTTCTCCGGTTGCACGTGTTTCCAATCCGGAATTTACAAACCCCATTGATGCACAAGTATTACTGTATCAGGCAGTTGCATTGAAACGTCATTATATGCCGTTTGATTCTGCTATATCGGGTTGTATTCCTGATGGGGGAGTTCGTGCAAATATGATTCCAAAACAGACAAAATCCGTATATACTTTGCGGAGTTCTGATATGAATATTCTGAAAGAGCTGAGCGAAATGTTCCGGAATATGGCAAAGGGCGCAGCATTATTGACAGGAACTCAAGTCAATGTTTCCCTGTCAATGCGTCATCAGCCGACTTTGCCGTGCCCGGCTTTGCGGGATACTTACCTTGACAATATGGCTGCCCTGGGATTCAAGACTCCGGAAAGCCGTCATATTTACTACGGGTCTGCCGGAACTGATTTCGGTAATTTCTCCCGTATCCGTCCCGGATTGCATGCACATTTCCCGTTGGGAAAAAAGATTGCTGCCCATACAGCTGAATTTGCAGAATTTTCCAGTACAGACCAAGCCCGTGAAGCAATGTTTTCTGCCGGAAAAGCACTGGCTAAGACAGCAATGAAATATATTACGGACCCCGATTTCAGAAAAGAAGCCGGTTCAGCTTTTGAAAAGAAAGGATAAGAATGAATATTTTAGAAAACAATTCTATTTTCTGGTCTCGATTGGGATTTGAAAATGATCCGGCTCGCTTTGACGAAAATGGCAAACTGATCGAATTCGGCGGTGATTATCAGCTTTATGCCAGATATCATAAAGATATGCACAGTGCCGGAGTAAAGCTTCATACATCCATCCTTCACAGCGGTTGGGTGGGACCGCGTCAGTATGATTATACACTTACTGATCGGACTCTTGAAAGCCTTTTCAGCGCATTACCTGAAGATGCCCTGTATATTCCGCGTGTCAAACTGAATGCCCCCGTGGAATGGGCAAAAGTATATCCTAGAGAATTATTCGTTTACTACGGCGGGAACAATGATCCGGAATATATCCGTCCGCGTGTTGGTTCTTTAGAACATGATCTGTTGGGATATGAAGCTCCAAACGGATATTACATGGGAAAAGACAACCGTCCGAATGTGAATGGGACATTTTCCAATCAGAGTTTTGCATCGGAAATCTGGCTCAGAGATGCCTCTGAAGCGTTGATTGCATTGATGCGACATGTTGCGGGGACTCCCTATGGAAAGCGGATCATCGGATGGCATTTGGCTTATGGGGTGAGCGGCGAAACATGTCATTGGGGAAGATTGGGGCGGACTTACGGTGATTACAGCCAGGTGTTTCAAAACGCTTTCCGCAGATGGGGAGAAAAGAAATATGGTTCTCACGAAGCTTTGCTGAAAGCATGGAAAACATTGGAAATGCCGCCTCCCGAAATGCGAAAAGAAGTCTATGATTCTGTCGCAGCGTTTATGCGCGAACGGGAATGTGATGTGATCACGCGGGATCTTGATGAATATATGTCCGAACTCAATTCTTCCGTTGCAGAACATTTTTGTAAAGTAGCAAAGGAAGAAGATCCGGAGACATTGACCGGCTTGTTCTATGGTTACACCTTGGAATGCCATAATGCGGCTTATGCCGGTTGGCTTGGTTTAGATCGAATCTTGAATTCTCCTTATGTGGATTTCCTTGCTGCTCCTACCAGTTATTACCGGAGAAATGCAGGAGAAAGCGGAGGCTTTATAGCTCCAGCTCAATCCATCCGGCTTAAGAAAAAGTGGGTTGATGAATTGGATATCCGTACTTATCTTTTGAAGGGTAACGATGCCATTGTCACGGTTCCAGAAGAATGTACTGAAGCTGTTTTTTACAGGGAATTTTCCAAAAACCTTTCTGCTGACACCAGTTATTGGTGGATGGATCTCGGCGGAGGATGGTATGATTCCGAAAAGATCCGGAACCTCATCATTCAACTGGAACAGCAGGCTGTTGCGATCCGGAAACAATCACATAAATCAGTTGCCGATATTCTTTTTGTTACAGATGAAAAAGCTTTGATGAAGCATACAGAATCGGCTGAATTGTTCCGCAGAGGAAGGGATTTTAGAAGGAATGCAACACTTTCCGGAGCTATTATTGATTTCTACCTGATTTCTGA
The DNA here is from genome assembly GCA_017503375.1 of Lentisphaeria bacterium. GTDB lineage: Bacteria > Verrucomicrobiota > Lentisphaeria > Victivallales > UBA1829 > SIG79. Next base: position 23,355 of record JAFVTF010000114.1, on the reverse strand, counting down.
TTTACACTTGCTTGATCTCTCTCAATATAAGCTGATCATATTTTGTGATTGTCCGGACATCCCGTACAATTTCAAGAATCAATATGTTTTATACACTTATCTTGATCGGCTTCCGGAAGGGTTGGAAATCAAGGAAATACCGGGAGGATTCCCTAAACAAAAGGTAATTTTTGAAGGTATTTTTTCCGGAACAATGATTTCTGAAGAAACACCCCTTCCACGAGTTATTCCGGTCTGCGGAGAGAATGTAAAAATTCAGGCAAAATTCTCCGATGGAACTCCGGCAGTTGTTTCCAATGGCAAGAACTTTTACAGTGTTCTTCCCTTCTGGAAGACTGAACAGATTCGTCAATTACTGGATTTTGCCGGATGCAAAACCTATGGAGAAGCGCCTTGCACTGTATATGGAGATTCCCGTTTTACAGCTTGTTTTTCTCATGATGAACCTGAAAAATACCATTTTGAGATTCATCATTAAAAATTGGGACGGAGAAAATGCCAACGTAATTGTTCCTGAGATCTTTGCTTGGAATATTAATACAACATGTTTTACCTAAAGGAGAAATGGTATGGATCAAATACAGAGAATCTTGACAGACTCTATTAATGATGGAATCATTTACGGCGGTGCTGTACTGGCAGGTAAACACGATAAAGTTTTTCTTGATTTGGGCATTGGATATACCTCGTCAAATGGCAAGTATAATATGGATACAAATACAGTCTTGGATGTTGCCAGTACAACAAAAGTTGCCGCTGTCATTACAGCTCTTCTGATTTGTCATAACCGTGGAATGATTGATTTTGATGCTCCATTCACAGAGTATCTTCCTGATTTTACTGCTGCAGCAGATTTGTATGAAACTATTTCAGTCCGTGATCTGGCCAATCATGTATCTGGTTTTGGGGATGTCCGGGGAGAATCTCAGCGACTGTATTTTGATGAGTCCGGTCAAAAGATGTTAACTAATCTTCTTGTGACGCCTCCTCCGCATCCTCCCACACGTCACGCCATGTATTCTTGCTGGAATTATCTGCTTCTCTCCTTGATATTGGAAAAAATTACTGGAGAAAAACTGCCCGATTTTTGCCGGAGGGAAATTTTTGAACCGTTGGCAATGAATTCCACCAGTTTGGGTAAACCGTTACCTGAAATACCTTTGGAGCGGTTGGGTAAAACTATGGGAACTTCTTGTCCCGGAGAAATTTCTGACTTTGTAGCTATGCGTATTTATCGTGATGGTGGCAGTGCCGGAAATGCCGGGCTTTTCACAAGTGCAAAAGATTTTTCCAAGCTGTTACAATGCTATTTGCATGGCGGAAGCACTCCTGAAGGTAAAGTTCTCTTTTCTGAAAAGGAAATGCGGGAAATATCGCCAGACCGAAAAATCCATTTTCATGGTTATCGTAAATTCGGCTGGGCAATTTATGAAGAATTTCTGGCAGAAGAAATGTTTGGTTCAGTTCTGTTCCACAGCGGCTGGAGTGGTCAGACAATTCTTTTTGATTTATCACGAAATCTTTATGCTATTATTCTGACTACTCGTTGCGGAGATTATACCCGGGCCAAAAAAGAGCGTTACGATATTTTACACAAAATCTGGAAAAATGAAGCGTAATATATGCAAATGTTATGACGGAGCCCTTGTTATAAAAAACATTCTGCCAGCGTTTGTTATATCAGAAAATAAAAAAGACAGAACTGAAGTCTTACCCCCCGATAGGCTCCAATCCTGTCTTTATAGTTATTAGACAGCCGTTTCATAAAAAAGATCCAGCAGAAATTGAAATATTTTTTTACATGAGTTGTTGCATTTTATTTATCCGAAACACAATATTCAGTTTTATGAAGCCTTAACTGTGTGTATGCCGGATTGGAAAGAACGAAAACGTTTATTGGATTATGAAATATTTTTGGGTGTATAAATAAAATACTCTTTCTGCATAAAAAATTTTTCCTTTTATTTGATTCTAAAGGTTTATGTTTAATTCCTGCTATTTTCTGGCAAGAGTATTCCTTTACGATAATACAACCAAAGATCTTCCGGCGAGATTCCATAACAGTTCGGCTGATCAAAGACACACAGAAGTTCCTCGGGGAGAAGATCAACCATATTTTTTGATACCGGATTCGGGAGACTGTATAAGAACCAAAAGAAACTGTTTCCATATTCATCTTTCCAAGAGTTCAGGTCATTACTGAACTCTTGGATTGCTTGATTTAACAGAATTTTCGGAGTGGTCCAGCCACGCAGAACTTTAATCAGTTTACGAACCTTCATGTCGCTTGGAAGTTTTTTGAGCAGAGAAATGACCACAGCTGGCTTTTGCAAACATACTACACGATTCAGGATTTGTTCGTCAGTTACGTTTCGGCACATCAGACGGTATATGCTGACTTTTCCAGGTGCATCGTTGTTGATAGCTTCTTCAAGATTTGGGTATGGCAGAGGTGACGGATCGTCATCCTCTACTGCAGTGCCAAAGAATTTTTCATAATGCTTCTGTAATCGTATGTCAGGTGCGAAGGACAAAAATGGCAGAAGGGCATCCCGACCAGCCATGATCCCGCAAACCTCATCAACGGATAAGATCTGGTGTCTGGCTCCAATATTCTGAAACAACCAAAGCCACTGATCACGGCTGGGATCAGGTCGTCTCTGATCAATCCACTCTGCGTAGTCGGGAGCTTTTCGCAGAGGCGTACAATCATAATGATTTTCTATTGCAGTTTTCCGTACGAATTCAAGGAGTGTGATTTTGTCCGCTATTGAAAAAGATTCAGGCAGGATTGGTTTCCCATAATTGGAAAACAAGCCGCTCTGAACAAAGGTTTGAAGTTTCGGCAACATTTCGCAGTAAGGAGTATTCTCATCTATGATCGGCATAGTTATTTCCTTTCATTTGAATTTTGTATCCCCAGCTGACTGGAGCAGTCCCTTTTTCTGTTAATAAACACAAAACTGGATAGCCGGGCGAATGTTGTGGACAGCTTCCATCGCCATCTGTAAAAAATACCAGAATATTTGGGTGCATGTTCTTATCCTTTATATACTGGAAGACCGGAGTGAGGTCAGTTCCGCCTCCACCGCTGAATCGGGAGTCTCTGATCAAAACAATCCTTAAAATCGATTTGGAACGCTGGACAAAAGCTTACGATTATGTAAACAAACGTCCTTGGAAAAACAGAACTTTGGATTGCGCAGAACATATCGTTTCCCAGATTCCGTTCCCGAAAAATTTTGCTTCAAGATGTACCGGATCCCGGGAAAATAGGTTTGATTTCAATCAGGAGTTCAGCAATCTCAAATGTAAAATGAAACTCCGTGATTATTATGACGTCTCTCCCATTATCGCATACATGAACGGGGAAAAACATCCCGGTGTCCGCAGCGAACGTGAATCCCGTTATAATGATGAAGTCATTACCGAACCTCTGGATCTTTCCAAGTCCAGATTGGACAAAGTCAGTAAAACATTGAAAAATATCCGGAATCAGGATAAACTGCTCTCATCTATGGCTTATAAATATCTTGAAAGATATATGGCTGAGGAAGAACAGTCTTTCAAAAAGGTCAAGTTCGCCGGGGATGTATCCGTCAGGGATTATTTCGATACGCCCATGTCTTTGACGATCAAAGGTTCCGGATTGGATATGAATATCCTGCCAAATGATTTGCTCAGACCTGCATTCTCCCTGCTGCGCAGTAAAGAATATATTCTTGCCGCGGCAAAGGTGATCGACCCCGGATTGAAAACAAAAGAGTTTGATTTCTACCGGCTTCAGGAGGCGCTCCGGATCGTTCAGGCTCATGACCGGGAAAAACGCTTTGAGTTCCTCAAAGAAGGCGGTGCTGTTTTATTGACAGATCATTTTCCCGGAACAGCGAATCCGGAAAATTTCCGGTCTCATACCTCCGGCAGATCATTAGGACATGCCGGCGCATTGTTCAATCCTCATCCTCTTTGGGAGAAGTTCCCCCATTCCGGTTTTCTGGATTGGCAGTTTTTCCCCATGATGAGAAACAGCCGTTCTCTGTTGTATGATCGTTCCATGCCGGAATTCCTGCCGGTGATTGAGCTGATCCCGTCATTCAAAATGGTAAAACAGAAATCCATGCTTTCGGAATTTGTTGTCGGAAAAGGACGTTTGATGATATCCGGTTTGAATTTTGATACTCCGGACCCGGGTGCAAAATATATGCTGCGAGCCATCGTGGAATATCTTGAACAGGGAATTTATGTATCAGCCCCCAGCTGGGAGCCTGAGAACTTGAGACTTTCAGCAGCAAATACCGGAAAGACGGGACACAGCGGTCAAAAAATAGATGCCGGCGGACGTCCAATCGGGTAAAGATTCTGAATCAGGATAGAATTGACCGGTTTTCACAAAAATATTCCGTGGGAGCTTTGCCATATTTTTTCCGGAATGCCGCACAAAAATACGAATGCGATGAAAAGCCGCAATATTGGGAAATTTCGCTGCAAAGCATTTTTTTCTCACTCAACAGTTGAACCGCCAATCTTAATCTTTTTTCAGCAATATATGCTGCCGGAGTACTGTTGAAATGCCGTTTCCAATAACGGAACAATGTTCTGCGCGATACACAGAATTTATTGCACACCGTATCAATATCCAGTTCCTGTCGGAAATGTGTATCAATGTAAATCGCGGCTTCAAGAAGAAGCTGCCACTTGTATTCCCCGCTGCTGATCGGATTGCTGGACAAACTTTCCCGTATATTCATAAGGCTTTCGCAAATCAGTTCAAACGCCATCATATCCAGATGATCTGTGATATTAAGATCATTTTTTTCCGCAATCAGATAATTGATCTCATTCAACAGATATTTTATTCTGGAAGTAATTACAAAGGAATAACCGCTGGTAGAGAGTTTGCTGATGTTTTTCCTGAAAAACTTTTTGTACTTCATCTCATATCTCAAAACAAGTACATTTCTGATTTTGTATTCCGGCAGCGGTTCCAGATCGTATGTTCCGTCTCGAATCCAAACATGGGGTGCCACGTACAAGGTTTGTTTCCCATTGCAAAGAAATCCGCTTAGTCTCCGGATCGGGGACAGTTCAAAACAAAATTCCAGATATTGATTTTTATCTGTAAAAAGTAATTCTCCTTCGCCCCGGTTGTAAATGACACCGACCAGCGGGGGAAGCGCAGTAAAACGGCGTGCAGCATTTTCCAGTGAAAGCTCCAGCAGCTCTATATCATCCTGATCATTTTTCGGCATTTTCTTCTCCGTTTCAATCAACGAAATATACTGATGTTTCACAATATAGACAGTTTTTTTGCGTTTGCAAGCAGAAAAATCAACAATGGCACTATTTCAACAATAATTGGCATGAATTAGAAATGAAAAATCCTTGATTTCATTTTTTTTTAATGATATGTTAAAATGAGAGAAAATTTCAAAAGTCTGTAAAAAGACCGGATTTTTCAGGATCTTGGAATCAACTCTTCAGAAAAAAGTTCCGCCAATAATTCAACAATAAAAAAAAGGAAAACTCTTATGAAAAACAATGGTCTTTGGGTATGGGGATATGTCTTTGATTCATATCCGGGAAAAATTCCTTTCGTTCCGTATGAAAGCTGGTGCAGCCTCGAAACGGCATGTAAATATTTGAATGCGGATAATGCAGTTTATATGAATTCCTGCAGTTCCATGGAAGCTCTGAATGACACATTGTTCAAGAAAATGGATTGCTGTAAGAATGTGATATGCGGATTGGATCATTCTGATTATGAAACATGCGCTGAAAAAGTCAGTCTATTTTCTCTGAAACATCCCAATATTGGGGGTGCGATCATTGATGATTTTCTGGATGATCTCGGGGATTATTATCAGGGGCCCAGTGCCGGGATGACTCCGGAAAAGCTCAAAGCGATCCGCAATGCTCTGAAAAAACACAATCCTGAGCTCAAACTTTATGTTGTCCGTTATACCCGGCAGAATCCGGAACGGCTGCTGCCATATCTGGAACACTTTGATGTTCTTAATCTCTGGGTCTGGACTTCCACTAAAGAATTCTGGCAATCGCAATATCTTGAAACGGTTGCCTATTTGAGAGCGATGTACCGCAAGCCGATTTTGCAGGGTGTTTTTCTTCATCATTACGGATTCTGTTATACGGAGCAGCCGAGAATGGAACCGGAACTGCTGCGGATCCAGTGCGAACGTATCAGCGAAGAATTGCGCTGGGGGCATATTGACGGATGGTGTTTCCTCCAGAACGGATGGTTTTCATTGCAGTCACATCGTGAAACTATACAGGAGCTGAAAAGTTATCTGGATTGGTTTTATGGAACAACGACCTGTTTTCACAAATTGGATATGAAAGGATGATTCGGATGAAAAATTACAGTTTGAAAAGAGGCGGCGGACGGTTTTGTTTTACCCTGATCGAATTGCTTGTTGTAATTGCGATTATCGCAATTCTTGCGGGAATGCTCCTCCCGGCACTTTCCCGTTCCAGAGATCAAGCCAGAATCACTCAATGCGCCGGGAATGTGAAACAACTTGCATCCGCATTTCAGTTTTATCTTGATGATTACGATGGTACGTATCCCTGTGAAGTTCAGGGGGCAATCGGATATTCTGCTGAAAAGACCAGCTGGCACGGGGTGATCGGATATTATATTTACGGTGATAAAAGTCTTTTTCCCATAGCCGGATGGCCTGCCTTTCCGGCTCCCGGTGTCTTTTCATGTCCGACTTTACAGACGAAACTTCCCGGAAATAAAGTGTATTCCAATGAAGCGCATTATGCGATCAACAACTATCTGTTCGGCTGGCTGGATTATGCGAACCCGGAAAACACTGCGGTGAAATTGACACCGGTCAAAGCCGGATCGATCAAGAGTGAATCCTCGACCATGCTGTTGGTTGATGTCCGGAGCAGCAATACCAATAACACTACCGGGAACTGGTCTTTTGCGACACAAAGAGTCGCATTGCGTCACAATCGCCAGGCAAATGCCGCATTTATGGATGGGCATGTCGGAAAAATCACGCTTGAAGATGTTCTCGGAAAAACTGCAAATCTTCCGTATAACGGTGCGAAAACCGGTTTGCCCAGAGAATATTATACCGGAAACAGCGGTTTCACCTATAACTACGCTCCGTTTTTTTGAGGTTCTCTTATGCAAAAATCAGAAAAAATATTTCCGATCGACATGAGGATCGCGCAATTTTACATGGCACGTCATAAAGTTTCCATGTTCTGGGCAGAACAATTTATCGATCATGCAGCGGAATGTGGTTTCAACTATATCAATCTGTGTATTTACGGCTGTATCCGTACTGAGATATTCCATCACATGCCGGAAAGTAAATCTTATTCAAAGGAAGAGATCAGCCATCTGGTAAACTATGCCGCACGGTACGGAATAGAAATTATCCCGAACTATGAACTGTTCAGTCACGCGGAATCTTTCCTGGAATGTCCGGAGTTTGAACATCTCTGTGAACTGCGAGACGGAAAAAAGGGGAGATTTTCCGACCTTAAAGAATCATTCTGTCCCTCTCTTGATGAAACTTATCAGTTTATTGAGGGGTATTTACGGGAGACCTCTGAACTATTCCCCTCCCAATATATCAATGCCGGATTGGATGAAAATTTTGACATAGCAATCTGTCCCCTCTGTGCGGAATGGGCAGAAAAAATGGGCCGTGCCGAAATTCAGAAACAGCATGTCATACGCATCCATGACATTATCGTGAATAAATTGGGGAAAACAATGATGATGTGGGATGATTCTCTTGAATTTTATCCGGAAGCATTCGACAATATCCCCCGTGATATTATTATGCTGTCCTGGTGGTATGACCGGAAGGTTCCTGCGTATGCCCATCTTGGTGGACCGAAGATCAACTGTTTTGATTTTCATGAAAAACACGGATTCCGCTATATCGGCGTCCCGGCAACCTACAATTTTCAGAACATCGAAAGTTATACAGATTTTGCAAAGAAATACAATCCCATGGGGATGCTTTTGAGTAACTGGGGGATGATGACCCGTTTCAATTCATTTCCCATGATGAATTATGCTTCATATTTATGGAAAGACGGCATATCTTCCGATGAAGCCCAGAAAAAATGTGTTTTACATTTTACTGCTCCGGAAAATGAAACAGAATTGGAACTTCTCCGTTTTTATTTCCGGGAGGGAGAACATGAAAAACTTCCGGCACAGCCGGCTGCTTATGCAAATGGTGAATTGAGCTGTTATGAATATCAGAAAGTCCAGCTTGCCCGCGCTCTTCTTCCTCTGGTCAACCGGAAACTTGCGGAGGCTGACTCTGCAAAATTCCATCATGTCCTGTATGAAATGCAATTCAATTTACGCAGTGAACTGTGGTATTATCAACTCCGTCGGATCCTCAGCAAATGGAGTGACCCGAAAGCAGATTTTACCCAATGGGATGAGTTGAAAGCATTACGGGAAGAGATCCGGATCGCAAATGATGAGCTGAAAGCATTTTTTGACACGGAATACAGTACTCCGATTCCGGAATTTTTCACTGTAACCGATGTTGTTGTCATGTTGGAGAAGATAATTGACCGTTCCATAAAACGTCCGTCTGCCAGAATCAGGATTTCTTATCCTGCCCGCTATGGCTTGGGCGCATTGGAATTTCTGATCCGCAGCAAGCAGGACCGGAATTGGAAATCTCTCGGAAAATCCTATGGACAATCACTTTACGGTTATTATCAGGACTGCACGGAATCAGAAGAATATCTTTTTATCGACGATTCTGTTTCAGAGGTGGATAAACTCAAAATCCTCTATACGGAAAGTACAGGCGGAGTCTGCGGTTATGCCGCCTGTGAATTCCCTGATTCAGATTATATTCCGGAGTCGATTATTGAAACAGCTGGAAAAGTCACCTCTCCGGAAAACCTTCTTACAGAGGGGCGTTATCATTCATTTTTCGGGGATGGAGAACGGCTGACCATTGAAAAAAATCTGCATCCGTTTGTCCATGAAGAAAATTATGTTATTCTGAAGATGAAAAAGGTGATCGCAAAATGAAACGTATCAAGCTGTTTTTTTCAGTATTTCTTTTACTGCCAATTCTGTTTTCTTCTGCTTATGATTTGAAGAATCGTGCCCTGACCCCTGTTGATATTAACGAACCGCCAAAACATAAACCGGTTGAAATGATAAGGAACGGGAATCTTTGTTTTGCAATTGTCTATGATAAGAGAATAGAACGGTCAGTCAGAAACCGGACAGTGAAAAGCATTTTTCCGGCAGTCAAAGCATTGGAAAATGCATTTTTCAGGTGTACCGGTACGAAGCCGGAAGTATTTGATATTTCAGAGCTTGCATCTGTTCAGAAGAAATTCTCCTCTGTCATTCTGGTCGGTGATAATACTCTGACCCGTAAACTTGGAATAGATGTCAGAAAACTTCCGGATCAGGGGTTCATGATCAAGACCTTTGAAGGCGGTGTTGTTATCGCCGGATCAGATTCATCGCTGGTTGAAAATTACAATTCGCATCCGCTGGATTTCAAAGGCGGATCCACCGGAACCATGTACGGAGCATATGACTTCATTGAACGAATCCTGGGAGTCCGTTTTTTCTATCCGGGCGACTATGGAACGCATTATCCCAAACAGAAAGATCTTACTCTTCAGCCGATGTCATACAGCGATTATCCCAGATTCAATACACGGGGATCGCTTTACACCTTTTACTGCCAGGTGGAATCTCCGGCTCATTTGAAAAAATATGAACCTTTTATGGGAAAACTCAAACTTCAGGATACTTCATTTGCAGACTGCTGGCGTGTCGGCGGAACATTACCGAAAGGCGGGTCGCATTGTCCTACACCGCAGGTGCTTGCAAAGAATTATCCGGATAAACTGAATACGATTTTTTATAAATCATCCTCTGGCGTTTTCTATTATGAACCGGGGGCGCATACAGGGAACTATTATAATGTACTGGACCTGAAATTTGCGGATCTTCTGATTGATGCGATCAGAGAATATTACCGTTCCAATGGAAAAGTCGATAAGGGACTCTTTGCCCATCAGGTGAACAATAAATTCATTTCTTTCGGGATTTGTGATACATATCTTCCTGAATCCATGATCATCCATGATCCGGTTGTCAAAAAATTGAATTTGATCACCGAAGCGGATAAGCAGCGGGGACCGGATGCTCTGATGGCAAATATTTATGCCAGATTTTATCAGTATTTTGCAAACCGGATCAAACAGGAATTTCCCGGGAAAAAATTGTTTGTTCTTGCCTATTACAATTCCCGTTTTGCCTCTCTTGATCTCCGTTGGAAACTCCCGGACAATGTGGAAATCAACTATTGCGATTTCCGGCTTCCGTTAAAAGTGCATAATCAGAAAGAAATGAAAAATGTTCTGGAGATTTGTGAGCAATGGTATAAAGCTCTCGGAAACCGTCCGATCCTGAAACTCTGGCTTTACAGTTCCCGTTATGATCCCTTTGCCAAAGCCGTAGCCGGAGAACTGGTCGGAGAAGTTCCCCGGAAGCTGGGAAAATATCTCAGCAGAGAGGGGTGTATGTTCCTGGATGACACCGGAGATGATATGTGGTTTTATTACTATTCAGCTTATGCTGCACACCGCAGTCAATGGAATCCGGAATGGGATGCAGATGCAGGAATTGACGAACATTGGGATCTCTTCTACGGAAAAAAATGCGGTCCCGTTCTGAAAGAATTTCACAAACTCCTGAAAGATATGTACATACAGCACGGAACGAACTCCGCAGAAAGTTCACCGCTCTATCCATTGGAAACGCTTAACCGTCTTGAAGCTCTTTTGAAGCAAGCCGAAAAAACACTTGAACCCGGCTCTCTGGAAATGCAACGGTTCAAACTGTTTGCAGCTCCCTGGCCGGATCATTTTTCCTCCCAGCGGAACCGGATCAATTACGAGAAACCAACGTATAACGTTCACAGGATTCTGGATCGGGAACGGAAAAACATGAAACAGCTGTGGAAAACGATCAAACCGATCCCCATGCTTGATCCGATGGCGTCCTCAAAACCGCCGGAATACATTCCGTTCGTTGCTCTTGCCTGGGGAACAGACGGCATTTACGGAACGTTCAAAATAGATGCTCCCATGCTTGCAGACCCCAAAAAAGATGTCTGGAGTAATTGTAATCTTGAACTGTTCTTCCTGCCTGGGAACGGGGAAATCAAATATCATTTTGCATTTGACCTGCTGAACAAACCTTATTTTTCCAAGCAGAGAATACTTCCGATCCCTCAGCCGACCAACACATCATATAAACCTGACGGATTCAAATTGAACCGGAAAAAAACAGAAGACGGCTGGGAAGGCGACTTTTTTATTCCGTTCAGCGCGTTTGAAGAATCCGCTCCGGAAACTTATGATTGCTGGAGTTTCAATGTCGTTTACAGCAAAATGCTGAAGCCACGGGTAAGAGCAGGCAGTTCCCTGACTCTCGGCCTGAACCATAACACAAACATGTACGGCATGATTCAATTTGCCGGAAAAGGAGATTAACCATGAAAAAATTATGTCTCGCAACATGCATTACACTCGCAGCCGCGGTTCTCACAGCAGCCCCCGCAACGGTCACAGCGGTAATCAAAGATATGCCGATCTATCAGCCGCAAAATTATTCCATCCGGAAAGGCTGCAGCATTTCCAATCAGCATGGACAATATACTTTTACCCTTGTCCGTACCAAAGCTCTGGGAAAAGCAAAGCCTGATACTCAACTCCGGATGAATGCCGGAACCTGGGGATTCAGCCCGCAAGTCCGGTTCTTCAATCTTGTTATCAATGGAATCGCCGGACAGAAACTTGTTGTCAAGCCGGAAGATATCAAAGCGTACCGTGATGGTGAAAATGCCGGTGCGGACATTCTGTTCAATTATGACGGAACAAAAATATGTCTCCGTTTCTACATGAGACCGGATTCCCCTGTTCTCTGGGGAGTGATCATGCCTCTGCCGGATTCTGTTGAACCGATCAAGTCAGCATATCTGGAGATCTCGCTCACCGCCTCCCAGCTTGTCCTTTCCAAAGAAAGAAAAGCGATCTTCAAAGATGTTTACAGCCGTCAGGTTATTACCCCCGTCCGGACAATTGATCAGAATAAAAATATGATCCGGCTCAAACCTGAGGATACAAGACTGGTCTTCCAGGATACTATTTACGATGGTTCCGGTCCGGATAAAGGGCAGGGACCTTGCGTTGTAATTGTCGATCATTCACAAGTTGAAGTTGCCAATCTTCGGCTTACAAACTTCTATGCATCAGTTGTTTCGCTCAAATTGAAACCGGATTTCAAAGAGTTCCGGTTCGGACTTTTTCAGCAGAATGCCAGAATTTCCAATTCTGATTTTGCGAAACGTTTGGCAGCAGAAGCGGATAAATTTGATTTCAAAAAATGATTTTAGACCGGGGTGTTCCGCAATAGATTCAAGGTTCACCCCATTTGGATTTTTTCAGCATAATAATCAGGATATTTGTATCTATATGATTTCTATTCGTTGTATCTGTAACATTTTACAATTACTGGACTTTTTACTTTGAGTTGCATTATTTTCGTATTGTTGCGGGCGGTGTTTTTCGTTTTTGGCAGATAGGAATGTTCCGATATTGTTTGCCATTGATGTCAAATTTTGCACTTGTTGTGGAGGTTGCTGGGGCTCATAGAAACTTCACCGCATTCCTTACACTTATTTATGAGAAAAAACGTTGTTTTTTAGGATAGCCTTATCCTGTACACAAGAAGATTCTGCTGCAATTTTATCATTTCATGCAATCAAATATTTTTCTCAAACGGCGCAGTTTTCTGTTATGAGTATCAACTGCAATTTTTGTGGTTTTCAAATAGTCGACAAAACCGGAAACAAATTCAGAGGTCACTTCACAGATGGAAGATAATGCGGTACGTTTATTCTTTAGATTTCCCGTAATACCATACGCATAATCAATAAATTCCTGAAGAGTTGAGCGATACATCAAAGGTTCGTGAGGTGTTAATGGTCTGGCACGATCGGGGTGGACTTCATATTTCGCCCATATTTCAGAAAGAGGAAGATTCAATGCTTTTTTTGAGTAACCTTTCATTGCGTTGATTTGAGCCAGAGCAACTTCCTTGTTGGGAGCATCAATCACAGCATCCATAGCGGCAGCTTGTTGCAGAGCCTCATCGGGATCGCTGGTTTTCAAAGAAAATTCTCTGCGTTCACCGGAAGCGATCTGAACCCGGTAATAATAGGTGCCTTTCTTTCCCTTTTTTCGTAATGTTCCCAGAAGTTTACTCATTTTCTTTCGACTTTTCCATGTAATTTCGTTTTTCATGACGTGACCATTCCTTTTGGCACGTTACGACATAACTTAGCACATAAAATAAAGATTTGCAAGATCTATGGGGCAAATATGGGGCAAATATATAAAATTGAGTTCAAAAATGGTGCCCGAAACAGGAGTTGAACCTGCGACCAACGGTTTAGGAAACCGCTGCTCTATCCACTGAGCTACCCGGGCACTTATATTATAATCCCGTAAGATATCATTTTTCAGGAAAATTTCAACCTTGAATCAGAAAAAAATAAGTTTTTTTGTAAACTTTTCCTCTGATGAGTATGATTATCAAAAGATTTTTTATGGTTGGATGAACAAAAACCGGACATGTTGTTCCATGAAGAAAACAGTATGCCCGATTTTGTATCATTTCTGCAATTCAAAGTGAAATGCTGAATAAAATCACTTCCCGCAGCAGTTGTTTTTATGGATATTGCCAATTCCATCCATATAATAATCCAGCCAATTTGTTATTTTTACCGGAGCAAAAATTTCATAGGTGTAATCTATCGTAAATGTTTGTTCCGGATTGTTTTTCCGTTTATCTCTGTTCTTGAACTCATCTGTTTGAATGTATTTTACAGTAAGACGTGTTCCGGAAATTTCAAGGCTCCGGATTTCTGCATGGACAGGCAAGCTGTAATGTGCATAAAATTGTCTGTTTTTCCAAATAACCAGAATACGTTCGTATCCCTGGGTGGAACGCTCAAAGCTTATATCATTATTGGGAATCAGGATTCCAATATGATAAATATCGTTTCCGACCTTTCTTGCTCTGCAGAAATCCAGAGGAAATGATGCAATATCTTCAATATAAGTCTTTTCCTTACTGTTGACAGGTTCGGCATGAAGACTGATCGGGGTTACGCGGCGCAATTCATTAAACTCCACCGGATGTTCACCGGATATACACCGGATTTTCAAACCTTGAAAGCTGTCGATTTCAGCTCTGCGTTCCGGGGAACATTCCCAATATTTTGCACGGTTATGAACAAGCCGTATATGACGCAGCCGTGCGGCAACGCAGCCAAACACGCAATCGCCGTTTTTGTCTTTGATTTCATAATCGTAGGATTCCACCAAATTTTGTTCCCACTCTTTTTCCTTTTTCAAGATTACGGATTTTTCTCCGGGAGACATTTTTTCCAATGCAGCATTCAAAGCCTGTTTGTAAAGCCGGTCCAGATAATTGATATAACTGACTTCAAAATCTTCCCTTTCCTCCGCTGAAGCAGTATATATCTGTCCAAGGACATATTTATACAATTCAGAAGAGGCTCTGGAAGCATTCCGGTCCCCGACCGCAGAACGGATTTTTGTAATAAACTCTTTTGAGATTTTGAACTCGTCATCTTTTGAGAGCTGAAAAATCTCTGATTTTTTTCCAAAAGATTTACCAGACGGAACGGTAAGAATAACGATCAGTCCGGCCGCCAGCACGCTAAAAAAAATAATGAACCATTTTTCTTTCATAAGTCTTTTCCTTTCTATTTGTTTTAATGCAGTATTCCATTCCGGTTAGTTCCAGAACTATCGGTTTCAACAGTGAGTGATTTGCATCCGCACTTCATTTTCCGGATTTTCAGACCGGACATTTTACTGATAGACCGCTCAGCAGAAGAAACGAAATCCGGACTTGCAGCATCATTCCGGAATACAAAACAGAGATTAATCACTGTTGAATATTCTGCCGTATCATAAAATTTCCATTGCCGGATAAAGCTAGCATAAAATAGCGATTTGTCAAGTTGAAAAACTGTTTTTTTTCAGCTCTGTCCTGACAAAGGTTGTTACCTGAGGAAGGGGAAAGGGAGTGTTGCAAAACCTTAATGTTTTGGGAAGAGCTGTTTGGTACGGAGTGAACAGAAGGGTTTACCATCCCATATGGGGAACAGGGCTGAATCTGAAACAAAAAAACGATGGAAAAAAGTTCGGCTCTGATTGAAAAAACACATGACAGCAGATATATTAATTCTGACAGAAGATTCTATATTGACATAACCGGTATTTGATAAGATGAAGGAGAAAAATATGAAGAAAAATATTATCAGAATATGTAACATAGCCGGAATTATAGCCGGACTTGCGGCTGTCGGCTATTTGGGAGGAATTCTTTCATGGAAATTGTGGAAGGCCTGGGAAAAAGAAAACCGGAAAGTCGTTATTCCCCGGTATCAACGGTCTGAAATTTATGACCGGAACGGAACGCTTCTGATTGGAAATCGCAAGAGTTCCCGGCCCAATCAAAGATTGCGTTATGCTGCAATTGACGGAAAATTTGCCGCAGGACTGCTGGGGTTCACAGAATTCTCCAACGGGAAAGAAGTCGGAAAAAGCGGTATAGAAAAGATGATTGACCGGAAAAATATCACAGGGAAAGTAACGCTTGCCCTTGATTGCGGAATCCAAAAGATTGCCGAAAATTGGATGGAACAGCTTTCTTCCGCCGGAAAATTCAATCATATTTACGTTGTTTGTATTAATTCACAGGGAGAATTGCTGGCAACTGCACAAAGACCGGTGCTTGATATCAATAACCGTCAGCGGGTCAATGGAGGAACTGTTCTGTTCCCGGCGGTTTATGTGTTCCCTGTTCAGGAAAAATTCATGAATTTACTGGGAAGTTCTTCTTCTGCAGTACCGGCGGAAAAGGAAAAATTCGGTTTTCATAAAAAAATCGGGATATTCACACCGGAAGCCCGGGGCAGAGTGAAGGGAATCAATGCTTCCGCAGAAGCAACGGATATGCAAACCGCAACAGCATTTAATTATCTTCTGGCTTATATTGGAGTTGCTGAGAAAAAAACAGCCCCGCAGCTTCACGTTTTTTCAAACGGAAAACAATCTGCGGTTGTACTGAAAAAAAAGATTGAGTGGATTGCAACCTCTGAGGGGGAAAAAGATATTACCGTATTGGGAAAAGGTTCCGCTGATGATGGAAGTAATCTGTATATTCTCCTTTGTATTGAACCGGAAAACCCGAATGATTTCACCGGATTTTCTGCGGAAATCAAAAAGTTGTAAAGGAAAAATTTTTCTTTCTGCTGATTTTTTTTGATCTGTACGGACAAAATCATTCAATAGAGTATAATATCCGCACAGATTGATTTATTCTGAATATTTCCGGAAAATATTGAACTTTTCCGGACTTATTTTACATAAAAAGAGTAATTCCGTGAAAAGATTTGAAAGATATCACGTATAAAGTTTCAGAATATCAGACACACCACTTCAATTGTTACTCTTAAATAATAAGGAGTTATCCGATGAAAATATTACACACAGCTGATATGCACCTGGGATGTTCCCTGGGAGCGGAAAAACGTTTCGATGAATATGATTTGCTGCTGAAACATCTCTGTTCTGTAATCGAGCAGGAAAAGATCGAAACAGTCATCATTGCGGGAGATGTTTTTGACAATCATCTTCCGCCCAACCGGGCAGCGGAACAATATTACCGATTTCTGCTTCAGGCGGAAAACGCCGGAGCAAAATATATTATTGTCACCGGAGGGAATCATGACAGTGCGGCTTATCTCGAAGCTCCAAAAGAAATTTTGAAACATCTTTCCGTTCATGTGTTTGCCAATGCCTCCCAAACATGTTCCGATATGATCGTAGAACTCCGGGAGGAAAATGGAAAACTTGCGGCACTTGTGGGGGCTGTTCCGTATCTGCATGAGCGTGATCTTGTTACGGTTGAAGGCGGACAAGGTGTACTTGACAGGGAAACCGCCCTGCGGACTGCCATGCTTGATTATTACCGCAAGATGGCGGATGCCCTCAAAGCTGTTGATTCTTCCGTGCCGCATATCATGACCGGACATCTTTTTGTTACGGATAAGGATGAAAAGAATGATTCCTGGATCGGAACGCTGATGAGTGTAGGCACCTCAGAATTTCCTGACTCCATTGATTATCTTGCGCTGGGACATCTTCATGATGCTCACACGCTGAAAAGTCCGTATAAAACAATTGTCCGTTATCCGGGAGCACCGGTCAATGTTTCTTTCCGGGAACTTGAAACTGCAAAATCTGTGACCGTCATTGACACCGATGATATCAAGAATGTCCGTGAAATTCCTCTTCCATCTTTCCAGGATATGAGGATTCTCAGCGGCACAAAAGCTGAACTTGAATCTGAACTTTTGAGTTTGACCGAAGAAGCTCATTCCATCTGGTGCAGCGTGGAAAATACAGGAGATTACGAACCGGGGCTTTCAGAGAACCTGAATGAATTGATTCGGGGAAGTCAGGTCAGAATTTTGACCTGCCGCAACAAGGCATCGAATCCTGCCGTACTCCGGAGACTGCCGGAAGAACGTCACCTGGCTGATTTGGCACCGTCAGATGTTTTTAAATTGATGCTGAAAGAATATGAAATATCCGGTTCTGCGGCAGAACAGCTGCTTGAGGTTTTCCGTGAAATCGAAACAGCAGCCAGAGAATCAGAATAATTTCGGGGAGGAATGATCTTATGAGAATAAAAAAACTTGTTTTTCAGAATATCAACAGTCTTTACGGAAAGTGGAAAATAGATTTCGACTGTAAAGAATTTCAGCAGAGCGGAATTTTTGCGATTCTCGGCAAAACCGGAAGCGGGAAAAGCACTATTCTTGATGCCATGTGCCTTGCGCTTTACGGATCAACTCCGCGATTGAAAAAAAGCACCCTCGAAGCAATCAGCAGGGGGTGTAATGAATGTATGAGTGAACTCACATTCGTGGATACCGAAGGCAGAGAATGGACAGCAACGTATGCTTATGCCGCTATAACCAGAGGGGGAAGGAAAGGCCAGATCAATGAAAATGCGATCCATAAACTTTCCTGCAATGGGAAAGTTGAAGCAGATAAAACTACAATGGTCACGAAAAAGGTGGAAGAAATCACCGGATTGGATTCCACCCGTTTCTGCCGTGCAGTCCTGCTGGCGCAAGGCTCTTTTGATGCGTTTCTGAACGCCGGAACAGATAATGGAGAAATTCTGGAACGAATCACCGGAACAGAAATTTATTCCCGTATTGCCGAAAAACTGAAAGAGCGGTATGACAGCGAAAAAAGCAAGCTTGCCGCGATTGAGGCCCTGTTTGAAGGAATCAAAATCCTGCCTGATGAAGAAGTGGAACAGATCAATCAGGAGATCGGAATTCTGACCGGAGAAATTGCCGGACTTTCCCGGGTCCAAACTGATTTGAATCAGCTGATTCAGAAATTTCAGCAGCTTGAACTGCATAAAAATAGTCTCATTCAGTGCAATAATGTGGAAAAGATACTGTCTGCTGAAGAACTTGAATTCACCTCTCAGCGGAAACGGCTGGAAGACGGGAAAAAGGTTCTTGAAGCGGATGAACGGTTCCGCCCGTTCAAAGAACTTTCCGGACAGCAGTCTGCGGAAGAAACTGCATTGCAGAAAACAGAACTCCGCTTGAAAGAACAGGAAAATCTTTTTGCCGGAAACCGCAAAAAACTGGATTCCGCTGATGAAGAAGCAAAACGTTATCAGAAAGAATATGAAACGCTGAAAGCTCTTCTGACTGCTGTTAATTCTCTTGATACAGTAATCAAGACCATGAAGACCGGAGCAGCTGAGGCACAGGCAAAAAGAGAAGCAGAAACCCTCAAAGCATGGAATTTGAGAAAAGAACTCTGCAACAACAGAAAACAGCTGGAAACGCTGCGGAAGAAAAACAGCGATGCCGTTGCTTATCTCGCTGAACGTCCCGCTGACGGTGAACTGGCTGCTGTAAAGAAAAGCTGTGAAGGACTGCTGGAAATATTCAAAAAATATACCGGAGACCGTGCAGAAAATCTCAAACAGAAAACATCTGTTTCCAAAGAGCTGCAAAAAATTCAGCTTGCGGAAGATGAGAAGAAAAAACAGCTTCAGACAGCCCTCCGCAATCTGGAAGAGATATCCGGAAAAAATGAAAAAGCCAAACAGGCACTTGACGGATTGCTTGACGGAGTAACACGGGAACATTGGGAAAAGCTGTGCGAAAAACAGGAACAGTGTTATCTTCAGGCACTGACCTTGCGTTCTCTTGATGAACACCGCAAGCAGCTGAAAGACGGAGAAGAGTGTCCTCTTTGCGGTTCAAAAGAACATCCTTTTGCAATGAAAAACATGCCGGAACCGGAAAAAGAAAATGAAGAACTCAACGCTTTGAAAAAGCGTCTTTCTGAAATCGGAAACGCAGAAAAGCTCCTGCAGAAAATTCTTGGGGAAGTTACTGCTGCAGAAAATGCCCGGCTCCAGTCTCAGGGAGAGCTGGATCAATTGAACGTTCAGCTGAAAGCAAAACAGGGTGAACTGAATCACCTCACAGAGAGTGAGCAGAAAATTCAAGCCTCGCTTGATCACGTTGAAAAACAGATCACATCTGCACTTGCTCCATACAGCATCAGCTGGGATCGGTCATCCATGCAGCTGCCGGATGCCCTTTCGTTCCGGATCAAAGCGTATGCGGATTGCAAAGAATCTCTGGCAGCTTTTGAGCAGGAGGAAGATGAGCTGAAAAATGCGATTCTGCGTTTGCAAACCACGCTGAAAACCCTGCGTGATAATTGCCGCAATTTCAGAACTGAATGGAAAACTGCACAGGAAAAACTTGCCGGAGAAACTGCAAAACGGCAGGAATTGTTCGGAAGTAAAGACCCTGCAGTTGAATCAAGGATTGCGGATGAAAAACAGAAATCAATTCTTGGCGTTCTGGAAAAAGCGCAAAAGGCGTTTACAGAAATTTCCACAAACCGGGAGCGGACTCTTGAAGAGATTTCTCAGAAGAAAAAAAGTATTTCCGAACGGGCGGTGCAGATTTCTCAGGCAAAGGATGCGTTTCTCCAGGCGGTCGAAACAGCCGGAATCACCGAAGAAATTTTCCATGCAAGTGTTCTTTCCAAAGAAGAACTTGCCCGTCTTTCTGCGAAGGATGCTGAATTGGCTGCCCGCAGAAAACAGTTGGCGGAAACACGTGCGAACTGTGAAAAATCCATTGCAGAACTCAATACTGCCTTAACAGGACAGAAGAGCAAAGAGGAACTGACCGCTGAATTGGAAAAAATAACCGGCACGTTCCAGGAAAAAAATCAGATTCTGGGCGCACTCAAAGAAAAGCTCAAGAATGATCTTGAAGGCAGACAGAATATGGCAGAACAGAATGTCAAGCTTCAGGAACAGAAAAAAGCTATGGAAATCTGGAACCGGATGTATGATTTAATCGGCAGCAAAGATAAATTCCAGCGGTTTGCCCAGGGAATTACATTGGAACATCTTCTGGTTCTGGCAAATGTTGAGTTGGAAAAACTCAGCGGCCGCTACCGTTTGCTCCGCAGTCAGAAAGAGGAACTCGGAATAGATGTGGCAGATAAAGATCTCGGGGATGAGATCAGAAGCTGCAAAACCCTTTCCGGCGGAGAAAGATTCCTCGTTTCCCTTTCCCTTGCGCTGGGGCTTTCCCAGATGGCCGGGGAAAAAATCCGGGTGGATTCCCTTTTCCTTGATGAAGGATTCGGAACGCTTGATTCTGAAACACTGGAAACTGCGCTGGAAGCATTGAGCAATCTGCGGAACCGCGGAAAACTGGTCGGTGTCATCAGTCATGTCGCGGCATTTTCTGAAAAAATTCCGTGTATTATTGAAGTTCAGAAAACTGGCGGCGGCCGCAGTACGATCCACGGAACGGGGGTTAATCTTCCGGGATAAACGGTATCCGGAATTGCAGCGGGAATCTGAAAGAGCAGATTCCCGTTTTTTATTGGATTTTTTTCATTTTCCGGATTGCGAAATCTCTTTGCAACGATATATTATCATCAGATAGAAAGGTGATATTTATGGGGATGTTCAAACTGGTTTCTGATTATACACCGTCCGGCGACCAGCCGGCGGCAATCGCGGCGTTGACGAAGAATCTCCGGGAAGGGTGCGCTCATCAGCTTTTGCAGGGAGTGACAGGTTCCGGAAAGACATTTACGCTTGCAAATGTGATTGCACAGCTGGACCGTCCGGTTTTGGTGTTTTCCCATAATAAAACGCTGGCAGCACAGCTTTACAGCGAATTCAAATCATTCTTCCCAGAAAATGCGGTGGAATATTTCATCAGTTATTACGATTATTACCTTCCGGAATCTTACATTCCTCAAACAGATACTTATATTGCGAAAGATGCCAGCATCAATGAAAATATTGAACGGTTACGGCTTTCTGCAACATCTTCTCTGATTTCCCGGAAAGATGTGATCGTTGTCGCCAGCGTATCGTGTATTTACGGCTTGGGCTCGCCTGATGAATTTCAGGGGATGTGTATTGAACTGAACGTCGGCGACACCGTCAACAGAACGGAATTTCTGCACAGGCTGATTGCAATTCAATACAACCGGAACGATATTGCGCCGGAAAAAGGGATGTTCCGTGTCCGCGGCGATTCCGTGGATGTATTTCTTGCAGAAAAAGATGAAGTTCTGAGAGTGGAATTCTGGGGTGATTCTGTGGAATCATTATCGCGGCGTGATACGCTCACCGGGAAACTGATAGCCAATGTCAGCAAGGCATTTATCTTTCCGACCCGTTTGTTTGTCATGCCGAAAGAAGCGATTGATGCGGCAGAAGTAACGATCCGGGAAGAATTGAATGAACGTGTAAAAGAACTGGAATCAGCCAATAAACTGGTGGAAGCTCAAAGATTGTTCCAGCGGGTGAATTATGATTTGGAAATGATGAAAGAGATCGGCTATTGCAGCGGAATCGAAAATTATTCCCGCCATCTCTCCCAGCGTCCGCCGGGAAGCCGTCCGTTCTGTCTGCTGGACTTCTTCAAAAATAATTTTATCACGTTTATTGATGAATCTCACGTTACAGTTCCCCAGATCCGGGGAATGTACAATGCTGACAGAAGCCGGAAAACCACTCTGGTGGAACACGGATTCCGTTTACCGTCGTCATTGGATAACCGGCCTTTGAAATTTGAAGAATTTCTGAGTCTGACCGGAGATACAGTTTATGTTTCCGCCACACCTGCACCTTATGAAATCGAGCTTTCCGGAAAAGAAATCATCCAGCAGGTTGTCCGCCCGACAGGATTGCTTGATCCGGAAGTAACGGTCCGTCCGCTGGAACATCAGGTGGATGATGTGATGGAAGAAATCCGGAAATGTTCTTTGAAGAAAGAGCGTGTTCTCGTTACCACATTAACAAAGAAGAGTTCGGAACGGCTTTCCGATTATCTGACAGATTTGGGATTGCGGGTGAAATATATTCATTCTGAACTGGATGCAATCGAACGGGTCCGGATTCTCTCAGAACTGCGGGACGGAAACTTTGACTGTCTGGTGGGAATCAACCTGCTGCGGGAAGGAATCGACTTGCCGGAAGTGGCATTGGTGGCAATCCTTGATGCAGACAAAGAAGGATTCCTCAGGTCCTCCCGCTCTCTGATTCAGGTGGCAGGAAGAGCCGCCCGGAATGCCGATGGAAGAGTCATCCTTTATGCAGATAAAATCACTGATGCCATGCAGGAACTTCTGACCGTTACCGAAAACCGCCGCAAGATTCAGAAAGCCTACAATGAAGCACATGGCATCATTCCGCAGACGATCCGGAAGAAAAAACAGGAAACAATCGAAAATGCCATTTTTGATATGGCGGAAGATGCTCCGGAAGGTGTGTTGAAAGCCGGAGAAAAACGTGCCGCTTATAATGCAGGAGTTCCGGACCGCTCTCTGGATGAAATTATTTCCGAACTGGAACGGGAAATGCTTCAGGCTGCAGAAGATTTGGAATTTGAACGTGCCGCCCAGCTCCGGGATAAAATCCGGGAACTGGAAAAAAACGGCTTGCCATCGCAGATTCAGAAAGATGATAGAGGTAATTTCAAAAGTCCGGCAAAATTTGGCTGAAAAGAGATTGCTGATGAGATGGAAATGGTAGTTTGAGTGTGGCTACTCAAAGAGTAACCACCGAAAACGCTCCATTTTCAGATCTCTGCAAGAATTTTCAGACAT
>JAFVTF010000113.1 GCA_017503375.1 Lentisphaeria bacterium | reverse complement strand
TTTAACAACAAGATCAGATGGCTGATAAAACAGGCTTATGGCTTCAGAGATCGTGAGTACTTCAAGTTAAAAATCTATCAACTGCCGGAAATTTCAAGTTCAAAGGAGATATGAGTTTTTGTCACAAACCGTCGAAGAGACGATTAAATGCAAACAACATCTTTTTAGGGGTTGCGTTTACTTTTACAAGGCACAACTTGAAAAAAAGTGGATTTTCGTACCGCTTCAAGGTTGTTTTTACTTGAAATTTTCGTATTTTGAAGTATATTTTCCTTGTAGAAAAATTGTATGAAAATCATTACTCAGGAGATAGCAAAATGGAGAACAATCAGGAAGTCCCGGAACAGGTTGCTGCTCAGACTGTTGAGCAGACTGCAGAACAGGCTGCCGCTCCCGCTGAAGGAAGTCAGTATACTGCGTCAAAAATCACCGTTCTGGAAGGTCTCGAAGCCGTCAGAAAACGTCCCAGTATGTATATCGGTGACACTGGCAGAAACGGTCTGCACCATCTTGTTTATGAAGCAGTTGATAACAGTATTGACGAAGCTCTTGCCGGATATGCCACAAAGGTGGAAGTCATCATTCACGAAGATAACAGTATCACAGTAAAAGATGACGGGCGCGGTATCCCTGTGGACATGCACCCGGAAGAAAAGAAACCCGCTGTGGAAGTTGTTATGACAATTCTCCATGCCGGCGGTAAGTTCGACCATAACTCCTACAAGGTTTCCGGCGGTCTGCATGGGGTCGGTATCTCCTGCGTGAACGCACTTTCCGAATGGCTGGAAGTGGAAATTCACCGTGACGGACAGTCTCATGATATCCGTTTTGAACGCGGTTTCACCACCCGGAAACTCCGGGACCTCGGAGCAACCACCCAGCGCGGAACCAGAGTTCATTTCAAACCAGATGCTGAAATCTTTCAGGAAACCACAACTTATGAATGGGATATCCTCAGCAAACGTCTCAGACAGCTGGCTTTCTTGAACCGTGCCGTTCATATCTCTCTGGAAGACAGACGCGAAGACAGCAAGCAGCATGAAAATTATTACTATGAAGGCGGTATTTCCGAATATGTGAAATTCCTCAATGAAGGAAAAAAAGCCCTTCATGATGTGATTTACATGCACAAGGAAAAAGACCGTCTGGATGTGGAAGTTGCACTTCAGTACAATGATTCCTTCCAGGAAAGCATTATCACTTTTGCGAACAATATCAACACTCACGAAGGCGGTACTCACCTGACCGGATTCCAGACTGCTCTCACCCGTTCCATCAACAACTATATCAAGTCCATTCCGAAATATAAAAACGAAAAATCTCTTTCCGGTAACGACGTGAAAGAAGGTTTGGCGGCTGTGATCAGTGTGAAAGTTTCTGATCCGCAGTTTGAAGGACAGACCAAGACAAAACTTGGAAACAGCGAAGTTCGCGGTATCGTGGAATCCGTTGTCAATGAATGTCTTGCAGAATTTATGGAAGAAAATCCGACGATTGCCCGTCTGATCGTTGATAAAGCTGTGATCGCTTCTCAGGCTCGTGAAGCTGCACGGAAAGCCCGGGAAAACATTCAGCGTAAAGGTGCGCTGGAAGGATTCTCTCTCCCCGGGAAACTGGCAGACTGCGGAAGTAAAGATCCGGAAAAATGCGAACTGTACATCGTGGAAGGAGACTCCGCAGGCGGTTCTGCAAAGACCGGACGTGACAGCGAATTCCAGGCAATTCTTCCCATTCGCGGTAAATTGCTGAACGTAGAAAAAGCACGCGAACACAAGGCATTGGAAAACAAAGAAATCCAGTCCCTGATCGCTGCGATCGGCTGCGGAATCGGAAACGAAAATTTCGATATCACCAAAATACGTTACAACCGTATCGTTATCATGACAGATGCTGACGTGGACGGTTCTCACATCCGTACTCTGCTCCTGACCTTCTTCTTCCGCTGGATGAAGACGCTCATCGAGACCGGACACGTTTACATTGCAAAGCCGCCTCTGTTCAAAGTCACCCGCAAAAAAGTGGAAACCTATATCGACACCGAAGAACAGCTTGACAGCTATCTCTTCAACATCGGAAGTTCCGATATCCATGTTACAAAACTTTCCGATCAGACAGAGCTTACCCCGGAGCAAATCAAAGAAATCACCGGATTCCTTGCGGATGCAAACCATATTTCCGTTGGTCTCCAGCGGTGCGGTCTTCTTCCGGAAGCATATTTTAAATTGGAACGTGACGGAAAATTCCCGATTGCGCGTATCATGGTCAGAGAAGTCAATGGAAGTATGACTGAAGAGTACGTTTTCTCCGAAGAAGAAGAGAAAGCCTGTGTGGATGCCGCTGTTGCGCGTCTGCCCAAGGTGGAAGCTGCGGAAGAAGGTATTGCTGAAGGTGAAGCTGCTCCGGCAGAAGAACTCAACGTTCCGAAGAGCCACATGGAAGATGCAGAGTATGATGAAATGCGCGCCATGGAAGCTGACGGATATCATCCCTCCATTGATGTTACTGCGATCTTTGAAGCGAAGTCCTGTGAAAATCTTTACAAACGGATTTCTGATGCAGGATATGATCCGAAGACATTGTTCTTCGGAGATGAGCCGATTTTTGAAGTTCAGGCAGGCGACCGCGATGTGAGAGTTGCAACACTCTCCGCATTGGCAGGTGAAGTCAAACGGAACGGAAGAGACGGTCTTGCGATCCAGCGTTACAAAGGTCTCGGTGAAATGAACCCGGATCAGCTTTGGGAAACAACAATGGATCCCAAAACACGCAAGATGATCAAGGTTACAATGGAAGACGCAGTGGAAGCCGACCGCATGTTCACCCTGCTGATGGGTGATGCTGTCGAACCCCGCCGCGATTATATTGAACGTTATGCAGCAGGTGTCAAGGATCTTGACATCTGAGGCTGAGCCACCAAAATAATTTACGAAAGGATATTGCTATGGCTGACGACAAAGGTGCTCAGAAACGTCCGGAACAGATTCAGAAGGAAAAGAATCTGGAAATTGCACTCGGACAAATCGAAAAGGAATATGGAAAAGGCTCCATTATGAAGCTGGGGGATAACCGTGTAACGGATATCCCGGTAATCAGCACAGGAGCGCTTTCTCTGGATATTGCGCTGGGAATCATGGGACTTCCCCGCGGACGCGTGATTGAAATTTACGGTCCGGAATCTTCCGGTAAAACCACACTGTGTATGCATGTGATCGCCAATGCCCAGCGCGCCGGCGGTGTGGCGGCAATCATTGACGCTGAACATGCGGTTGATCCCGTTTATGCCCGCAAGATCGGCGTGAATGTGGAAGAACTGCTCATCGCTCAGCCGGACTGCGGTGAAGATGCTTTGAATATCGCTGATATGCTGATCCGCAGCAACTCTGTTGACGTTCTGGTTGTAGACTCTGTTGCAGCATTGGTGCCCAAAGCTGAAATCGAAGGCGAAATCGGTGATTCTTTCGTTGGTCTTCAGGCAAGAATGATGTCTCAGGCATTGCGTAAATTGACCGGTGCTATCAGCCGCAGCCGTACATGCTGTATCTTCACAAACCAGATCCGCGAAAAGATCGGTGTGATGTTCGGTAATCCGGAAACCACCACAGGCGGTAACGCTCTGAAATTCTACAGCTCCATCCGTATGGATATCCGCCGTGCCGGAGCGATCAAGGATAGTGATGGTAATGTTCAGGCCGCACGGACCCGCGTGAAAGTTGTCAAGAACAAACTCGCGCCCCCGTTCCGGACAGCTGAATTTGATATCAACTGGAACGAAGGAATTTCCCGTTCCGGTTCCATCGTAGATGCCGGATTGGAAAACGGTGTCATTGAAAAACGCGGTTCCTGGCTTTCCTTTGAAGGAGAGCAGCTCGCTCAGGGCGCAGAAAAAGCAAAAGTTCTTCTTTCAGAAGATAAAGAACTCGCAGACCGTATCGTGAAACGGATTCTGGAAAAGGTTGCAGAAAAACAGGGAACAGCAGTGAAAGAACCTGCCGCACCTGCCGCTTCTGCAGCTCCCGCCGCTGAACCTGCCGCAGAATAATAACAGGGAATTTTGGAATTGACCATTCGTTTCAGTCATCTGAAAACAGCGTTGTCCGGATTGCTTCTGCTGCCGGTGATTCTGACTGCCGATGTCGTTTATCACGGTCAGACTGCCGGAGATGAAGCATTCCGGAAGGAAGATTATTCTTCTGCTGCAAGCTTCTATAAAGAGTACCAGGAAGCAGCCCGCCGTTCCGGTGATGCCGCTGCAGAATGTTCTGCAATGGAACGCCGGATAGATGCGTTGATTCTGGGAAAATTTCCTGAAGATGCCCGGAAAATTCTTCAGGAATACAAACAGAAATTTCCGGGACGGGATCCGGTAGCAGTTACGATCTGGAATGCGGATATTCTTCTGATGCAGAATAAGTATCAGGAGGCAGCCAAAAATCTGGAACGGATCATGAGTGCGTTGACTGTTGACAATCCCCGCAGAGTCCGGGCTCTTTATTCCCTTGCCCGGGCCTATGAACTTTCCGGTAATTATTCCAAAGCTGCTGAGCTTTATTTTACCATCGGGAAAGAGCAGACAAAAGGATTTTTTGGAAGTACATCCAAGCCTACAAAGCTGCAGATCGCCGCCTGGGAACGCGGAATCTTTTGTCAGGCATTCACTTCAAAAGCAAAAGAAGCGTTTGAGTCTTTGGCAAAACATCCGGAATATGCGGTTCCTGCCGCTCAGGAACGGATCAATCTTTTGAACGTGTTCCTTGCTGTTAAAACCGGACCTTCCAGAAATATTCCCTCTGTCTGGGAAAAATACAAGGTTCCGGAGAACCCGAAAAACAGTGATTTGAGCTTTTCTGTTTATTCTGCTATTGGCGATGCTGCAGGAAAAGCCGGACATCTGAACGTTGCCGCTGAAGCGTATGCCGCTGCATATAATTGCAGTCCCGGAAAAGCTGAAGCATTTGAAACACTCAACCGTCTGATTCTTGTGATGCATGCAGCAGGAAAAAAAGAAGATGCTGCTGTTCTTTCTCTTGAAATAATGAAACTTTTCCGCGGAGGTTATATTTCCGTCAAGTTTCTGGAAGAAGTGGCAGGAATTCTTTTGGCGGCAGGGAAATATACAGAGTCCGCAGAGTTCTATACCGATTTGATCGAAAATCCCGCTGTTTCTGAGAAATCCAAAGATAATGCTATGAAGTGTCTGACACAGATTTCTGCCAGAATTACACTTCCTGCACGGTCTGTGAAACATCTGGATTCCTATTTTACGGGAAAAAAGGCGGGAGAACGGCTTTTCCTTTATGCGGAAACTTTGATGCAGGATAAAAAATTTGAAAAGGCATCCGAAAATTTCCTGCAAGCGGCAAAGCTGTATCCGGAGCTGCGCCGGAAGTCTCTGTATCAGGCTGCATACTGCCAGCTTTCTTTGAACAGATATCAGCAGACTCTGGATATTCTTTCCCAATTTTTCCGGGAACCGGGTGACGGGAAGATGTATGCTGATGCAATTTACTGGAAAGCCAGAGCATTGGAAGGTCTTGAACGCAAGACAGAGGCAGAAAAAGAATATGAAAAGTATTCCGGTCTGTCCAACCGGACAGAGGTTTATACCATAGATTCTCTTTTCCGCAGCGGTTATCTTGCTTTTCAGACGGGCGATTCAAAACATGCCATCGAATTGTTTGACCGTTTGATCAAAGGGTATCCCAAGTCGGCAAAAGCTCTGGATGCCGCAAATTGGAAGGTATATATTTACCGTTCTTTGGATGATGATTACCATGCGGACCGTGCCACTTATGATTTGGCGTATGCCTGGCCGGATTCCCAGATTACATTCAATGCCATGTATCAGTTGGCGGAACGGAACTTTTCTACGGATTCCTATCAGAAAGTGATGGAAATTTTTGATGATCTTTTCCGGAAAGCAAAATCCCCCGAAAACAAATCCCGGGTTCTGATCGGTCAGGCATCTCTGGCAGTTTATCACAGAAAATATATTAATGCTCAAGTTCTTCTGGATCGTCTGGAGAAAGAGTTCCCGGATAATCTGTTCAAGGCAAAAACGGCTTATCTGAAAGGGATTATTCTGCAATCCTCAGGAGATTTCAAAAAGGCACTGGAAAGTTACACAAAAGTTCTTTCTTTCGCCCCGGACAGTTTTCTCCGGAATGCCGCTTACGGTTCAATTGGAGACTGCTGTTTTATTCTTGCCGGAAAAAATCAGGAAGGCAAAACTTATGCAGATGCGCTGCAGTTTTATCAGAAAATTCTTGAAACTTCCGATTTGGACAGCGGCTTGCGTGCGATGACTCTGTATAAGCTCGGACGTTCTGCTGAGTTATCCGGAAATGATGATCTGGCGATAGAGCAGTACAAAAAAGTTCTCTACCTGCCATCATCATTCAATACGCCTGCCAGCCGTCTGTGGGTGGCGAAAGCAGCTGAGGCAATTTATTCCATCGCTGAAAAACGGCCTGTGAAACAACATATTGAAAATGCTGAATCTGCATTGAAAATGTTGGAAAAATATCAGATTATTCCCGCTGGAACTGCTGAAACACGGACCAATATCCTTAAACGGGCCCGATTCCGTCCCCGCATTTCCAAATAAATTTCTTATCCGGCATATCCCGGATGTTGAAAATGAGGTACTATCATGAAAAAAACGTTGAAAAATGTTGCTGAACCCAATTTGATACGCGATATATTCTCTTACCATACTGTTCCGGCATTCCGATTGGATGCTCCGCCTGCAGAACAGGCTTTGCCGGAAGATTTCTGGATCACTGATACCACGTTCCGTGATGGTCAGCAATCCAGAACACCTTATACCGTGGAAGAGATCGTGACGTTATATAAACTGATGAACCGTCTCGGCGGAAAATGCGGTTTGATCCGTCAGAGCGAATTCTTTCTTTACAGCGAAAATGACCGGAAAGCAGTGGAGGCATGTCAGGAACTCGGATTCCGTTTTCCGGAAATCACCGCATGGATCAGGGCTGTCCGCAAAGATTTTGAACTGGTAAAAGCAATGCAGCTTAAAGAAACAGGTATTCTTACATCCTGTTCCGACTATCATATTTTCCTGAAACTCAGAAAAAACAGACGTCAGGCACTGGACGCGTATAAGGATGTTGTTTCCGCTGCTCTAGAACAGGGAATCGTTCCCCGCTGCCATCTGGAAGATGTTACCCGCGCCGATATTGAAGGCTTTGTGATCCCCATGATCAATGAACTGGATGAAATGGGAAAATCTGCCGGAATCAATGTCAAATTCCGTTTGTGCGATACCATGGGCTACGGTCTGCCTTATGAAAAAGTGCCTGTCCCCAGAGGAATCCCCTCCATGCTTACAATGATCCGTCATGAAACAGATGTGGCAAGCAGTCAGCTGGAATGGCATGGACACAATGATTTTCATCATGTTTCAGCCAATGGCGTTTGTGCATGGCTTTACGGCTGTGCCAGCGTGAATTCCACATTTCTCGGTTACGGGGAGCGGACAGGCAACCCGCCACTGGAAGGAATGGTGATCCAGTGGCTCAGTCTTGCCGGACACAGAGAAGACGGTCCCGACACGACTGCCATCACCGATATGGCAGAATTTTACCGGAACATGAACAGTCATATCCCGGCAAATTATCCGTTTGTCGGCGATGATTTCAATACCACCCGTGCCGGAGTTCATGCAGACGGATTGAATAAAAATGAAGAAATCTATAATATCTTCGACACAGAAAAACTGTTGAACCGTCCCTGTAAAGTGGCTGTTTCCAATACATCCGGTCTGGCGGGTATCGCATATTGGGTGCAATCCAGATTCCCTGCCGCTATAGGAATGAGAAAAGATTCTCCCGGAATCGTGGAGATCAAGAACTGGATCGATAATGAATATGCTTCCGGCAGAACAACAACCATCAGCGATGATGAGATGTATGCTCTTTTGCGGAAACATTTACCGGAACTTTTTACGGAGAATAATTGATGATTTGTGATTTGCGGGTTCAGTGTCAGGATGAAAATACAAGTCTGGCGCATTATGCAGTGAAAAACAGTGAGTCTCAGGGGCGCATGTATCCGGAGGCTCAGCATCCCTTCCGGACAGATTTTCAGCGGGACAGAGACCGCGTGCTTCACTCCAAAGCATTCCGCCGTCTGGAACACAAAACGCAGGTGTTCCTGAGCGGTTCCGGCGATCACATGCGGACCCGTTTGACCCATACCATTGAAGTTGCCGCAATTTCCAGAACCATGGCAAGATCGCTTTATTTGAATGAAGACCTGGCTGAAACGATCTCTCTTGCTCATGACTTGGGACATACTCCCTTCGGGCATGCAGGGGAACGCGCTTTGAATAAAATCATGGCATCTCATGGCGGGTTTGATCATAACTTGCAGGCATTGCGGATCGTGGACTATCTGGAAATCAAATATCCTGCTTATGACGGAATCAACCTGACCTGGGAAGTCCGCGCAGGTCTTGTGAAACACCGGGAACCGGGAAAGACTATGCTGGATGGACAGCTTCTTCCGCCGCATCAATCCCTTGAGGCGCAGATCGCAGACCTGGCAGATGATTTGACCTATTACGGTCATGACCTCGATGATGGTTTTGATTCCGGGCTGATTCATCCGGATATGCTGAAAGGGATGGCTGTCTGGGAGCGTGCCGTAGAATGTGTCAAGGCTTCAGGGATTGCAGACAGCGGGGCAGAACGGTTTGAATCTTATGCGATCCGCTGTCTGATTGACAATATGGTCCGTGATGCGATTTGCTATTCCGATAAATTATTGACGGAATATGCCCCGGCAAATTCCGATGCAGTCCGGAATCTTGACCGTAAACTGATCTCATTCAGTCCGGAATATGAGAAGGAAACTCTGGAACTCCGGGATTTTCTCTACAAAAATCTCTATTTTCATCCGAACCTGGAAAAGATGAACGGGATGTCTCTTTCCAGAATGGCGGCACTGTTTGAGGCTTACACACGGAATCCTGAGGAAATGGGAAATTCTGCGGTCAAACGGGCTGAAAAAGATGGCGTTTACCGGGCTGCGGCAGATTATATTGCCGGAATGACCGATGTCTTTGCTCAGAAAGAGTTTACCCGCATTTGCGGGTTGCTGATATAACAACGAACAGAAAGGAACAGAAAATGGAACTTATCACAGTAGGCGGACAGAATTTTACATCCTACCGGATTCCGTTTTCGGGCTGTAATCTGCTGTTTATCTCCGGAGAAACGGGCGCGCTCGGATGTGGATATTTCAGCTTGGAGGCAGCGAATAAATTCGGACATGCTCTTGCCATTGTAACCGGCGTCAACAGTTTTCATGATATGCTTTCCGCAGAAGTGAAAGCATGTTCAGAAAAAGCTGCCGAAATGGGCGTGACCATCGGAATGTCCGGCGCAGAAGCTCTGATAAAAATGAATTGAGTTTTCTCTTGACTGAACCGTTCTCATAACCGGGAACGGTTTTTTTTTCTGTCTTTTTTTTCTTTTTTACCAAGTTTTTCAGTTGATATTCGTCTTATTTGCAGAATGGTAAATTAATTCATGAATGATTACCAGAGAATTCAGGAGAAAAAATGAAAACAAAACAAGCAATTTTTGATCAGCTGATAGAGGAGTCTTTGCCGATGCTGCGGAATACAGCATACGGCATCCTCGGGAATACAGCTGATGCGGATGATGCCGTTCAGGAAGCGTTAGTCAAAGCGTGGAAAGGGTTCAGTATTTTTCAGTCACGTTCCAAACTTTCCAGCTGGGTTTACCGTATCACTGTCAACGTTGCATACGACATGCAGCGGAAACAGCAGAGAGAAACTCAGAACTTGAAAGATTACACTCCGGAGAATGGGGAGAACAGTGACAATGAAGCAATGATAGAATCACTGACTTCAGCCATCGCGGAACTCCCGGATACTTACAGGGAGGCTTTGACAATCGTTTATTACGGCGGCGTTTCAGGTGATACTGCCGCAAAACAGTTGGGATGCAACCTTAATACTTTTTATTGGCGCATCAGTCGGGCAAAAGAAATGTTATATGACAAATTGAAGGATCTGTGATTATGGAAAAGAAAAATATCGATAAATTACTGGATCAGTTGAAACAGAATCAGAAGTCTGAAACGAAAAAATTCTGTTCCAAGGAAGAATTCAAAAGCAAATTTTATCAGAGAATCAAAATGGAAGATGGCGGGGTTCCCCAAAAGAAATTCCCGTGGGTAATGCTGACTACCAGCATAGCAGCATGTTTCGTCGTTGTTGTCGGAGTCAGTTATTATGGACATACGGCGAGTGAAATATTCCATGCATTGTCTCATCCAGTGCAAGGACGCTCGACATATGGTTGTCAATTACCCGACCGCTTTGATGCTAATATGTCAGCGGGTAAAGGTGTAGCACATGCACGGTATTCAGATTTAGAGGATTCTTCTTCGAGAGATTCAGATGATTGGTCTCGGGGAGCTACTAATTCTGTGATGAAATCCCGCAGCCCTGAACTATCCATCAGCCGGGAACGTCCTGACTGGAATACAGAACAATATAAATCATTTGAAGAAAATCCCTTCCTGCGTGTACTTGGGAATCCCCTTTCCACATTCGGGGCTGATGTCGATACGGCCAGCTATACCAATGTCCGGAGATATATCAATTCCAACAGAATGCCGCCGAGAGATGCCGTCAGAATCGAAGAGTTTGTCAATTCTTTCCGTTATGACTATCCTGCTCCGAAAAACGGAGAGAAGTTCAGTGTTACTTATGAATCATTCCCTGCACCGTGGAACAAGGATCACAAACTTCTGCTGATCGGTGTTCAGGGAATGGATATTCCCATGAGCGAACTTCCGCCTGCAAACTATGTTTTCCTGGTGGATAATTCCGGCTCCATGTATGACGAAATGGATTTGGTCATTGAGTCTCTTTCCACTCTGATTGATCAGATGCGGAAACAGGATAAAATCAGCCTTGTCACCTATGGCGGCGGCGTGAATATTCTTCTTGACGGAATCAGCGGAAACCGGAAAGCTCATGCAAAAGATCTGGTCAAAAAACTCCGTTCCGGTGGATATACCCCCGGTTCTGCAGGAATCCAGACTGCTTACAGTCTCGCTCATAAACACTTTGTCCGGAAAGGAAATAACCGTATTATCCTGATTACCGATGGCGATTTCAATGTCGGAGTCTCAGGAGAATCTGAATTGGTCAGAATGGTGGAAAAAGAACGTGATTCTATGATCTATCTCAGTACTTTCGGTGTCGGTTCCGGAAACTATCAGGAAAACAAACTGAAAATGCTTTCCAATAAAGGAAATGGAAACTATTTCTATCTTGACAATATGAAAGAAGCCCGTAAAGCAATGAAAGCATGTTTTGCCGGACGTATGTTCGCTCTCGCAAAAGATGTGAAGTTCCAGGTGGAATTCAATCCTGCAAAAGTCAGCGAATACCGTCTCCTGGGATATGAAATGCGGAAACTTGCAGACAGAGATTTCAATGATGATACCAAGGATTCCGGTGAAGTCGGTGTCGGACATCAGGTTACAGTTCTCTATGAATTGATCCCTGCCGGAGTGAAATCTTCCTCCGCAGGAAAGGTTGATCCTCTGAAATATTTGAGCAAAGTTATTGGAAAATCTGAAGAGATTCTTACCTGCAAGATCCGTTATCAGAATCCTACAAAAAAGATGGCAAGCGAATTGAGAGTATTTCCGCTGAAATCTTTCCCGAAGGCCGGAGAAAATATCCAGTGGGCATCCGCAGTTGCAGAGTTCGCCATGATCCTCAGGGATTCCCCCAACAAAGGAAATGCATCATACGATTCCGTTCTGAGCCGGGCTAAGAAATATCTCGGCAATGATCCCGATGGAAAACGTGTTGATTTCCTGAACATGGTTCACAATGCAAAGGATATTGAAAAATAATCCAAAGAGCCGGAGCAATCCGGCTGATCTTCCGGGGCTGTTGCAAAACCTGCATACAGAAAGCGCATTTTAATTGAGTCTTTTGAACAGAGTGAACGGAGTTTACAGAGATTACGGAGGTGGTTTGGTAATTAAAACAACCGTTACCCAAGAGAAAAATTTTTATTTCTTTTGAGAAATCGGTCGGTAATAACCAAAAATGC
>JAFVTF010000112.1 GCA_017503375.1 Lentisphaeria bacterium | reverse complement strand
TTTTTCCCCTCCTCAAACTCCACCCCTTTTTTCCAAACCTTTTTGCGGCATTCCGATTTTTACGATGTAAAAATCGAAATGCCATCTTAAAGTTGAAATAGCAGAAGGATTTACCAACCTGTATGGGGAACAGCGCTATTTTTTTTAAATTCCATTTGAAATTATAATAATGTGAATGTAAGTTAACAACATTGGAGTACGACACGGTTGAAACATTCCGTATTTGAAACGTATTCCTCCTAAGGAGAAAGGTTTTTTTATGAAAAAGGAAGTATTTGCAATTTATTTTCCCAGCTGGCATCCGGATAAACATTATGAAAAATGGTACGGAAAAGGGTTCAGCGAATGGGAATTGGTAAAAACAACAAAACCTCTGTTTGAAGGACATTACCAGCCGCGCCGTCCGCTGTGGGGATACTTTGATGAATCCGATCCGGAAATGATGGCAAAACAGATCGATATTGCTGCTGACAGCGGAATCACCGGATTCCTTTTTGACTGGTATTGGTACAACGGAGAACAATTCCTGGAAAAGCCGCTGAATGAAGCGTTCCTCAATGCGCCCAACCGGAACCGTTTGAAATTTGCTCTGATGTGGGCTAATCACAACTGGGGCAGATGGCCCGCTCTGGATGATGAAAACCATCAGGCTATGAATGGAAATGTCAATCAATCCAGCAATCTTTATTTGGAGATCAAGCACTCCGAAGAAGATTTGCGCCAGGTGATCGACTACTGCTGCGAAAAATATTTCAGCTGCGAAAATTACTGGAAAATAGATGGAAAACCGGTTTATTCTTTCTTCTCACCCAGACGTCTCTTTGATTCT
This sequence comes from Lentisphaeria bacterium, assembly GCA_017503375.1. GTDB lineage: Bacteria > Verrucomicrobiota > Lentisphaeria > Victivallales > UBA1829 > SIG79. The sequence goes on along the minus strand of JAFVTF010000112.1, from coordinate 14,401 downwards.
ATTCCCCCGGAAGATGTCGTCCGGATCATGAATGATCAGGCAAAGAAAAACGGTTATCCCGGCATTTATCTTCTGATGAATATCGGCTGCTGCAACGACAATAAACGTTTCTGCGGCTGGGGCAGAGTGCCGGAGATCAAAAAAGCCGGATTCGATGCGGTTTTCGCTTACAATATCGTGGCTCCCTCTTATTATCATGAACTTCCTCAGGAACGTCCGGTGTTTGACTATTCCGGCATGATGGAAGCACAGGAATTTTGCTGGGAAAAAATCGAAGAAGGCGGATTGCCTCATTTCCCCAGTGTGACAATGGGGCTGGATGTCTCCCCGCGCTGGAGCCGTTCCGTCAAATTCCCAATGGATTATGTAAATCTCGGTTATTGTCCGATTTGTACAGATGTCACTCCGGAAAAGTTCGGAATCATGCTGGAAAAAGCATTGGCGAAAGATGCACCTGCCGTGATCATCAACGCATGGAACGAATGGACCGAAGGGATGGCATTGCTGCCGGATGAACTTTATGGAACCGGATATCTTGATACGATCCGGGAAGTTACAAAAAAGGTGAAATGAAAATGAAATTGCCGGAAGTATGGAGTACGCCCCAGCCTGATCTGATCGTGGACCGTATGAAGCTGGAAGCTGCCAACTCATTCACATTCAACAATTATATCCCGCAGGATTATCAGGCTTACCGGAAAAAAGTTCTCTCTGAACTCGGGGAACAGATGGGCTTTTTTATTGATCATGACCTGCCGCTGGATGTGGAAGTGACCGGTACCGTTTACCGCGACGGTTACAGAATCGAAAAACTTTCCTATCAGTCTGTGGAAAACCGTTATGTAACGGCATGTCTTTATATTCCCGATGGTGATGGTCCTTTTCCGGCAGTTTTGAATGTTCACGGACATCATATTACCGGACATCTTGCGGAACGGGTTCAGCAGCGCGGACATATCCTTGCCAGAAACGGTTTCGTCTGTTTGAGCGTGGATGCTTTCGGTTCCGGGGAGCGGTCCACGGTCCACGGCGTTCCGGAATTTCATGGCGGACACCGCGGACATCTTCTGTTCAATCTCGGTGAATCTCTTGCCGGGATTCAGATCACTGATAATATGAGAGGCGTTGACCTCCTTTGTTCCCTGCCTTACGTTGATAAAGAAAATCTCGGTGTAACGGGAGCATCCGGCGGGGGAAATCAGACCATGTATACTGCCGCTTTTGATGATCGTCTGAAAGCGGCTGCTTCCTGCGTGAGTGTCGGAACTTACCGCTGTCTTGTCATGGGGCATAACTGTCCTTGTGAAACGATTCCGAATGCGTTCAATATTTGTGAAGAAGCCGGTTTGATTTCCTGCATTGCTCCCCGTGCGTACATGATGCTCAACGCATTTTACGATCAGTACAGTACCTTTGTTCCTGCCGAAATGATGGAAACCTGGAAAATTGCCCGGAAAGCATGGGAATATGCCGGAGTTCCGGAGAATTTGAGTTACCGGATCTTCCCGACTAATCACGGATATTATGCCGATGCTCTGGAAGCAATGCTCGGATTCTTCACCCGTCATTTGAAAGGAATCGGACATGGCGATCCCGTGGCGATCCCGAAAGATATTCAGTACATGACTCTGGAAGAAGCTATGGTTTATCCCAAAGGAAAAGCCCCGGAAAAACTCAACGGAATTCAGGCTTATGGATGCAAAATCGGTGAAAAACTGAAAGCGGAACGCGCTGTGTTGACTTCCGGAGAAAAAAAGGCCGGGTTGGAAAAAGTATTGAACAGTTATCCGGTAAAAATCTCCGCAGTTTCCGGCGGATCTTATGAAGACGGATGGGAAAAACTTACCTTCCGGACAAGTCACGGATTTACGATTCCCGCTTTACTGAAAGAATCCAAAAACGGAAAATGGCGGATCCTTTCCGGTGCGCGCGGAAAACAGACATTGGAAAATCAGTCATATCTTCAGGAAAGTGCAGATTCGGGTGACGGTGTCGTTGTTTTTGATGTGTTCGCTTCCGGGGAACGCGGGAAAGAATATGGCGTTTCCATTGCACTGGATTATCAGCATACCTCCCGTTCCTGTTTGTATTTCGGCTGGACAATGATGGGAGAATGGGTGCGTGAATATACAGCGATCGCACAATGGCTGAAAGAGGCAAAAAATGCTTCCGGAGTAACTGTTTACGGTTATCGTGATGCGGGACTTGCGGCGTTGCTTTCCGGGGCATTGTACGGCGGTTTGGAAAAAATCGTTCTGGATACTGCGCCTGTGACTTTTGACTGGTCCGCTCATGATGTGACGGATTTTCTCATCACCACCATGGCAATGACGGTTCCCTTTATTTTGAAATATGGCGATGTTTCTGATATGGAACAACTTGCAGCTCCGGCAAAAGTGGAATGGATCGGAGAAAAGATTTTTGCATAAAACAAAAGGTGTTTTCAGATGAATATAAAATCGTATGGAATAAGTTTTATCCTTCTTTTATGTTCTTTTCTGAATGCTTCTTCTTTGGAGTGGTCCCCTGTCGGAAATACTTCCGTCGCAGGGGATGCTCCCTACGGAAAACTTTACAAAACCTCGTTCAACAATATCCGCGATCATCAGGTATCTGATAAAATCCATGGGGTGACGGTTCGCCTTTATAAGAATCAGAAAGCGATGAAAAAGGCTTCCGGAAATTATCTCCTGCTGGCATTTACCGTCAGAATGTCGCCTTACGTAAAAGATTACGATTTATATTCATGGGATAATACTGCACCGTTTCTGAATCTCTGCTTTGGATTTCACGACAGCTTTGTGAAGCCGAAAGATTACAATGGTTTGAATCTCATTATCTCCGAACCGCTTTATCGTTTCCTTTGGAAAGTCCGTTCCGGAAACGGGGTCAAAGATATCTGGAAAATCAGCCCGGAAAAAGGTGTGTCTGTGTTGAATAAGGGGATATTATTTCAACGGGAATCCATTCAGTTTGCGCCTGTTTTTATCCAGCTTTTATATGACAGAAAAAGTTCTGTAATGGAATTTTATCTCAATGGCGTATTTCAGCAGAGCGTTCCGGTTCCGGCAAATAAAAAGAGAATCTCATTTACAGATTTTACACTTCTATGGAGTCGAAATAAAAAGTCTGATAAACGCCGTTATTTTGAGCTGTCTCCGCTCAAAATTTTTTCATCCGATACAAAGCCTGAAATCCGTCCGGCACAGCCGGGATTAACTCTGAAGACCGGCAAACATTATGATTCAGATTTCCGTCAGGCTCTTCAATTGCTTTACGGTAAAGAAAATGATTGGGAAGCCGGATTCCAATTACTGCAGAAACTGGAACGGAAAGATCATGCACCTGCGATTTTTGAACTGGGGTGTTGTTATCTTCGCGGCATCGGCTGTAAACCGGATCGGGAAAAAGCATTGAAATATTTGAAAAAAGCAGCTTCATATGGAGTGATCGAGGCTGCTGATTTATGGAAAATCACTGCCGGATTGTATCTGTCGACTCCGGATTTACAGCGGGATTTTGTGAAGGAAAATTACTTGCTGATTTCCAACAAAGTTTCCCTGCTGGAGGATTTGGAAGGATGGATCCGGATCGGCGGGAATCAGAAAATGTATGCGGAAACATTATCCCATTTTCTGCAAAATTTCGAGTATCAAGCTAAAACAAAAAAAGAACCTGTACTGAACGAGTTGAAAAAGATTGCGGATTCCGGAGATTTTTATGCCCGTTACTGTTATGCAAAAATTCTGGAACCTGACGAACGGAAAAAGCAGATGAAACGTTCTGCCGGAGGTGGATGTATTGAGGCAATTCCGGCGTTTCTGAATGAGAAAAATGATTTGAATACATTGGATTTTGAATCACAGCTGGAATATGCGTGCCGGTATCCTTTGCATTTTGCCGGAATCAAAGAGCCGTTGAAACGGGAACAGGCCTTGTTCCGTCTTTACTCTGAATACGGCAGAACAAATGAGCCCCGCTATGCGTTTGCATATGCTGAATCCCTGTTGAATCCATATTTGAAACTCAATGATTCGATAAAAATGCAATCGGAACAGATGATGAAGCAGGCTGCTGAAAAACTTCCTGTTGCTCAGGCGCAATATGTCCGGCGGTATCTTGCAGGGGATTATAAAAACAAGACAGTTGCAAAAGATTGTGCTGCAAAGTTGCTGCAACATTATGGGAAAGAACTTGTTGTGAAAGAGTTGTACAGTCTTTTCCTGGAAAAAGAGAATCCGGGAAAGAATCTGAAATACTGGCAGGCATTATGGAAAGAGAACTCTGTGACAGCAGCTTATTATCTTGGAGAATATGCAATCCGTCTTGGTCAGAAGAAAGCTGCATCTCAGTTCCGATTCCGTTTTCTGGAATTGGACCGCAAAAAGCGTTTGAAATGTTCTGATTATCTTTTTCCTGAGCTGAAGGGACAATTTTTTAACGGTTTCCTTCGCAAATTTAACAATTATTTTGAAAATATTTGAAAAATCAGGTTGATTCTTTTTTGAAACTGTGCTATAATAAGACGGTCCCTTTCCTTTTAGGAAAGACTGGTTGCGAAATATGATCTGCACCCCCGGATGGTATTCCGCAGACAGTCTTGGGGCAAGGGGAAAATAAAATTTTTCAGAAGGAATCAATGATATGAGAATGTCTGTACTTGGAATGATCCTCGCCGGCGGCGAAGGAACCCGTCTTGCTCCCCTCACAGATCAGCGCGCAAAACCTTCAGTCCCTTTCGGTGGGAAATACAGAATCATTGACTTTGTCCTCAGTAACTTTGTGAACAGCGGAATCAACAGTATTTTCGTTCTGACCCAGTTCAAATCCCAGAGTTTGATGGAGCATATCATCAACGGATGGAACATTTCCAACACTCAGGTCCGCGGCAGCTTCATCATTCCTGTCCCAGCTCAGATGCAGACACAGGATAGAACCTGGTATCGCGGAACAGCTGATGCAATCTATCAGAACATGCACCTGATCGAAGATTTCAATCCGGACCTGGTTGCTGTGTTCGGCGGCGACCATATTTACAAAATGGATATCAGCCAGATGATTGATTTTCACGCCTGCAACAATGCCATTGCAACGGTTGCGGCGATTCCTGTTCCCATCTCGGAAGGACGCCAGTTCGGTGTGATTCAGGTGGATAAGGATTGGCGGATCGTCGGGTTCCAGGAAAAACCGGAAAATCCCACTCCGCTGCCCAATGATAAAAATATGTGTCTTGCCTCCATGGGTAATTATATTTTCAACACAAAAGATATGATTTCCCTCCTGAAAAATGACTATGAACACAAGACCAGCAGTCATGACTTCGGGAAAGATATCATCCCGAGTCTTGTAGAGACCAAACGGCTGTTTGCTTATAATTTCTATGACAACAAGATTCCCGGACAGCCTGCAGGCGGCAAGCCCTACTGGCGGGATGTCGGAACCATCAAGGCTTATTTTGAAGCAAATATGGACTTGCGTTCCACCTGTCCGCAGCTGGATCTCTATAATGACAAATGGCCGATTTACAACTATCATTTCAGTTTGCCTGCTGCGAAATTCGTTCATAATGAAGAAGTTGATACTTACGGTCTGCGCAGAATCGGAAAGGCGATCAACTCCATCGTTTGCGACGGCTGTATCGTTTCCGGCAGTACCGTTACCAATTCGGTGTTGTTCAACTCCGTCATGGTTCACAGCTATGCAACAGTTCACAACTGTATTCTGCTGAACGATGTTTCCGTCGGTGAACACAGCAGAATCCGGAATTGTATCATTGATAAACATAACGTGATCCCGCCCAATACCGTGATCGGTTATGACCGGGCTGAAGATGAAAAACATTATCAGATCTTCCCGCTGGACGAGCATTCCTGGCTGACTGTGATTCCGAAAAACCGTCACTCCCATCAGCTTGAGCTGAAGAAGACTCTGGAAACCAGTGATCCGAAACAGACAAAAGAAGAATAATCTATGCAAGAACAGCTTTTTCAGCGCGTACTCGAACGGGTACGCGTTATTTTTTCCGGCGTAAGGGGCGGTCATGACCTTGACCACACTATGCGCGTTTACGTCAATGCGTGTAAAATTGCAGAAATGGAACTGCCATCCGATGATGAAGAATCTTTCCGGATCGTGCGTTTTGCCGCATTGCTTCACGATTGTGCCAGACCGGAAGAAGATTCCGGAAAAGGGACGGTTTGTCATGCCGCACTGGGCAGAGAAAAATCGGTTGCGATTCTGAGGGAACTGGGATGTACTGATGAACCGTTCCTTCATGCTGTCGGAGAATGTGTGGGAAAACACCGTTATCGCGGAAAAAATGCGCCGGAAACACTGGCAGAAAAAATCGTTTACGATGCCGATAAACTGGATTCCATCGGAGCTGTCGGAATCGCCCGGACATTTCATTTCGCCTCCCATGTCGGGGCAAGGATTCATAATACAGAAAAGCAGGCTCTTGAGGGGGCAGAATACGGTCCGGAAGATACCGGTTACCGGGAATATCTGGTGAAATTGCGGAATGTTCCCGGACGGATGCTGACAGATTCCGGAAAGGCTCTTGCAGTTCAGCGCGGAACGTTTATGAAGACATTTTTCGATGAATTGAATGCCGAGACAGAAGAAGTTTTCCGTTTTACCGGAGAGCTTCCGGAATAATAATTTCCGGCATATCTGTTTCCGGAAAAACAGATATGCCTCTGGTCGATCAAATAAATTCTGAAGCCATCTGATCAAGCGTTCCTTCGGCGATCGCTTTCCGGATCCGTTTCATCAAATCCATAAAGTAATGAATATTGTGAATGGTCAGAAGACGGACACCCAATATTTCATTGACATTCAATAAGTGACGGATGTAGGCTCTTGTGAAATTCTGACATGCATAACAGGTGCAGGTTTCATCAATGGGCGTGAAATCATCAAAATACTTTCCGGCTTTTACCGGGAGGGTGATCCCGCCTTTGATAAAGGCTGAACCATGCCGCGCCAGACGGGTGGGCATAACACAGTCAAACATGTCGATCCCGCGGCGGACATTTTCGTAAATCTGTTTCGGTGTTCCGACTCCCATCAGATAACGGGGCTTGTCTTCCGGAAGATACGGTGTGACACGTTCCACACATTCAAACATGATTTCTTCCGGTTCTCCCACGCTCAATCCGCCGATGGAATAACCGTCGAAATCCATTTTGACCAGTTCTTCCGCAGAATGTTTCCGCAGATCGTGATAGACAGATCCCTGAACGATCCCGAACCGGAACTGGTGGGGATCCAAAGGCTGTTCTCTGGACATCAGTTCCCAGCGGAGCGTTTGTTTCAAGGATTTTTCCGCATCTTCATAAGTGCAGGGATAAGGCGTACATTCATCGAATGCCATCACGATATCAGAGCCGAGAGCCCGCTGGATCGCCATGGATTCCACTGGCCCCAGAAAATGTTTGGAGCCGTCAATGTGAGAGGCAAACTCCACTCCATCCGGTTTCATTTTCCGCAGATTGGAAAGGCTGAACACCTGAAATCCGCCGCTGTCAGTCAGAATCGGACGTTTCCAGTTTTCAAACTTGTGAAGACCTCCAGCTTTCCGGATCAGATCTTTTCCCGGTTTCAGCATCAGGTGGTAGGTGTTTCCCAGAATGATTTGAACCTCTTCCTCTTCCAGTTCCCGGGGTGACATTGCTTTCACGGTTGCCCGGGTTCCGACAGGCATGAAGATAGGTGTCTCAATATCTCCGTGATGCGTATGGATTTTCCCCAGACGCGCCATGGAGGTCGGGTCTTTTTTCAGTAATTCGTATAATGCCATATCAGAGGAACATCCCTTGTTTGAGTTTGTTCAATGCGTCAGGGGCGATTCCGAGAGCGGCGGCGATGCGGAATGCCAGCGGAATTGCTGCGCCGGGGCCTTTTCCTGTCAGGATGCGGTCGCCGGAATCTTCGGTCAGCTCTCCGGTATAAACAAGACCGTCAACGCCGTCTTCCGTTGTCGGATATCCAGTGACCTTGCGACCCTTGGAAAGTCCGGCTTTTGCCAGCACGATGGGCGCGGCACAAATCGCTCCGACGAATCCGCCGTCAGCATGAACTTTCTGAATAAGTTCGATCACACGGGAATCATCGCGGAGATTGGTTGCTCCGGGCAATCCGCCGGGCAGGTAGACAAGCTGAAGATCATCCGCGTTGAGTTCTGAGATCATGAGATCAGCCGTTACAGGAATTCCGCGTGTAGAGGTGACAATTTTTCCGGTAACTCCGGCGAGTTTGACAGTCAACCCGAGTCTGCGCCAGATATCAGCAGGGGCAAGAGCTTCGATTTCCTCAAAACCGTCTGCAAGAAGAATAGCAATTTCGTTTTTCATAAGTTTATAATCCTTTCGTTATTCATCGGTAATATAGCACAGGATTGGTGATATTGCCAGAGCCGCATGAAAATTTCAATTCTGTTTGAGGGGCTTTATCTGTTTTGCAGGAACTCCCGCATAAAGATAACCGCCCTCAAGGTCTTTTGTTACAACGGCTCCTGCGGCAACCACACAGTTGTCTCCGATCGTGACTCCCGGACAGATGATTGCGCCTGCTCCGATCCAGACATTGTTTCCGATTTTCACTTCTTTATGCGTATGGAGCCGGGTCACTTTTCCATCTTCGATTTTCTGGGAACTGCTGAGAATTTTAGCACCGGCACTGATAACGACCATATCCCCGATCGTCACACCGCCCCGGGCAATGATATAAACCTGCGGTTGAACAACAAATGATTTCCCGCAGGAAAGATTTTTCGGGGATGAAATGATCACATAAGGCGAGATTTTCGGCAGAGGTTTCCCGCAGGAACGGAAAAGAGATGCATAATAATAACTGCGGAGCTTAGTAGTGAATTTTTTATGCATCCGGCTGAGCTTGTGAATAAAACGAAAGAAAAATTTCATGATTCAGCTTTCTCTTGATATTAAGTTTACCGTTTTGCCAGCAAAAGAGCTTCGGCAAGTTTGATACCATCGACTGCAGCAGAAACGATTCCGCCGGCACAGCCTCCGCCTTCTCCGCCAAGATACAAATGTTTCATGGAGGACATCAAAGTTTCCGGATCACGTTCAAAGCGGACCGGACTGGAAACTCTGCTTTCAATTCCGATCAGCGTTCCTTCTTTTGCAAAACCTTTACAAATTTTGTCAAAATGCCGCAACGCTCCGGAAATGGAAAATCTGACCGGATCCGGCAATAACGCATCCAATCTGCGGGGAACGATCCCGCAGCGGTAACTGGTTTCCCGGGGCAGGGAACCGGTTTTTCCATATACAAAATCCATTGCCCGCTGAGCCGGGGCTGTAAAATCTTTCCCGCCTGACTGATATGCCGCAGTTTCGATCTCTTCCAGAAATGCAAAGGCTTCTGCCGGAGTCCGGAACAAACCTTCCTGCAATGTCGTGACGATCGCCGCATTGGAAAATGCTCCGTCACGTGCGGCATTGCTCATGCCGTTTGTGCAGAGTCTTCCCGCCTCGCAGACCGCTGGAATGATCTCTCCTCCCGGACACATGCAGAATGTTGTTGCACCGTTTCCCGCTCCGAACGGACGGGATGACATGGTATATTCAGCGGCACCCAATGCAGCACAGGGTGTTTCCACTCCGAACTGGGCACGGTTGATAAAACCGCTGGGGTGTTCGATACGGCAGCCAAGCTGAAATCCTTTCATCCGGTACTTCACTCCGTATTTCGTCAGATTCTCAATCAGCTTTCTTGCGCTGTGTCCGCAGCCGATGATCGCTGCCGGTGCATGAAGTTTTTCTCCGTTGGAAAGTGTCAGATATTCAAATTCAATTCCGGGATTCACTGATTCCACGCGGGTGTCCCATAAGAACGTTCCGCCCAGTGCAATGATCTTTTTCCTTATGTTTGCAATGATTCCCGGCAGCTGATCTGAACCCAGATGAGGATGAGCATAGTATAAAATCTCCGGAATCGCTCCGGCTTCCACAAATTCTTTCAGCACAAAATCACATCTCGGATCACGGATACGGGTGAACAGTTTCCCATCGGACCAAGTGCCTGCACCGCCTTCGCCAAACAGAAAATTGCTTTCCGGATTAACCTGTCTGTCAAGAAAAAATTGCTCAATATCCGCTTTCCGGCGGTCAACATCTTTTCCCCGTTCCACAATGATCGGTTTGCATCCGGCTGCCGCCAGGACAAGTCCGGCAAACAATCCGGCAGGACCTGCACCCACGATCACCGGATTCTGAACCGGATGTTTGACTTCCGGAAGTTTCCAGAGTTCTGTTTCCGGCGGTGCCGGTTCCGTTGCATTCACAGGAACCGTTCCATCTTTCAATTCGGCAAGAACGGAGTAAATCACCTTGACATCCGGCTTTTTCCGGGCATCAAGACTCCGTTTGAGAATACGGTAATTCAAAAGATTGGCAGAGGCGATCCCGCATGCCTGAACGGTACGTTTCCGCAAAAAGTCAGAAGGATCTTCCGGAATCTTTCCTGCAGAGATTTCAAGTTTGACAACAACTTTCATGATTTATTTCTCCGGGGATTTCAACGGGGAAAGTCCGGCTGAGACCCGCATGTTCTGAACATGCTGCCACAGAGAACTGTCCCGGTAAAACAGTTTGATTAATTTTGTACTTCCGGTTCCGCATTTTTCAGCTGTCTGACGCGGATTGAGTTCCGATTCTGCAAACACATCCAGCAGTTTTGCCATCCATAACGGATACGCAGGATTTTTCATGGAAACCGGCGGCTCGCCGATCTTGAATTCCGGGTCTGCCGGACGCCGGATATTCAATGCAATCCTGTGCCGCAAATATTCCAGCGCACACCTGCGGTTGTCGTGCTGGGAACGGTGTTCGGCGCAAACAGATTCCATTCCGCTCTTTTCATGTTTGATTCTTACTGCGGAAGATGTTTTATTCACATGCTGTCCACCGTTGCCGGAGGCTTTGTGAAAATCCAGAAGACATTCTGCAGAAAGAGCAGTATCATCCATCCCAAGCCATAAATCCCGTTCAGAGTAATCATTACGGGGGGCAAGAATATCCAGACTTTCCTGCAGGGAGCGGGGGACCGGAAGATTCAATTCTTTCCGGATCTTTTCCGTGGATGGAAGATATCTCTGCGCTTTTTCTCCGGTCAGAACTCCTTTGATTTCAATTTTCAGCGGCGGTTCCGTGCGGGCTGCGATGATTTCAGCCAGTTCCCGGATGGATACCGCTTCTTCGGAACCGACATTATAGGCTTCTCCCGCTCTGCCCTCTCTCAGCAATGCGATCAGCCATTGCGCCAGTTCATCGGCATAAAGATATGACCGCAGCGGTGTTCCGTCTCCATTGATATGTATGGTTTGCTTTTCTTCCAGGTCCGCAAGAAAATTTCCAATTGCAAAATGGGCATTTCGGGGGAGATATTCTCCAACAAACGCAAAACACCGGGCAATCACACAGGGAATTCCGGACTGCAAACACATTTGTTCCGCTTCGGTTTTCCCTTTTCCATAAAGAGTAACCGGGTTCAGCGGAGCGGTTTCTGTCACAAAATCAACATCCTGTTTTCCGTAAACCGCTCCGGAACTGACATACAGCATTCGTTTGACGGTTCCGAGCTTTTTCAGTTCTTCCAGAAGATGTCTTGTTCCGTCTGTGAGAATGGAATACATCTCTTCTTCGCTTGCGCCGCCTCCCGACGGTGCCGCGGCATGGATCACGGAATCAAAAGTGAACCCCTGCAGATCAACCGTTCTGATATCACCGAAAATATGAGTGATTTTTGCTTTTGTTTTGATTTTTTGACGGAGTCCGTTTCTGGAAAGCAGGAACAGATGCGTATTCTCAGAAAACAAATCTGCTTTCAGCAGAGATTTTCCGAAAAATCCTGTACCGCCTGTAATAAGAATCTGTTCCATAATATTCCGCCTGTTCGTTGATAATGGGAAATATACTCTCAAATAGAAGTTTTTCAACACAGGGAACCGCTGAAACCACGGAAAAACACAGAATTTGTATGCTGCTGTTTACGAAACAGAATCAGATGGAAAAGAGAACTGCAGCGTTTTTATTTGTCAGAGTGCTGATCTCTTCCGGAGTAACTTGGCGGACTGCTGCAAGGGCTTCTGCGATCAATGGAATATAAGCAGGTGTATTTTCTTTTCCCCGGAACGGAGCCGGAGCAAGGTATGGTGAATCTGTTTCCAACAGAATTTTCTCTGTCGGATATTCTTTCGCCAATGTTCTGATATTTTCAGCTTTTTTGAATGTGATCATTCCGTTCACCCCGAACCATGCACCAAGTCCGGAAAAGAGTTCCATATACTTCATGGAACCGCTGTAACTGTGAATCACAAAACGTCCGCCGTCAGCGGAAAAATCTTTCAAGTACTGATATGCAATATCGTAAGCCGCTTCGGAATCTTCTTTATCCCGGCAGTGAACCGAAACCGGAAGATCCATACTCAAAGCAAGCTCCAGCATTTTGGAAAAAACTCTGATCTGGCTTTCATGGTCGGCAAAATCATAATAGAAATCAAGTCCGATTTCACCGACAGCACGGAGTTTTCCGGTAGACAAAAATTCCGGGAAACAGGAAAAATTTCCATCAAAAGATTCTGCTTCGTGGGGGTGAACCCCAGCAGCAAAACACAAATTCGGAATCTTTTGAACAGCTTTGCACAGCATGCAAGCATCCGGAATACTGGAAGCACATGCCAGAATTCCGGCGATTCCAGATTCCAATGATTCCGCACAAACCCGTTCTGCTAAGGATTCATCGGCAAAATGACAGTGGGTATCCCGAAAAGAAAGCATACCGGATCAACCGATGGTTTCGCGGCCGAGACGTTCCGCAACAACCTGATTTTTTTCATCCATAACAATCACTTTTGGACGGAATACAGCGGCTTCCTCTGGCGTAAAATTGGCGAAACACATGATAGTTATGATATCCCCGACGCTTCCGCGGTGAGCAGCAGCCCCGTTCAGACAGAAAATTCCGGAACCTGCTTTGCCCGGGATCGCATACGTTTCCAATCTGGAACCATTGGTAGCATTCACCACAAGAATTTTCTCATAAGGAAGAATCCCTGCTTTTTCCAGCAGTTCAATATCAATTTCAAGGCTTCCTTCATAGTCCACATAGCACTGTGTGATCCGGGCACGATGAATTTTTCCTTTCAGCATTTCCAAAAGCATTTCCATATTCTCCTGTTATCATGAAGTATATTATCAAATAATATAGCACATATTCCGTAAATTAAAAGTCAATTCCTGCAGAAGAAAAACTTTTTTTGCGTTTTTTCGCCTCATAATTCCGTAAAAACAGGAAATTTTCCATAGTGACTGCGGAAAAACTGCAAATTCTCCGTTTGATTTTCAATGGATTCTGTGATATATTTGCAAAATCTCACAAAAAAAATCAAAGGAGTTCAAGTTATGTTCGTTTCCATCTATCTGTTTTTCACCTGGCTTTTCAGCTCATTTACAGAGGATCCCTTTACGCTGGCAACGTTCAATGTCCGCTGTCCGGTTGATAAAACACCCCACTCCTGGCAGGAACGGAAAACCCGTTGTATTGATGTGATCCAAAAGAATAGATTTGATATTTTCGGCGTTCAGGAAGCTGTGAAACATCAATTGGATGATCTTGTGGAATCCGGAGAATACCAATATATCGGTGGAGGGCGAGAGGACTTCAAAGAAAAAGGAGAATATTCCGCAATTCTCTATAGAAAAGATCGTTTTGAACTACTGAAAGGTGGAACCTTCGGCCTTTCTGAAAAGCCGGATGTCCCAGGGTTCAAATCATGGAAAACCGCATGCCCCAGAATCGCCACATGGGGATTGTTCCTGGATAAAAAGAGTAAGAAGAAATTTATCTATTACAATACACACCTGGATCACAGAAGTGAAGAAGCAAGAATCAGGGGAATCGAATTACTGGTTAATCATGCAAAACAGAATATGCCGGGCGTTCCCCTGATTATCAGCGGGGATTTCAATGCAACACCTGATTCAAAAACCTATCAGACAGCGTCTTCTCTTCTGGATGATTCCGCTAAAGTTTCCGAATCTGAACACAAAGGACCTCCAGGAACTTTCCATGGGTTTGGAAAATACGAAAGGAAAGTTCCAATCGATTATATCTTTGTCTCCAAAGATTTCAAGGTTTTGGAACATTGGACCGATGATACAAAATTTCAGGAAGGTTATCCTTCCGATCATTATCCGGTCATTGTAAAATTAACATTAAGATAATTTATAAAAATCAAAAGGGGCTGTTGCAAAACCTGAAATTTGAAAGCACATTTTCGTACGGAGAAAACGGAGTGTACTGAGTGTACGGAGGCATTTTTGGTTATTACCGACCGATTTCTCAAAAGAAATAAAAATTTTTCTCTTGGGTAACG
>JAFVTF010000111.1 GCA_017503375.1 Lentisphaeria bacterium | reverse complement strand
CAAGAGAAAAATTTTTATTTCTTTTGAGAAATCGGTCGGTAATAACCAAAAATGCCTCCGTACACTCAGTACACTCCGTTTTCTCCGTACGAAAATGTGCTTTCAAATTTCAGGTTTTGCAACAGCCCCATCTTAAAGTTAAAATAGCAGAAGGATTTACCAACCTGTATGGGGAACAGCGCTTTGCATACAAAAATCAAAATAACGTTTTATTGGTTATTTCCAATAAACGTTCTGCAGACAGCATGTTTTGCGGTTTTGCAGATAGGAAATATCCGGAACTGACATGTTTTGTATTTTTTGAAAGAATTCCGGTGTGCCGATATTTTTCAGTAATCTGGAATAGTCTTTGAATTCAATCTTTGGCAAGGGGGAAAGGATGGCATTGCAAACGACCTTCTGCAAACGTCTGACTTCTGATGCTGTCAGCTTGAGATGCTTCAAGCGTACCAGCAGTTTGCTTTTCATGTATCCGCTGCGATAGTAATAGGGATCAAATTCCAGAAATTTTATGGCAGTTTCTTTTGCATCGGCATCGCCGGAAGAAAGTGCAGCCAGAAATTCCCGGTTTTCAAAAAGATAAAACTTTGTCTCCGGCCAACCGAAGCCGGAAAACTCTTTCCACTTATTTACAGCCAGTTCCCAACGGGCGATGTCTTCCTCTTTTCCGGTACGTAAACGCAGCTCACTCAAATCATGCAGTTCTTTGTGCAGTCGGTTCAATTCTGCCACTCTCGCAGTGAAATTCTTAAAATCAAACTCTATTTGATTTGCATTTTTCATTCATACTTTTCCCTTAATTCCGGGACAATAACAACAGAAGGATTTACCAACCTGTACGGGGTCAGAGCTGTTTGACTAAAATTTTTCTTCCGGGGGCAACTTCCTGTGTATAACCGGCAGAAGTACGGTACGTTACATTCCGGAAAGTAAAGTCCATAAGAGGATAGTCTTCAGGTTTCTGATTTTTCACAACAGAAGCGATCACTGTTGGACTGCTCAGAACGGAATCATTGACTTGTATATTCACAGCGGGGTGCAATCCGCCGAATACATACATCAAATCACATTCTGCAATAATATTTTCAAAAAGTAAATTGCTGATAACAGGCATTTTCATCCCTTTGGGTACACTTTCCGCCCACAATCCCTGCTCAAATGTGAATCCAAAACCGAAACGGGGTTTCTGTAAATGAATATTGCGGAAAGTAATATTCCGGCAGCTTGCCTCGTATTCTCCGTTATGGGGCTTCACATAACGCCACGGGATTCCTCCAAATTCTTGAATTCCCTCTTTATGTGTCGGGGGAACCGTTGAAGTCAGTGGCGGATCATGCGGAATCGGCGGAAGAGGAAGAGCGACACTGTAAAGATGTCCGTCATACACAGCCAAAGTGCTGTTTTGAACGATCATTCCGGAGTACCAATCTGTCCAGCATCCGCCCAGCATCCGGCAGAAATTTCCGGTCTGTTTATGAACATCAAGATCATAACAATTTTCAACGACCCCGTTTTCCAGCAATCCGTAAGTAGCTGTAGAAAGGGAATAATCATAAGCATTCAACGCAATCCCGTCATCGGAAGTTCCTATTCTGGAATCCCGGATAACAAAATTTCTTCCATCGCTCAGATGAACACCATCTTTATCACCTTCTATATGAAGTTGTTCAAAAAAAAGATTTTCAAAACTGCAAACATGGATTCCGTAGCCGAGTTTGGTCAGATCAAGACATTCATAGTCACGGATAACCAAATCACGGATTCTTAAAAAAGCAAGGTGACCGCGAAGTCCGGGATAAATCGAAAAATGATCCGGATCAACATGATTGGTAATCAAATGCAATCCTTCTATCCGGATATTATGATTCCATTTATTTGTAAAGGTTCCTCTGTTTACGATAAAAGGGTGATTTTTTGCTTCTGCATCAGAACGTTTTATGGTAATACCGGGATCAAACAAAAGCGCGGTATTGTCATCAATAAAAAGAGTTCCGGAAACATCATAAGTTCCGGGATTCTGAACATGGACAGTTCCTCCAAGATCAAGGGCCTGCTGCAGTTTTTCACGGTTTTCTACCGGATTCCCATTGCATTCCAAATAAACCACCATAACAGCCTTCTTCCTCCGAAAGTATTTTATATTTTTTGCAGTTTTGGTTCGTTGTATTACCGATTACTATATCACCGGGATTCTATTTTTCAAGCAGAAAAATATACAGCCTGTTATAACATGATCATTATAACAGGCTGTCCGTTTCAACGTTTTTTATTCGGGGATGTATGCAATCATTTGAATTTTCCTGCAAAGAATTTGAGGATTTCATCGGAAGCAAGGATTCCGCCTTTATCACTCAAATGAACGCCGTCACTGACATAAAGCTCTTTGATGGGAGAAATGCTGCGCATCGCTGTCAGCATATCGATATAATCAAGATTATGTTTTTTGCAGAATTGACGGTTGAAAGCATCGTATGCATTCACAAATTCAGTTTTTCCGTAGAATGCAATATTGCGGCTTTTTGCCCAGGTTTTCTCACGGTTCAGGAACAAAGCTTCATCGGAGGGAGACGGAGCAATCAGAACGACTTTTGCTTTCGGACAATGTTTTTTCAGACGGTTCAGCATAAGAGTCAGATACTTATTCTGTTCTTCCTGTGTTGTTTCAGGAACTTTGTATCCCTGATTCCGCATACAGCGGGTATCGTTCTGTCCGAGCCAGAGAAAGACATAATCATATTCATCTTTGAAAATGCCTTTGTACATTTCCTGACGGTACATCCATTTTTTCTGATATTTGAGTTCAGCTTCCATTCGGTTTGAAGCGCGTTCCAGAAAATCTCCGCCAATACCGGCATTATGGAATGTGAATTTTCCGGGATTATATTTATTCAGCCAGAAATTCACTCTGTCGATGTAATTATAACCGCGATAGTAATCGGAAAGGGAGTCGCCGAGGAAAAGCACTCTGATCGGCTTTTTCAGTTTGATTGTACGGGCAATCGCATCACTCTTTGCATACTCATCTGCACTGACAACACTGATATAGCAAGGAACACCAACACCTTTTGAGGCAGCGTAAACGTGGTTTGTGCCGAGAGGATATTGAGCAGCAGGAACCGTAAGATTCCCGTCTTTATTGCTTTTTATCTTTTCAACAGAATTCTTTTTGCCGAATTTCACAACATAAACATTGTCATTTTTGACAGAAGTTGAAAATTCGACGGGCTTGGAAATCTGTTTATCAACAATGATCTGCAGCGGTGTTTCAGCTGTAATCTTAACATTTTTCACGCCGATTTTTTCCAATTTGAAAGATTCAACACGGACATTTCCTGCCCCCTGCACTTCCAGGAATGGATAAACTTTTTCGTACAAATCTTCAATTTCAAAATCAAATTTGAACTCTTTTGCTTCTGCTGAAAGATCGACGACCTTACCATTGGAAGATACAGGAGCCCCCTGTTTCGGACGGTATTTCAAAAGTCCGACAAGGAATTTTCCATTTCCGCTGACTTTGACACTTGCATGGAGTTTTGTTTCCGGAAGATACAGGTCCTTGACCCAGAAAGGAGCAAAGGCTCGTCCGAAATGGCGTCCGTTTTTGACAGTGGATTCAATATCAAGAACTTTTTTTCCGTTTACTGTAACGACTTTTGCCTTGCCGCCCCAGTAAGGCTGACCGTAGAAAGACGTAATCGTTGAAACCAGCACTTTGTTTGCAGAGGAAGAGGGTTTTGCCTGGCTGACAGCTGCATTGTTTGAAGCAGCTGCAAGCGGGGTCGGCTTCAGAGATGCATCAATCGTTTTTTCAAGTTTGAAAGATTCAATATATGCAATGCCTTCGCCCTGCACCTGCACGAACGGGAAAACTCTGTCAAAGACATCTCCCATTTCAAAAATAAATTTTACATCTTTGGCTTGTTCTGTAAGCTCGATCGGCTCGACCAGAACGGTGATCGGCATTCCGTTGTTCGGACGGTATTTCAAAATACCGATGAAAAACTTTCCTTTTCCGCGCACTTTTGCCGTTGCAATGATTTTTTCCTGTGCAGAAAATTTCTCTTTGGCAGAGTAAATCGCAAAGGCTCGTCCGAAATGACGGCTGCCCTTGACTGAGGAAGTAAGTTCCAGAACTTTTTTTCCGTCAACAGTGATGACCTTGGCTTTTCCGCCCCAGTAAGGCTGATCTTTGAAATGGGTGATCCCCTGTGTAAGATCAACTGCGCTGACACTTCCGATTGCGGCTGACAGCAACATCAATGAAAATAACTTTTTCATTTTCACACCTGTTTTGTTATTTATTTTCCAGTTTCTTAAGTGATTTTTCTACTTCAGAATGTAATTTTTCCCGGTCTGACTGACAGAAAAATCCGGTTTTCGATTCGTAAGCAATAATATGTCCTTTCGGTAAAACTGACATAAAATAATCGCACAGATAATCTTTGCGGTATTGCGGACGATCCCAGATGAAACGCATCAACTGTTTTCCGCCTTTGAGATTTCTGTAAACGGTCACAACTCCGAATCCTGATTTTTTGTCATAAAACGCTGCAGCAGGAACAAATTTCCGGTTCACAAAAGTCTTGCTCGATTGGAGTGGCAGTACACGTTTTCCCAGCTCATCACCGGAAAGATGCAAATCGGTAAACCGGGGTTCCCACGGATGCATGAAAAAATAAAGATGATGCAAATTCATATCTGCATCAGAAACAGCTTCAGCGAACTCCTCAATCATATCATTTTCTATTGTAAAGCGGTACTTTACAGTAAGACTGAGAACCGTTGAAACTTTTTCGACGTTCAGTTTTTTTCCACGGATGACAACATTTTTTTCCGGAAAGACTTCTTTATCATCAGCAAAAAATTTTATACTGACGACCTTTTCCCCGAACCCGGTTTCTTCATGTCCGGATCCGACAGCATATTTCAAGTGTCGCGGACGGCATGTCATACCGTAATGAGCGCCGGAAGAATCCTTTCCCAGCAGTTCATTACAGTATTCGATCCGATTGATATTCCAGCGTTTTTTTGCGTCAAGCCGGACACGGATATTGCCGGATTCCATCATGATGGACTGCGGAATTTCAGCAAAACAAAATGCTGTGCAGAGGAACAGAAACAGACAAAATCCGTTTTTCATCTCTTACGATCTCACTTTTTCACGTTTCTCATGTACTTGTTGAAAATTTCGGCAATTTCACCATCGGATAAACGACGGTTGTAAACCGTATATTCATCAAGCAGGAAATTGCGGTCTGCCTGAGAACCGACAGAAAACACCTCATACGGGAAAGCATCATCAGTCAAGTCAAAATTGATCTGATATGTTTTCCCCGGTTGATTATCCATGTTGACACGCAGCTGTCCGGGAGCCCATGAAAACGCGATCATGTGCCACTTTCCGCATTCTGCTTCGCCTCCGGGAAGTTTGGCAGAAAAGGTCTTTCCCGGAATTTTTTTGCTGTACAGGAACATGGTATGCAAAGGACGGCTGCAGGGGCAGACTTCTTTGGGCCAGCCGGGAATCTGCAAACCGAAAAATCCTTTTGCAGATTCGATTCCGGTAAAGAAAACACGGGAACCTGGAGTTGTTTTCCAGTTGATAGCCTTGAAGAAAAACAACAGAGTTCCGGGATGCTGAAAGGTGAAATTATCCTTTCTGGCATAGCGGACATTTGCGCCGCCCTTCCCGCATAAAAGAGCCTTCCCGCGGATTCCATCGGCAAAATTCAATTTGCCGAGAACCACTATAGGACGTTCCCTTCCCTCTGAAATATCAGCGTCAGCTGTCGCTGTATCAAAGGAGGCATAGAAGCTCACGGAATTTTCAAATTCCGGATAATAAATCACATCCTCTGCAAAGAGTACTGCGGAGAAACAAACAATTGCAAATAATAAAAATTTCTTCATATTCACCTCTTATCTGGAAACTTTGATCAGTTTGAAATCATGTTTCTTCAAGTTGAACTCAATGTTTTTGCCATTGGTCAAAGTCATTGCTTTGCCATTCTCGAAATCTTCTGCTTTGCTGTATTTACCGGAAATTTCAAGTTTGACTTTGCCGGCATAACCGAAACTGGAGACACACAGAACTTTGCTGCCGTCTGCATGAGCATATTCCGTAATGCGAACATCTGCGGAAGTTTTGATTTTTCCGGAGGGTGCATAGCAGGGATAAACCTTAACTTTATCGGTACCGAGACCATAACGTTTCAGTTTATAAACCACCTTATAATAAGTTGATGTCAGGCCGCCCGCATTCATGATGGAATTGATGTCATACGCAAGGACTGTTGCCAGGAATGTACGGGTCGTCCAATCTTTCTTATCGCCGGAAATCTGAATCAGCACTTCCGGGATCGATCCGGTCTGGATTCCGATTGCACTGATCTGAAGCCAGTCTTCGGTGAAACGTTCCTGGAAATCTGTACTTCCGTAGTTCGCTTCACAGTCAAGTGTCACACCGCCGAGAGACATAAACGGAATCAAGTTGGTGTTGGTCATGTGAAGATAAAAGATCGGACGTCCATCGAAAAATGTTTTTCCTTCTTTATAAAGCAGAACTGCGGTACGTTTGATAAGATTGCGCATGTCAAAAATATCGAAGTAAGGCTGAACCTTTCCGGAAGGAAGCTCATACGCAGGCCCAGTCACCGGATTCGGATTGTTCCAGTCACGGATATTGTCATAATAAATACCATCCAGACCTGCATCAATTATTTTTTTGTTGCAGTACAGCACATAATCCTGATAACTTTCAACAGGAGAGTTGTTGTAATCATCCTCATTGTTGGCACGGAATTCAGAACAGAACCATTCATCCATGAAAACTCTGTATTCGGGCCACTTGAGCATGGTCGCACGTGCGTTTATGTAAGGAACAAGATAACTGCTCATATTGGCATACATGAAACCGCGCATCATGTGACGCTCAAATGATGCAAGATGATCTGTTGCAACAGTTTTGCAGTTTTTCGCCATATAATCCTTGACAAATTTCTTCTGCCATTCCTTGTCGCCCTTCTTGTTCTTTTCATTCTTCAGAGCTGTCAGGAAAGAATAATCATGGTTGATCGGGAAGAAATCATATCTGTAACTTGCCCAGCACATACCGCCTGCCAGAACGGAGGTGGTAACAGTATTGGGTCCGGTTCCGCGGCCGCTGAACTGACGGGCTGAATTGGGCAGCAAACGAGTCGGTGTTGCCTGGAAACCAAAGACCAATTTAAACGGAGCTTTGCGGACAACAGGTTTGTCTATAAAGTTGATCCGCAGAGTCACAACACCGTTTTTCCGGATGATCTGAGCCATATATTTCCGGGGATCACGACTCCAGTCTTTGTCGCTTTCTGCAAAGAATGCCAAACCTTCGCCAAGTTTTCCGAGCCAGATGTAGGGACGGAAATTATTGGCAACAGAAGCATGAAGTTTGCCCATTGCGGAATTCCAGATTTCCCCTTCTTTGACAGGAAGAGTATGAGCAAAATTGTATTTCATCGCATTACAGGTGGAGTGGATCTGTTTGGCAAACTCGCCATTCAGCGGGATATCAAGAGTCATGGATTTGAAATCAAAACCATTTCCGGGATCAACAGTAAGAGTTGTTTTGATAAAGTTATCAAATTCAAACTCATTCCGGACTGTCAGCTTGACTTTATCGACAGCAAGTTCAGAAACACTGACACCGAGATCAGCGGATTTTTCAATCCATTTGAAACTCTTCTGAGCAGGAACTTTTCCGTTGACAGACAACTTCACAGGTGCTGCCAGCAGTTTTTCCGCTTTGCCGGATTTCACAGCAGAGAGGAAACCGTTGTTCAAAGTGTATTCCGCCAGAAGCGTTTTGATTTTATTGTTATTGTACTGAAGCGGCTTGTACGGAGGAAGAACAACCCGGTCGCGTCCGAGTTTGTTATGTTCCCATTCAAATTTTTCAAATTCAAATTTTTCCTTGTAGGTATTTACTTTACCATCCTTATTTTTGACTTCAGCAACAATAAAATAATTTCCTTTTCTGCTCAAATTGAGAGGAACTTCGCAAGTAAAGCCGACGTTCGGAATGCTCTTGGGAGTATATTTTTTCCCGCAGATTTTTCCGTTTGCATCAGTAATAAACATTGCAGCGGAAGCAACTTTTCTCATGTCGTAGGGAACGCCCTGATTTCCGAGGCGGACACGGACTTTATTGTAATAAGGATAAACACCGAATTCCAGGGAAGAGGAATTTTTTGCCTCGGGAGCGATCCAGCGTTTTTCAGGAGGATTCTGCCAGAAGAAGTTACGCTGATAGATCATTTCCCCTTTTGCATTGTAAAATACCGCTTTCAAATCAAAATTCACGCGGGATTTTTCGGTAAATGCAATTTCAATATCCTGACTTTTTCCGGGAGCAACGGTAATATAACCATCCTTTCCTCTGGGAGCAGCTTCAGAAACAATGGAAACGGAGTATTTGACTTTCTGAGGCTGAGACGTCGGATTATCAACAGTAAACCGGACCTTGTTTTCCCCTTTCAAATAATTGTCGCCAAGTGTACGGAACCGGACGGACGGTGTACTTTTTGAGAAAACAACATCATTCATATGGCTGGGATTGATAAACACCGAAGCATTGTTTACAGCGGTCTGCTGGGAAGGATTGCGCCAGGTACGGGCAAACTGCATTTTCCAATTGGAAACAGCACCGGGAGCTGTCAAGCCAAGCTCTTTGAGCGGAATACGGACTTCAATGGTCCAATATTTTTTATCAAAGCCGGACTTGATTTTCAATTCCGGATTCCAGTTTTCGCTTTTAGAAACAGTAACACCGCCGTTGATGATGGGATATTTATAATCATACGTTCTGTCAGCCGGGTTGACGATCAGATGATAAACCGCATCGCCTTTCGGGGTTCTGAACAGAAATTCAATGGAATCATCCACGAAAATTTTACTGTCGCGCCGTTTATAACGGGATCTCAATTTCACGCCGCTGTCTGCATCGGGCATCTCTGACTGCATGGCGAAATAGAGATATTTGCTGTCCAATGCAGTAAAGACTCTTCCCTGACGGGATGCAAGGAAGTTGTTATTGAGTTTCAACAATCCGAAATTTTCATAACTTCCGGTATATTCGCCATTGGAAATCCGCCCATCGATTCGAGGGGCTTTCTTTGCAAAATTGACTTTTGCAAAAGTTGTTTTCGGAGAGAATTCCACTTTTTCCCCTGCCGCATCGGCAAAAGAAAGAAGTCCAGCCAACCCGATAACGGGCAATAATTTATGAATATTCATAGTTTCACCTTAATTTGAATAACCGCCGCCATAGAAAGGAATCTTTTTGCGGGCTGCACCGCCTGCACCGGATTTAATGTACGGAAGGTCGGCTCTTCGTCTTGATTCTGCGTGACCATCCCAGAAAAGGATATTACCCAATCCCTGATGACGGATATAATCGAAACCGGTTCCCCAGTTTCCCTGCCCCGTAAAACTCCAGGAGTCATATTTCGGGGGAGAAAGGGGTTGTTCTATTGAAGAATCATACTGACAGGTTTCAATCATCATACAGCCTTGAGAAGCCATACGGATTTTTGGTAATTTCGGATGGGTTGCCCATTTTACACCGGCATCGGAACCCAAACTGTAAATATTCACGTTTGCGCCCCATGCTTTTGGATCATTTGCATTGGAATCCCAGGGAATATCCGGACACAGATATTTTGTTCTTTTTGTTCCGTCGATATTGGAATATACAATTCCAGTTTTTGATGCCAGCTGGAACCACCATTTTGCTTTCATATTATCGGAACCAAGCATATAATTGTCCGTAGAATTTAACTTGTACGGCAGAACGTAATCATCATAAGAATCTGCGTACAGCGCATTTGCATTTCCGGCTGTTTTCATGTTAGCCATACAGTTTGAACGTTTTCCCTGAGCCCTGGCTTTGTTCAATGCGGGCAAAAGCATTCCGGCAAGAATTGCGATGATAGCAATGACAACTAACAATTCTATCAAAGTAAAACTGTTTCTGTAAAAGCGGATTGCTTCAGTCTGTTTGTGAATTTTCATGTTTTTGTCCTTTGAAAAAGCTGTTCTTATATTCAAAACATCCCGGACAGCATTTCTGTCGACCGGGATATAGCGGATTATTTTACGCCCATGGCTCTCAGATTGTTGAAAGAGATTCTCATGGAGTCAAAAATATCGCGTCCGGGATACGGAGCATCCTGCTCGATGGAATACCAGCGGATACCGGTATCACGGCAAGCCTGAATGATCTTGTTCCATTCGAGATTACCTTCTCCGATTTCACAGAAAACCGGATTCAGTTCGATCATGGCAAAATCTTTGAAATGGATCACAGGGATACGGCCTTCAAGTTTGCGGATCCAGGTTTCGGGATTTGCACCGCCGCGCTGTACCCAATGAACATCGAGTTCAGAAAAAACGCACTTGGAACAGGTATTTTCATAGAAAATTTCCAGTGCAGGTTTATGGGGTTCCAGATGAGCAAATTCAAAATGATGATTGTGATAACCGAGTTTGATGCCTTCAGCCAGAAGTTCCTGACCTTTTTCGTTAAAAATATTGATCAGTTCATCGAACTTTGCTCTGTCTTTGACCCAGTCAAGCGGGGGTGCACCAAGAGCAACAAAATCACATTCCAGAGTATGCATTTTATCAATGAGGCGTTTGGTATCTTCATTGATCATAGCAAGTCCGTCATGGGTCGCACAGCAGTAAAGTCCATGCTTGTCAAGCTGCTTTTTAATTACAGCGGGTTCAAGAGGAACGCATGACACCTGAACAGCTTTGTATCCGATTTCACAAAGTTTATCCAAAGTTGCATCCAATTCACTTTCGGTCTTGCAATAGTCACGCAAATTGAACAGTGTTACAGCGATCTGACTGTCGGGAAGTTCCATTTTTATCTCCTTAAATTCGTTTATTTTTCAAGTTAGTGAGCTGACTCAGAATGATTTTGACATATCTTCAGCAGTTGCTTCAGCGGCAACTGTTTTTTTCTGATAACGGCTGGTGGCAATCAGTTTCTCAAGCTCAGCGGCATATTCATCGGCA
Source organism: Lentisphaeria bacterium (assembly GCA_017503375.1). Taxonomy (GTDB): domain Bacteria; phylum Verrucomicrobiota; class Lentisphaeria; order Victivallales; family UBA1829; genus SIG79. The sequence continues at coordinate 6,020 of JAFVTF010000111.1, read as the reverse complement.
TCCATCGGCAAAGTAACGACTTTGTCCTTCAATCCGGCAAGCAGCATGGAATTTCCGAGTTCAAGACCGCGGATACCTTCTTCCATGGGAGCAATAAGCGGAGTATCTTTGAGGATCGCATTTGCGACGTTTTCGATCACATTGCGGTGCTGATTGATATCTCCATAGTAGGGAATTTCACACTTCCAGTTGTCGGAGATTCCAAAGGTTTTATCAGTGTTTTTAATGAAGTCGGAGGTTTCGATTTCATTGCGGATGAAAAGAAGTTCACCGCGTTCATAGGTGAGTTTTCCTCTTTCCGCAACGATTTCCAAACGGTTTGTACCGGGCATTTCACCGGTGGAAGCAATGAAGTTTCCAACAGTTCCGTTTTCGTATTCCATATAAACGTTGACTTCATCTTCGACTTCGATATCGTGATATTTTCCGAATTTCACCACACCGCGAACGGTTTTGGGCAGACCGAAAAACCACTGCCACAAGTCGAGCTGGTGCGGACACTGATTCAGAAGCACACCGCCGCCCTCGCCTCTCCAGCTTGCGCGCCAGTCTCCGGAATCATAATATTTCTGAGAACGGAACCAGTCTGTAATAACCCAGTTGATACGGTTGATTTTTCCGAGTTCGCCGCTGTCGATCAGCTGTTTGATCTTTTTATGAGCGGGCAAAGTCCGCTGATTGAACATAAGGGATTTCTTCAGTTCAGGATGTTTTGCTGCTTCAGCGATCATGCGTTCCGCATCTTTTTTGTGAACTGCAATCGGTTTTTCAACGATAAGGTGTTTTCCGTACTGCATTGCCATGATTGCAAGATCCGGATGGAAATAGTGCGGAACTGCAATGATAACAGCATCAATATCAGCTTCTTTGAAAAAAGTTTCCGCATCGGTATAGCATTTGATTTTTTCACGGATTTCAGGTTTGATCCGGTCAAATGCCTTTGGGTTGATATCACACACGGCTGTTAATTTCGCATTGGAAAGCTGACTGATCGAGTTTGTATGACCGGTTCCCATGTTTCCAGTTCCGATAATACCGAATTTGACAAAATCCATTTTTTTCTCCTGTTTTAAGTTTATACAGCACATCATCGGTAAATATACTGCCAATAGGAAGAAAAATCCATATCCGGACAGTGATTTTTGCAAAAAAGTTGTATTATAAAAAAACAAAATTTAAAATACAAGTTTGATTTTTTTGAACGTTTCATACTTGAAAAACTTGTATTCTTGTATTATATTAATCATATTAACAGGAGGAAGAAAAATGCTGACCAAAACACAGCTTGTAGAACAATATTTGAAAAATGAGATCAGCAGCGGAAATATTGCCCCCGACAGCAAAATTCCGTCCCGCAGTCAATTATGCAAAAGATTCAATTGCTCCCGTACAATTGTTGAACGTGCAATCGCAATTTTGACTCAGGAAGGTTATCTCAGCGGGAAACAGGGCAGCGGAACTTATGTGATAAACAAGATTCCGGAGCTGCCGAAAATAACCAATATCAAAATTCTTTGCGACTTTGACGTTGAACAAACATCACATCTGGTTCTCCCGCCCATGAATTTTGAAGACTTGAATATCACGGTCGATTTTCTTTCATTGAACAATATCCAAATGGATTTTAAAAAAATATGTACACCCGGATCAGCTGTCGTATCTCTCCGTCCCAGAGTTGACCACCTTCCATATCTTGAGAGACTCAAGAAAAGAAATATCCCGGTTCTGCTGCTGAACCGCGATTATGAAGGATTTGATTATATCCTGACTGATCCACACAGCAGCATCAGAGAAGGAATTTCATGGCTGCTGATCGAATCGGGGCGCGACATCGGCTTTGTCTCCCGCCGCCCAAGTTTGAAAAGACCGTATCTTGCAGAACGCATTCTGGCATTTTATGAATCTGCAGTAGAGCTTGGAGCTCACCTGAATTCAGACTGGTGCATCAGCAAAAACTTCCGGAATTATACGAATGACATAGCCGAAGTCGGACAGAAACTTTTCGGCTCGCAAAAACACCCCTGCGGTCTGTTCGTTCTGGATATGGATCTGGTTCTTCCTCTGATCGCCTATGGTCAGAGCTATGGTTTAGTTCCGGGAAAGGACTACAAACTTCTTACGTTTGATAAAATCCGTGAACTGGAAAAGCTGAAAAATATCGCAATGATGAAACAGCCGGAACTGCTTTATGAAAAAGAAATCCGGCATTGGCTGAATTCTCTTCATACAGGATTACCGTTTAAATCTGCACTGAAAACAGAACTGCTCGTATATTGATGATACCGGGATTTTATTTGTTCCCGGTCAGTCGTCTGAAATTTCCGGAAAATACAAGATGAACAGAGTCATTTTAAATTACTTCATCACGTTCCGGAGATGACACATCCGGAAGATCAAACTGCGGATTATTTATATTACCCATGATGCGGTACCGGCTGGGCGGACATCCGACAATCCGTTTGAATTCCGTGGAAAAATTCAACGCATTGGGATACCCCACAGAATAGGCAGTTTCCTTGATGGAGAACTCTTCCCATGCCAGCATCTGACATGCTCTCTGCATCCGCAATCTTATTAAGTATTTATGCGGAGGCATCTGAAAATGTTTGATAAACATCCGGCTCAGAGTTCTGGATGACACACCTGAATCTGCGGCAAGTTTTTCCAGTTTTAACGGTTCGGAAAGATTTTTCTGCATGTTTTGAATCACTTTATAGAGTGTATGGGGAATATGGATTTTTGCCTCATCATTTTTCAAACTTGAAATCAAATCAAAACTCCAAACAGCCAGTTCATGATCATCAATATTTTTCTCTTGAAAGAAGCGTTCAATTTTGGGTTCCAATCCGATAAGTTCCCTGTCGGTAAAAATATATTTTCCGTGCAGATTTTTCAGAAATTCCGGTATGATTTTTCCTTGAATTACAATACCGGACCGGACGGATTTCTTATTTGTTCCGAATTCATAATCGGTTCCCGGAGGCAGTAAAATCAGGTCGCCGGGTTCAGCAAGAAAAGAGTGATTCTCAATACGCATTGAAGTTTCTCCGGAATGAATATAGGTTATAGTCAGAAAACCCGGATTGATTCTCCGGTGCCAATCTCCCGGTGATGCAAGAGTCCGGCAGATCAGACGCACAGTAAGCAAACTTTCATTATTCATTCCACAATGCCGTAAAAAGAGATTCTGCTGATGCGGAGAGTTGAAAAACGTTGATTCTCCGTTCTGATAATAGCATTTTCTATCAGCGGGGCATCTCCGGTATGGTGTGGAAAGATTTTTCATAAATGTCCGTTTTTAAAATATTATTGTCTGTTTTCAGATATAATATAGCACAAAAAATGCTTGAAATCAAATATAAAAATGGATATATTAAAACAAAAACATCAATAAAGGAGAAGAAAATGCCAGTTGATCAAACCAGAAATCTGAACTATCATGTTGATACGCCGGAAACGGCAGAGATCAAACGCTACGCGCTGGAAGTTCTGCGCGCCGATCTTGTTGGAATCGCAAATATTGAACGGTTTGCCAGTGCACCGCTGAGGATGAGCCCGCAGGGAATCATGCCCACAGCAAAATCCGTAATCGTTATGGCAGTCCATCATCCGGATGCGGCAATGGAACGCGGAGGACTGAAACACCCGCAGGAAATCGGACCTTACGCCATTCAGTATTCCATGAACTGGCGTCTGGATGATATGAGTTACCGCATGAGCCGTTTTGTGGAAGATCTCGGTTATCAGACTGTTCCCATTGCCTCATCCAATATCTGGCGTTACCGCGGCTATAAAGATTTGACAGCGCAGTTTGCTCCGGATGTATCCCACATGCACTGTGCGGTTGCCTGCGGCTTGGCTGAATTCGGCTACAACGGTCTTGCGATCACACCGGAATTCGGAGCCCATCAGCGTTATGTCACGATCATCACTGATGCAGTGCTGACCCCTACCCCGCTGCTGGAACCCGGTTCCGTTTGCGATAACTGCATGATCTGCCGGAAAGAATGCCGTTCCGGTGCGCTTTCAAAAGAGATCAACGGATGGAACGAAGTCAAAATCGAAGATAAAGTTTACCGTTATGCCAACAAAAATCTCTGGAGATGTGCCTGGGGAGAACACTTTGACCTGGACCTGGATCTCCCCATTCCGGAACATGTGGATGAAAAAGTCATCATGGAAGCGACCATTAAATACGGACGCCGTGCCGGGGAAATGGGTTCCTGTCAGCGTTACTGCATCCCCCGTGGCCTGCGTTACTTCGATAAAGAATATACCAATGCACCACGCCGCCGGCGTCAGTTTATTGCAAATCCGGAAGCAAATGCAGGATTCCATCGTGGTCTGTTTGAACAAATCCGCAGTCTGGCAGCCGGATGGGGCGCAGACAATGTTGTAGTTGCATCTGCGGAAACAGTACGCGCCAAGATGAATATTGAACTGGGTGCTCTGCTCCCGGGAGCAACCGCGATTGTCTCTGTGATTGCCTGCCGGAATCCTTTTGAAGCGGATACTGACAATCCGCGCGCTCATGAAAACCGTTTTGACAATGCAGTTTCCCCCATTCTGATTCAGGCCGGTTATGATGCTGTGCGTGTCCTTGAAAATCACGGCTATACAGCCGGACAGATGTTCCAGTTCCCCGAAGAAGAGTTCCAGAAACTGATTACCCCTGCCGGAAAAAAACTGCACACGGTGACATTGCTGACCGATGCACCCCTGCCGGAAACCGGCTGGGAGCTGCCGGATAACCGTCCTGTCCGTGCCGTGGATTCTAAAACATTGACGAAACGGATCCGCCGGGAAATGGAAATGCGTGAATGTGATCTGGTGGGAATCGCTCCGGCAGAACGTATCGACAGTCTGCTCCCGCAATTGAAAAATATTTTTGAAGGTGAAGTGGAACTGGTTGCCCGCAATACGGCTGATACGATTTACAAGCCTTATGAACCGGAAATTATGGAACTGGAACGTCATGTAACAGGAACAGCAGATTATCTTGCCGGAGCAAAAAGTGTGATTATGCTCGGATTGCGTATGCCTTCCGGTTCGGTTGATATCACAGCAAGGACTCCGGCGGAAGCTGCAGGGCCTTACGTCTTTGCCCAGTATGAAACGATCATGCGGCTCCGTGTACTTGCCTGGAACGTAATCGGAAGACTGGAAGAAGCCGGATATAAAGGCGCCATGGCAGTTGACCTGCACGGAACAGGCTCCGTCTGCTGGAATCCGCGTGGAAATTATCCGGATGCATTCAGCAATGTTTTTGCAGCTGCTGCAGCCGGCTTGGGCAGTATCAGTGAATGCGGTTCCATCGTTACACCGGAATTCGGTTCCAATGTCCGCTTTGTGGCGGTTATTACCAATGCACCGCTGGAATACAATGATGTTTTACGGAATCAAATACTTGTCTGCAAGGAATGTAATCAGCGTTGCGTGAAAGGGTGTAAAACTTCAGCATTCGGCGAACTGAAAACGGTTGAATTGGAAGGAACGCAATATTCCTTCCGGAAAATTGATATCAACCGGTGCAACTGGGCAAAACGTTACAGTCTGATTGCTTCTGAAGGGAATCAGTATACCGGATGGGATCTGGATGAAGCGTATCCGGAAAATGCGGATCTGAAAACACTCCGCAGCAAACTTGACGAAAGTTTACGCAAAGTTCCGCAAATCGAAAAGATCCGTCCATGCAACTTTGAACAATGTCTGCTTGAGTGTCCCTACAGCCGGAAACAGAACTGATCAGGAAAATTAAAGGCTCTGTTCCCAATAAAGGTTGTTCCTTGAGGAGGGGAAAAAGCCCTTTTGAGATGGTTTGCTTAAAGTCAAGCCGATTTTGAAATATTTTGGTAATTTTTATCAAATTCTTTATCGGCTATGACCATTCCCCGGAGAATTAATAACATCTTTCTCATCACAGCACAACGAGCCTGCATTCTGGTATTACCTTTAGCAAGCACTCTATTATACAAATCCTGTAATACCGGAATGCGGGGCATTGCTGTTTTGGAACACAT
>JAFVTF010000110.1 GCA_017503375.1 Lentisphaeria bacterium | reverse complement strand
TGATATAATGACCGTTTTGACCATTATGAATTTTCCGGCAAAAATGTTCGCAGGAAACGGCAACCGGGAATGAGGTGGGTGTCGAAGTGCAGACGGAATTTTCCCTGTTCTGCCGCCAGTAGAACGGTTCGTCCTTGTGGAACATAAACTTCTTCCCGGTTCTCGCATTGTACGGTCATTGACGCATCCAGTGTGGTAATCAACTGGAAACTTTCCAGAGTAGTGGTATCAGCTTCAAAATCGGTAGTCGCCAGAACTTCTTCCACACAAAAGACCGAATTTGCTGCTGTCAGAAGATAGGGCTTATTTGGTAGATGGCGCTCTGCCATGAGGGAACGGTACGCTTTTTTGGTGAAATCGAAGTCAATACTTTGCATGGATTCTTCCACATGAAGTTTCCGTTTGTTTCCCTGTTCATCCAGCCGGTTCCAATCCGTGATCCGGAAAGTCGTTACGCTGTTTTCCTGAATTTCAAAAATCAGATTCCCCGCCCCAATAGAATGGACACATCCAGGATAAATCTGAAAAATATCACCGGGTTTCGAGTCATGTGTTTTCAGATATTTCAGCACGTTTTCCGGATGTTTCAAGCTGGCAAAAAAGAGGCTTTTCGTACATTCCTGCTGCCAGGAAGCAATGATCTTACTGCCTGGTACGCTTTGGTATACATACCATAATTCACTTTTCGGCTCAGCATTTTGTCCGATTTTCCGGCAAGCCTGTTCATCCGGATGGACCTGCAGGGAATTATCCCGGGTCGCATCGATCCATTTGATCATAACAGGAAATTTCCGGTAGTTTCCTTTATACCGTTTTCCGAGCAGTCTTTCCCCGCAGAACAAAAGCAGGTCGTGCAGGGAGATTCCTTTCAGTGCGCCGTTTTCGACATGGGAGGAGATTTCCGGCCGGTCACAAATCTCCCATGCTTCTCCGGCAGGAGCCTGATCTGCTGGGATCTTTCGATTAAGGTATGTTTCAAAACCGTTACCTCCCCACAGGACGCTCTGATAATGAACATCAAAGAGCAACGGATAGAGCGGAATCTGTTGTAACTTGTTTTGCAGCATATTGTTTCTTTCTTGTTTATTTTCTGCGGAGCCCGTAAAAAAATCTGGTATGCGGCAACAAACGGCAACGGATATTCAGTTTGTGAGGAAGCGTAACCGGTTTTCCTGCAATCGAATGGAGCAAGTTCTGAACCTGTGTCTTCTGCGGCAGAGCCAAGCGTAAAAATTCTTCCCGGATCTCTGCAGGATCAAGGGGATGATCCACCCAGTAATCCACATTTTCAGCCACACTTTCCGGCGTGTCTTCTGTATAACGGACTGCAAAAGAGGGCAAAAGCGTATCTCGGCCTCCCAGATTGCGGGTGTTGACCACCGGCACTCCGCAAAGGGAATATTCCCCGCAGGAGAACATTGCGCCCTCTATTGCAGAAAGTGCCAAACCACAGGCAGCTTCACCGATTTTTCTGCCGATCAGGAAAGACGGTACTTTTCGGCTCCAGACGGCATGTTGAAATCCGGCAAGAGTCTGCTGAGCATATTCTGTTTCTTTTTCCGAATAATTGCCGATGAGATGCAGATTTTTAATTTTTCCCGCCAGATAATGACGTTTGAACGGCGTAATGCGGGCGATATAGAGCGCATCATATTTCCGTTTTCCGGCTTTTGCCAGCGGATAGCGCGCCGGATCAAGAAACGCATTATGACTGGCAAGATAAACTTCATTAAACGCACGAATGATCTCCACTTCGCCCGGGGCATTGGCAAGAATAATAAAACGCGCCTCCGGGAAAGCGTTTTTTGCTTCGGCAAGCCGGTTCCTCAGTTCAACAGCGACTTCCTCTAATTCTACAGACCATCCCAGCTGCAAAAGCATGGTGAATTTTTCACCTTGCGGAATTGCTTTTTGAAAAGCGGGCAAATTCCGTAAAAAGTCCATCTCAAACGCCGCAATGATTTTTGGCGAGTGATTCAAAATACAGGCAGGAAGATAATCAAAAAAACTCATTTTACACCTTGCCATTCCCGATACTTTATCAGATTTTCGGTCCGTTTTTTTGCGTTCTCCTCAATATTCCCGGCAAAAATGGAAATACAGTTATTGAGATACTTTCCGTTATCCGTATGCAGGAGCGACGGCGGACAACTGATCGCCAGCACACCTTTTTCCGGATCGATCGCTGCGCCACAGAAGTTTTTTACTTCCACCTTACGCCAGAAAAGATTTTTATGTTCCGGCATATAAAATACAGCCTTGATGTTTTGCGAAGGCACAGCCGGCGTTTTATCCAAATTCCAATTCAGTGGATTGATATTGTAAGCATCCGGAGAGACCGTATCCATTTTTTCGTTATTGATCCAGCTTCTCCAGGTTACAATCACACCATAATCTCCGGCTCCGGTTGCAGCTTTCAGTGCATCCCAGTGAAAATCTTCGGCGATTTGCTCCGCTGTTTTCGGCTTCATATCCGGCAGATATGCGGCAACAAAACCATTCTTGGCGGTGATACCATCTGTTTTCTGCATCGCGGCATAAAGCAGATCTGCAGCAGATCCCTCGGCAAGAAGAATAAAAGGATGTCCGGGTTTATGATATTTATTGAGATAATACTTCAATGCCGCTGCAACAGTTTCTGCATTTGAATCCGGGATCACCGGAGCAAAGACTCTTACGCCTCTGCCGAAGATATCGTTCGTGTGAGTTTTTGTCCAGTTGAATTGGATTTCATGGGTGTTCCCATATCCGGCAGGTGCTTTCCCGATGTAAAAAAGATCGAATGAGGAATAGAACTGAGGAATGTCATTCTCCCGGATCAACCAATTCGATCCATAATCATAAGGGGATATGGAAGAACAGGCGGTAACAGTTAACAGCAGTGATGCGGCAGTCAGCAGATAGAAAAATCGTTTCATTTTTTTCTCCATAATTTGTTTTGAAATACTCGCGCAAGAAACAGCGGATTTCCAATGATATATCGTTTAAATAACCGAATCGGCTCCTGATAAAGCCGGAAACACCATTCTATGTTGCATTTTCGCATCCAAAGCGGGGCTCTCGGTATGCGTTCTGATACAAAATCCAGCAGCCCTCCGACGCCGATCGCTACACAGCCGGGCAGCGCGTTCAAATGTTGACTGATCCATATCTCCTGACCGGGAACACCCAAGGCGACCAGCAGAATATTCACCTTGTGTTCCGCCAGTTCCGCCAGAATTTCTTCTTCGCTTTTTTCTTTGAAAAATCCATCGGCGCAACCGACAAATTCCGCTTTCCCGTTCAAGGCTTTTGCTTTTTCCATGGCTGCCGCTGCCACACCGGGAGCTCCGCCAAAAAGATAGATCCGATAAGGGTGCTGTACCAGCAGGGGGAATAGATCCGTTCCGTTTACATTTTCTTCAACTCTGCAGCCCAACACTTTTGCCCCGATCTTTGCCCCGATCCCATCTGCAAAGACAGCTGAGCATTTTTTCAGAATCTCTTTGTAGTCCTGATCCTTATAAGCAATATTCAGACAGTGTGCGTTGATAAATGCAACATGATGATTGATCCCGCTTTTGACCAGTTCATCAATTTTTTTCAAGGCTTCCTTCATTGTGCCGCAGAAAAATGGTACGCCAAACACCGCCGCGGACCGGTTGCGATAGACTGCAAGCAGCCCGGACGCTGTATTCTCCCAGCTGAATTTTGCGGCTTTTTCACTGCCCAGCCGAATCAGTTGGTGTTGATAATCAGTATCCGTGAGAACCTTTTTCATTGCTGCCGCGATTTCCTGTGGAGAGGCGGGATCAAAAAGTTCTGCGACATCTTTTCCCAGTTCACCGAGAGATGAATTGTTGGAACAGGCACAGGGGAGATTTGCGTGCATTGCTTCCAGCAGGGATAAACCGAACCCTTCAAAATGGGAAGGGAAAATATACATCGCACTTTCTGCATAAAGTTCCGGCAGCTTCGCAAAATCCACAAATCCGGTAAACTGAAATTGGCTTGCACAAGAGGATTGCTTCGCGTAGTTAAAAACCGCATCTGCGCCGTTCCAACTGGCTCCTGGCATGACAAGTGTGTATTCTTTACGCAGATTTTCCGGCAGCAGTTCAAATGCTTTAAGCAGGTTTAAGTGGTTCTTGCCGGGGTGTTCGATACGGGAGATGTAGAGGATCTGTTTTTTCTTTTCCACGGCAACTTTTTCCGGTGGTGTGAAGCCATTATATACCACGGAAATCTTATCGCCGGGAATATGCCAGTATTGAATCAAATCCCGTTTCGTAGAGTGACTGATTGCCGCAATATGTTGAGCTTTCCGGACATAATGAGGCAGGATCCGCTTGATATACAACATCCGGAATTTATCGTATTTTACCGGCACATGATACTGTGACAGGTCATGCACCACTGCAATCGTAAAGATGGGATAACGGCAGAATACCCGCCGGTTTGCGGCAAGCATAATGCAGAAATCAAACTTTTTCCAATTGATCCGCCAGGGGAGGATGAACAGACTGTAAAGCATGGAAAACAATGCCCGCCGTTTTTTTATCCGGATCAGATCAAATCGTTTAAATTCTTCCGCACCATCATCTTCTACGATCAATGTTAATTCATGCCCCTGGGATTCCAAGGCTTTTACAACTTCGCGGATATAGACCGAAATACCGGATTTTCCGTTATCAAAAGGAATTGCAGAAAGCAAAATTTTCATTGCAAGCCCCCGATGAGTTCTTTGAATTTTTCAACAAACTGTTTCTCCGAAAACTGATTTTTTACCAATGTCAAACCGTTCTGCCCCATCGTTTTCAACAACTCAGGCTGTCGGTAAAACTGAGTTAATGTTTCAGTTGCCTGTTTTATATTTTTTTCCGGGATCAATGCCCCGCATACATCACTCAAATATTCCCGGACTCCACCCAAGTCAAAAGAAATGACCGGTACACCATGTGCCAGTGCTTCCAGTCCGACCAACCCGAAGGGTTCCTGCCAACGGATCGGGAAGAAAAGAACGTCGCTATTCGACCACAGTTCTGCTGGATCACTGACAAATCCGGTAAAGAATACTTTACTCTGCAAACCATATTTTTCAACCATAGATTCCAATATCCGGCGGTCTTTTCCCTCACCGGCGATCGTGCAGCGAAACGGAATGTCAAGTTTTGCCAGCGTCTTCAGCATCAGATCTGCTCCTTTGCCCCGGATCAGCTGACCGAGAAAAAGGATTCGCAGTTCATTATCCGGCAGAAATATATGTTCCTGTTCAGAACAGGTGATGAATGCAGGAAGTTTGACCACATGCTCAAAGCCGTTTTTACATAAATTTCCTCTGATGAATTCTGACAGTACCAACGCCGGAAACTTACGATATTCCGCCAGCGGTGGTGCCGGATTCCGCCCCAGTGAACAGAGACGACAGATCCACTTATTGTGTGTGCGGTGACAGTTTATTCTGCCGATCGGCATATAATAATGATGTCGCTGGCAGTAAATATTGTGGTCATGAGCAAAAAAGTATGTTTTATTTCGCGGAAGGATCTGCAAATATTTCACGTCAATAATGTTATGAAGAATGATCAGATCTGCCATCTTCAGAAATCCAGACTCCGGTGAAAAATGCTGAATACGATCAAAGGCTGCAGAAAAAATGTGCTGATCCCTGCCGCCTTCTTCCATATACAGACACTGGACAGCAAAGCCGTTGCGACGCAGAATTTCGGCACTTTTCTGCATATAACGCTCGATTCCGCCGATAATACCGTTGTATTGACCGATGTAAACAATATTTTTCATAACAGCCCCCGGTATAAATCTGTCAGCTTTTCTGCAATATTCTGCCAGTTGTATTCTTGAGCGGTCGTTGTGCCATTGGCGATCAGATCATTACGCAGCAACTCTATTTTATTGTATGCTTCAAGCAGACTTGCGGCGTTATTATCCTCAAACAAAAGGGCGTTTTTGCCGTCAACAAGAAAATCCTTCAAACCACCCACAGCAGATGCGATCAAGGGTACTTCTGCATCCAATGCTTCCAATGCGGCGATCCCGAAGGGTTCGTGCCGGGATGGCAGGATAAAACAATACGCCGTTTTCAATGCCTTCAATAATTCAATGCTGTCAGGCGGCAAGCCGGGAATAATTGTCAAACGCTTTTTTGTATCGGCATTTTCCGCTTCAGTCAGTATTTCATCAAGATACCATTGTGCCGTCACCGGACCGATTAGAAGCAGGTGGGTATTGTCATATTTTTTCAGAAGTTCAAGCAATATTTTCTGATTTTTCTGATAATCAATACGGGAAATACAAAGCAGAAGTTTTTTATCATCTGGAATATTATATTTTTTTCGAAAATCCCCGACGTCCGGCAGTTCCCGG
>JAFVTF010000109.1 GCA_017503375.1 Lentisphaeria bacterium | reverse complement strand
TATGATGGCATTTTGATTTTTGCGGCGCAAAAATCGGAATGCCGCAAAAAGGTTTGGAAAAAAGGGGTGGAGTTTGAGGAGGGGAAAAAGGACCTTTCCTCAAAAGGGCTTTTTCCCCTCCTCAAGGAACAACCTTTATTGTGAACAGAGTCTTTTCAATAGAGAATTGATCTTTTTCCGCAGATTCAAAACAGCAGATTCTCCTCGTGGATAATGTTTCATATCCATTTTCCCGCCGGATGTCATGCGGTCAAGAAACGCACAGACTTTTTTTCTGCCGATCTTTGTTTCCAGCAGTTCCAGAGCTCTCAAGTCCTGCAATCCCTGAAAAAAAACTTCCAGCCGCAAAGAATCCACAGGGGAACCATCCAGTCCGGGATAAACCATGAAGGCATCTCCGGGCGGAAAGGCACAATCAGAATCCAAAACCATCCATGGATTGATCAGACGGATGGAAAATTGGGAGAAATAAAAGTTGAATCCCCATTGGAGAAAACCTTTGCAGCCGTAACGGTAAAGTAAACTGCCCATAATCCGGTTCCGTGATGACGGCATATTCACAAAACGGTTACTGACTTCTTTGACTTGCGTGCAGCAATAGTAAGTCCACAAATCTTCCACTCCGGCTTTGACAAATTCATCCAGAGAATCTTCAATGGGGATCGGTGTGGAAACCAGACCATGTTTGTAAAATTCCACGTTGGATAATGCATCGCACATTTTGAATCCGGAAAGATATTTCCGGAGAACAGTTACCGCTTTCCGGTAAGTCTTCAAATGCTTTGCCTGCGGTTCATCTGAACAGTGGAAATAAGTCCGTTCCTGAAGATTGTGTTCTTTCAGCCATTGAATCAATGCCGGGAGAAATGCTCCCAGAAACTTGTGATATTCCGGAGAATCTGCTTTGACATTCCAGCCGAATATCTGTTTTGTTTCTCCATTGATTTCAGCCATGATTTTCGGACAGAATGCCGCGCCCCACTGAGTAAAAAGATGCGATATTTCAAAATAAGTGATGCCGCATTTTTCTGCAAGTTTGACCCAGCGTTCCAAACGGGTGAAATCAAAAGAATATTCTCCGTTTTCAATCCGGACATTCACAAGCTGAACCGTGGGCCGTTCTCCGCCGACAGCAGTATCAAGCGGCGACGTGAAAACCGGTGTCAGAAGCATATTGATTCCGTGTTCAGCCGCACTCCGGATGAATTTTTCCAGAATGGTCCAATGATCTTCACTCCATATCGGACATCTGTAATATGCCGCAAGACAATCGGCATGAAACCATTCTGTATGAATTAATTTTTGCGGCGGAAGTACCTGATTCAATACTTCCAGCTGAAATGTTTTCCGGACTTTTTTCCGGGGGGCATGATCCATATCATTCAGAATCAGCGTGACTGGATATTTTCCAGATGGCCAGTTTTCCGGGATCGCCACATCTATCCAGAGCGAATTCCATTGTTCCGGAACACTGCGGAATTCCTGCGGAATATCCACCAGCGGATCCGGATATAATCCCGGCTCGGAACTGATGACATCATCATCCGGCTGCGAAGCAAAGAAGCGGACTGGCACAGTTTCCACTTTCCGCACCCGGATGAATTCCTGCAGGGGCGATTCGATTTTCAGACGCAGTAAATTTCTCCAGCCGGAAGGGGAATCGACCCGGTATGCCAGCTGGAATGAAAATTTTTCTCCGCGTAATGCCATTCCTGAACGGAATTTTTCTTCCGGCGGAGCCTGTTCCGGAAAAATTTTTGCCAAGGGTGAACAGAGTTTCAGCGTGATCATAATATTTACTTCTTCCGTTTTTCCCACTGCTGGTCAGTTCCTGCGTAAAGCAAACGGCAGCAATGTTTTTTTGCAGTGTAGCTGAATTCCGGATTCTGCGGTGTGATCTGAGCAATCTTTTTCCCTGTTTCACATTCATAAATGCTGACAGCTTTTTTCAAACCATCCAGTTTGATTTTCATGGTTATATTTCCATCCGCATTGTAGCTGCGGACCCCGATCAGGGATTCATCTCCTTTGACCAATCGGGTCAACGGATATTCCGGCTTATCCGAACTGATCGTTTTAGAAATTTTACCTTCAATGACCAGATCTTCCAGCGGTTGGATCACGTTCAGTGCATCAATAATATTTTTCAGCCGCCGGGGTTCCATGGAGGGATAGTAATAAAACGCAATCCCCTGCATTCCGAATGCGGCACTTTCATAAATATTATCCTTGATCTCTTCTGCTGTGACGTGGAAATCCGGACAGCCGGCTGTCTGACCAAAGGTTGTGGAACAGATGATATCTTTCCGGTAATTGAATTTTTCCATCAATCTGCGGATTTTCAGATAGTTGTTGTACGGATTGTTGTAAAGTGGAACTTCATGGAGATCCAGTGTTCCTTCATCCAGTTTTCCGGGTGAGGTCCAGTCACTGACAATAAATTTATCAAAGGGACTTGTGGAAGGAACTCCCTTGACGGATGCCTCCACCTGTTTGGCACAATCCGTGATCATAATGGACTGCTGATACTGTTTGAATGCCTGCCAGAACTTTACAAATTCCTTATCTTTTCCGGTTGCAACTTCCACATTTGCTTTCCGGGAGGCATATTCCGGTTTGTTGTGTTTGACGCAGTATTCCCGGAACTGTTTTATGCATCTTTCGCAGAAACAGATTTTTTTCCAGACATTGGGCGGCCACAATTCAAGGTCGAGTCCCAGCCACGTGATCCGGTATTTTGCAAAGGCACTGCTTTCAATCAGACGCTGTACCCATTCCTGAAAATATTTTCCGCGGTAACTTGGACAAAGGGCAGGATAGTTGTACTGGTTCAACGGATGTTTTCCGAACCAGTCTTTGGCTCTGGGCTCCGGATCGGTTTTTGTCCACTTCCAGCTGTTCGGACCGCTGGAGGTAATGAAGGTTTTGTAAAACAGTTTTCCGCCGGGGCGTTTGGAATCCTGAATCAGAAGATCATAGTAATCTTCATCTGTTTTCGGATTGTTTCCGGAATAAAATGTCTTGTTTTTTGCTTTTGCCACGGTGATTCCAACCCAGTTGAAACCAAGCCGTTTGAAACTGCGGGCTGTATTTTTCGGGAGCCACCAGGTCAATGTTTTGACATTCAGCAGTCCCGGATCAACCAGAAATCGTTTGAAATCTTTTTTGAGCTTTCCGACTTTCATCGTCCGGAAGTTCATTTCATGCCGGGGCATTTCTTTTCCGTTTTGTACAAAGTAATAGCTGCCGGACAGATTTTTGTTGACAGGCGCATTGCACTCATAGAAGAAAATGAAAGCATTGTCTTTCCAGCGGACAATGAACGGCATTTCAAATTTCCACAAGTTCATCTTTTCCCCGTTGCGGGTGATTTTGCTGACGGTCGGTTTTACCAGTCCCGGACGCAGCCAGTTATCACCGAATGTGAATCCGGTCAGCTTGATCTGCTGCGGCAATTCCAGATAAAGGTCAAAGGGGAGAGCCTTTCTGAGAATCAAACCATGAGGACCTTCTTTTACCGGATGAGCAATGCTGTGCTGCATATTCATTGCAAGATAGAACGGCGTATCCGTTGCAAGATAAAGTGTTTGTGTCCGCACACTTTCAGGATCAAATACAGAAAAAGCCAGATATTCGCTGATGGGCATTCCGCAATGTTTCCGGATCAATTCTCCTTTGGAATTCCGGATTTCCACAAAACGCATGGACGCAAGTTCTGTTTTATCCGCCAATTCCGTAACCTGATTTTTTCCGGGACCGACAGTAAATGTTTTTTCAGTTGCAACGAAACTCGTTTTTTCATTGTGGCGGACAAAGGTGAGCTTGAATGTTTCAGGTTTATCTGATGGGTTATCCACCTCAACAGAAACACCCTGATTGGTGATATTGATATTTTTGAAAACAGGAGCTTTTTCTGCAAAGATGAACTTTCCGAAATCGCCGTTGTACTGGAAGTGGGATTCTCCCAGGAAAGACCATGCGGAATCTTCACGTCCTCCGGTGTAAACGGAACGGCAGACATTTCCGCGCCATTCAGTTCCAGGCTTCGGAGCAGATACTTTCATGCTCTTGAAAGGAACCCGCACTACCGCATACCAGTGATCTTTATCCTTATTGACTTTACTGGTGACTCCATGGTTTTCCCATTTGTGAAGTTTCATGGGCCAGTTGCCGTCATTCCATTTTTCTGTACAGGTGAAAAGTTTTCCAACGCGGGGAACCAGAATGTGATACTGATATTCCTGTCCCGGTGGCAGCAGAAAGATTTCCATTGCATCCTGTGTGTCGAATGTACTTGCTTTTTTTGCGGCATCGCCGATTCCTTTCTGAGTATTTTTTGCATAAACCCAGATGGCTTCACTGTCAAATGCGACTCTTGCTTCTGTGGGATTTTTGCTTTTGATTCCTGTGTGCGGAATCAGAAAATCATTGAGGACAGCGGCATTTTTCCAGTTTGTTTCATCGAATGCGTTATCCATTGTCAAACCGGAAATACGGGGGATTTGAGCAACCCGGTTTTTGAATTTATCGCCCTGAACTTCTTCCTCCATGCGGAATTTTGCGAACCAGCATGTTCCGGCAGGTTTGAACACCTGTAAAACGCGGATTTCTGCAGACGTTGCACCTTCAGGAGCCTCGCAATTCGGGATCTCCACCTTTGTCCAGTTGTGACCGCCCTGAATGTTTTTGATTTTCATATTCCAATATTTTCCCTTGAACATGGGTTTGTTGCCCTTGAACCAGAGAATCTGGAACGATGCGGCAGTCATCCACTCAAAGCCTTCTGTTTTCAGAAGATAGGAACATTTATAAATGTGTCCGCCTTTGACTTTGACCGATGTTGTATGAGCATTGTTGCCGATGATCCGCAGAGAATTGACCCCTTTTTCCGGTGTGACTTTTGTATCTATTCCACTGCCGGATTTGAGATTCACGTTCCACCCTTTCGGACCTCCGGTTTTGGGGTTCACTTCCAGCATCAGCGGGTTTTTGATCAGATTCTGTCCGGCAAACAGCTGGAGCGCAGCGAACAAAAATAATATAAAAATACGCTTCATTGAAAATTCCTTTTTATTTGTAAGCCACACCGGCATTGTAATTATATCCATCCATCATGCGGGGTTTGACCGTTTGATCATTCATGCTGGATTCTTTTGAACCGTTATGCGGATGCTGAACAAGAAGTTCCTGTTTTCTGACACTTCCGGCATGTCCGTCAGTAAAACCGAAATTGGTGCTGGCAAAATTCGGCGCATAAGTCTGATGAACCTTTACATTATAAGCATTGGTGTCGTGCCGGAATGCCAATTGGACATTGACAAACGGTGTTCCGGTGTATAAAACTGGAGTTTCTCCCACAAGAATCGCTGTTGAGGCAGAAGTGACCATGCTCTGCTTGTGCATTTTGTACCCGGAGGACGCATAAGACTTGCTTCCGCACAAATACATGTTATTGCCATATCTGGAATGATAATCATAGAAAGACTGATTGCTGATGTCTTTTCCTTTTTTGATTTCTCTCGGACAATCCAGCAGGGCAAAGTATTTATTGCCCGTTGGCGCTCCCAATTCCCGTTTCACCCAGTTGATCCAGGAACTGTCACCCTGAATTCCGTCTGTCGGAATAAACCAGCCGTCATAAGTATCGGAATAAGTTCCGCAGGTTGAATTCAGCTGTTTGATGTTGTTGAGACATTGCACTTTCTGAGCAGCCATTCTGGAGTTGTTCAGAGCCGGCAGAAGCATCCCTGCAAGAATTGCGATGATTGCAATCACAACAAGAAGCTCAATCAGCGTGAATTTTACGGATAATAATTTTCTTTTCCTGTTGACAGTTTTCATAAGATTGGTTCCTTTCCTGTTTATGATAATATTTTTTTTACTGAGCCTGCTGATACCAATTCCGGCGCGATCAGGTAATAACCGGACATGGGAAAATTCCTGATTTGACGGTTGATCAAGTGATATTCAACGCAGCGGATCACGTTATCTTTTTCAAACACGATCCTGTCTATCGGATATGGACGGTCAAGTACCATCGGTTCCGGGATATCGTAAGACAGCATACTGAGTTCTTCCGGGACACGGATTCCTTTTTTCTGCAAGTATTTTTGCATTTGATATCCCACATGGTCGCATGTACAGAAAACTCCGGTAACACCGTGATTTCTGATCAGACGGAATAATTCTTCCCCCATATTTTCCCAATTGTCACGCAGATATAACGGATATACTTTCCCTTCCGGAGAAAGAAAGGACAGTTCACCGATAAAACTTTTATGTCTGTTCAGCTGGGTCGGCTCCACAGGAATTGTGGCAACCGCCAGATTCCTGTGTCCCTGTTCGTAAAAATATTTTGCAGCAAGCTGACCTCCATAGAAATCATCCACATCCACAGCCAGATCTCCGCCTTTTCCGCCGAATACATTTATCCGGAATATATCAGGATTTGCCTTGAACGTTTCTTCCAGAACTTGCGGCGTGGGAGAGGAAAAGAATATAACTGTGTCCGCTTCGTCACACAACCGTAAAAATTCATCCTTATCTTTCCTGTGATTGGAAAAAAGAATATGGTAGTCAAGGTTTGCAATTTTGATCAGCAGACGGAATGCCTGACGGCTTTTGTATGGATCTCTCTGGATATCAAACAGAATCGTTTCTGTTCTCTGTTTTACTCTTTGGAGAATACCTGCCTTATCCAGAGCTTTGGTTACCCTGGCACGGGTGGAATCACTGACTCCGGGTGTATTGTTGAGAACCCGGTACAAGGTCATTGCACTAATATTCATTTCTCTGGCAAGAGCCCGCAGCGAAATTTTCTTCGGCATTTTTATTCTCCAGATACATCAAAAACGATTTTCTGTTAATATAACTGGTACATTCTGATATTCAAGAAGATTGCACATGGAAACATCTCAAAAAAAATGTTACACCTGTAACGTTCCGGTTTGCCGGGAGATAATACATGAATATGCCGATGATTTTCTGAAAAATATTCTTTTCGGACTGATTGTACAAAAGAGGAACGCAGAGTTTTCCTCAAAAAAAAGGTATCCGGGAGGAATCTCCCGAATACCTTTGGATTGATTATGCCGCAGCCTTATTTCCAGGAGCCGGCATCGGTGTCGGGATCCTGATACAAGTCGCAGAGAGCTTTCTTTTCAACAATACCGCCGGTTTCATCGGTATCGGGAGAGGTGAGTTCCCATCTGCCGTCGGGGAATACCGGAGTCTGGAAGTTATCCAGTTCAATATTGTGAGTTTTTTCCTGAAATTCCATGCAGGAACGGATACAGCCTTTTGCACCGCAAACGGCAAAATATCCGGTATGCGTGAGAATCTGTTTGTAGAAGGGGTTGACATAGTTTCCGGGGAATTCCGGATTCTGTCTGCCCCAGCCGCCCAATGCCAGAGTGTAAGCCGTCTTGTATGCCAATTCTTCGGACATGTTGGTTTGGGTGATATCCAGATTGAATCCGGGGAAAAACCGCTTCATAAACGGAGAGGCTTTGTAGTTGATCCCGTGATGGGTTGCAGTACAGCGGCCCATGTGGACATCGCCCCATTCATATTCTCTGCCGTCAATGTGTATTTTGATGGACGGACGGTCGCCGGGACGGGGAATTGCATTTCCGGGGCAATCCGGAACGCATTTCATGCAGCGTTTGCAGAGGGTTTTGGGTTCGATAAGTGCATCCGGTTCCAGTTCAGCATCAGCCAGAATTGTACCGATACGGACACGGGGACCATATACCGGGTGGATGAACACTTTTGACCTGCCGATTTCACCCAGACCGCAAGCCATTGCCGCAATACGGACGTTGATATTGATTTCCGGAGCAGGGCGGTCCGGTGCAACCGGTTTCGGATCGTTGGGATATGCTTCAGGAACACCGGGATAAACCGGAACAGCTTCGTAACCGTGATCTTCAATAAACCGTGCAATGTCGAATGTCACCATGGGACGGAACAGAGTATTGAGGCGGTTGTAGCTGTAATAGGTGTAGTTTGACCAGTAAGTTCCGGAGGTGATTCCGCGATAAGTACTGCGTGGGATGGGCTGGACGATGGAGATCACGCTTTTGCAATCCGGGAAGATGTTTTTCGGATGCATCCGTTCCGGAGCTTCAGCGAAGCGTTCAATAGGAGCAACACCGAGGATTTTTGTTCCGCCGCCGCCGGCACAAAGTTTATTTGCCAGCTCTTTGAGCATTTGAGAAGTCAATGTTTTCTTTTCCATTCTTTCACCTCATCAATTATTCCGGAACAGAGTTGCAAATTTGTTGGAGATAAAACCGCGTTTTTCCAGACTTGCCAGACATGCTCTGCCGCATGCCGCTGCGATCTTGTCTACGGTGTGGAAACGTCCGAAATCGGTCTGAACTGCTCCGGCTGTACATTTTTTGCAGAGGGTATTGTTTAGCGGACAGCTTTCTTCACAGGCATTACAGCCTTCACAAACGCCCCGGGTAACAACTTCATCTGCCGTAAATTCTTTGTCGGAAATGAGCATTGCAAAACGCTGCAGGGTTCCGAATTCCGGAGTGATGAACAAACCGTTTTTGCCGACTTCGCCCAGACCGCAGAGGTGTGCGGCAAGTTTCCAGTCAACATAAACGTTGGGAGCTGGTTTTCCTTCGCTGACAGGGGCTCCAAGGGGAACTCCGGTCGTTGCTTCCACATCATAACCGAACATGGGAACCGCTTCAAATCCCTGATTTTCCATCCAGATTACCAGGTCATAAGTGCATTTTGCAAGATACTGGTCTTCAAGCATATAGAATCCGAAATCGGTAAAGGAGACATTTGCCGAATTTCCGGATTCCACTCCTCTCACAGCACCGCGGGGAATGCGTCTGCCGATGACGATCATTGTTTTTCCCTGAGGAAAGATGCTGCGGGGATCATTCTGCGGAGCAACACCGTCGAAACGGCTCAAAGGTGCGATTCCAACCAGATCCGCTCCGAACCGGCGGGCTGCATTTTTTACATCAATAGCTTCCATGATTATTTCCCTTCAAATTTATCGGGGCATCTGCCGCCGGTGAACTGGTTTCCGGAGATGAGTGATTCTCCGTGGATTCCGCGCTGCCAGACAGAACGTTTGCGGAATTTTGCTTCAAAACGATTGCCGACTTTATCTTCCAATGCAACCATGCAGGCACGGGCGCAGGCAGAGGCACAGCGGTCAACAGGTTCCGCTCCATCCGGGGTGACAGTTGCACCATTCTGGCACTGACGGCACAAATTCAGATCAAGAGAGTTATCATCTTTGTAGGCATTGAGCGGACAGGCTTTGATACAGGCATCACAATCTTTGCAGAAGTCACATTCAATGACTTCATCGCCTTCCAGTTCCAGAGAGGTGAAAATGAATGCGATCCGCTGACGGTGTCCGTATTCCGGTGTGAGGAAGAATCCGCCTTTTCCGGTGGAACCGAGTCCTGCTGCATGAGCGTATGCCTTGTAATCAGGCACAAATCCCTGATTGGTATAACGGCAGCTCAGAACGGGAGCCGCTTCTGCTCCGGCATTTTCGATCTGGCAGCAGAGATCATAAATCGTTCTGGACATGTACATCTTTTCCATATGGGGCGCACCGAAGAAGCCGTAGGTGTTGTTGAAACTGGTTCCTTCTTCCACACCGCGCAGAGAACCGCGCAGGATCCTGTAGCCGATGGCAATCACAGAACGGGTTCCGGGGGCAAAGGTACGGGGATCGGAAACTTCCGGCATCCCGTTGAATCTCTCCACCGGAGCGATTCCGACCAGGTCCGCACCTAATGCACGTGCGGCCGCTTTGATTTCAGCAGAATTCATTTTTTCCTCCTTGCTGATATGTTATAGTTAGGATATTCTTCAAGTGAAGCTCCCTGAGCAATGGATATCAATTTACCGCAGGAAACTGTTGATTCAATGACAGCCTGCCACAATTCAGCAGTCCGGCTGCGCTCTTTGGGAAGCATGACTCCCAGGGCTCCGCTCAGAATTCCGTTTTCTTCAAAAAGCGGAACTCCGACCGCTCCCACACCCCCAACATCGCGCAATGCACAACCCCGTTGACGGATGTTGACAAGTTCATCTTCAAATTCTTTGCGCCGTCCCTGATAATCTCCCGTCTGTTCCCAGTCGATTTCATTCAAAAGCGTTTGACGGACTTCTTCCGTTGAATATGCCGCACAAACTTTACCGCATGCCGAACTCGTCGGAGAGTGTAACGTTCCCACAACCATATCCTGTGCCTCTGTGAAAAATGCCGGATATTCTGCTCCGATAATCAGAGAATAACCGCAATAAACACGGGTAACAAAGACTGCTGTATTCAATTTTTCCGCCAGCTGATGCAGATAGGGACGGGCAAGTCTCAGAAGATTTTCTTTCTTCAGTCTGGCATTGGCAAGATTCAGAATTTTCAGGCTGATCCGGTACTTCCGGTTCCCAGGAATCTGTTCTGCATATCCGATTTCCGTCAATGACTTGAGCAACCGGCAAACATGGCTGTTCGGCAGTTGAAAATATTCCGCAATTTCCTTGATCGAGAGCGCTTCTGCTCCCGTTGCAAGGAACTCAAGTATCTTCAGGCCGTTATGAAGTGTATTGTTCATGTTTAAATTCTATATTCTGGAATTTACTTTGTTAAAATTCCGCATTTTGAAATATTTCAACATAATATAGTTGTGTTTCAGAAATTTTCAAGAGGGATATTTTTCTTTTCTACGTTTTTTTACACCATAATCAATCAGGATTGTTGCAGTCGATGAGTCTGAGCTTTCTCTTACAAATTCAGATGAGCTTTATTTGAAAAAATTTTTTCCTGCGATATAGTATAATAACTGATTTAGAAAGGATGTGTTTATGCTTAAATCTCTTATCATGGCATTGGTTGCGGGAACGTTTCTTATCAATAGCTTCGCCGCATCAAAAGAATTGATCGTCGATCCGGAAAATCCGAAAAATTGGACAGGCAAGGTGGAGTTTTCTGCAGAACATGCCAGAAAAAACGGACCGTGTTTTGTTCTGTACGGAGGTTATCCGACACCGCTGATCTATAATCAATATATTCCGATCAATCCTGCCAAAACCTATGTTTTCAAAGTGAAATTCAGATCATTGGATGCAGCTTTGCCCGCCAGCGGATATATGGGATTTGAACTCTATGATGCAAAAAAACGGATGTTGAGATATTTTCATGTGGTTCATATCGGATTGAAACTTTCCGAAGTGATCTCAGCCAAAAAAGGGGATAAATTTATGATTGTAAAAATGATTCCTGATTACGGCAAGATCAAAAATCTCAGATCGGCTTTTTATGCGAAAGAAGATTTCAGTGATGTCCCGAATTTTGACCTTTCCTCTCCATGTAAAAAAGTTGAAAAAACAGAAGACGGAAATCTTCGGCTGGAACTTGCAAAACCGCTGGCGAAAGATTATCCGGCAGGAACCGCTATCCGTTTCCATTCTCCATACGGTCCTCCGATGTATTATCTTGCCAACGGCTGGATGCCTGCAGGGGAGGGGAAGGAATGTACCGTAATCCTCAGCGGAATTTCTGATAAAGCGGGTGCTGTCAGCAAGCAATTCTGGAAAGGCACAGTCTATGCCCGTCCGTTTGTCTGGTTCGGCAACTGGAACCGGATTCCGAAAAAAGGTGCAAAGCTGCTGGTAGATGGATTTTCTCTGGTTGAAACAGATAAACCGTAATCATTGACTTGAAAGACAGTTTTTTTGCGGGTGTATTATTACAGATGAAGAATGTGCTGAACTGGGAATAAAAATAAATTTCCTGCAGATGTGGAGGTAAAAATGGCTTTAGTAATTGCAATCATTCCGATTTTATTGCTGTATCTGATTTTTCAGTCTGTTTACAGTAAAAAATCTCCGTTTTTAACGTTGTTCTGGATTGTTCTGTTCGCCGGGATTGGAGCGTTTGGAATGTGTCTGCTGGGCGCTGTTCAATCAAGTTATATGGGATTTCCGGAATGGATTCAGGAAAAACGGTTTTTCTATGGTATTTTCATTCAGAAACTGGAATCTTCCGGAGATTTGAAAACAGCGGCATTGTATATGCTGTCGCCGGAAGTGAAAGAGCAAACTCTTGCGTGTATTCAGCAGATCATTGCAGGCTTTCTTCCTGAAACGATTCTGTGCCTGACAAGCGGCGGAATCATCCTGCTTCTGTCGGTTGCCTCTCTCTGGTTCCGGAAGATAAATCAAAAGAAATTTTATCCCTTCCTGTTTCTGTTTTGTGTTCTGCTTGGAACGGTTTGTTTGAGTGCCGGAAGTTATTACCGGGAATATGCGCTGGGGACCGAACGGCGTTTGAAAAACTATCTCCGTTTGCAGCAGAAAATGATGAAAGAAATTTCTGAGATCGAAACAGATTTGAAAATTCCGGATATCGTGAGAATGACTGTTTCTGAAGCTGAACAAAAGGGTCACAGTTACGGTTATCCTTTACTGATGCAGCTGCGTCAGGGAAAATATAAGGTTCCAGACGGTCAGCGATTGCAGTAACGTCCGTACAATTTCTGCTCCGGAACGGAATAACGCATTGTCAAACCGCCGCCGTTGGCGTGACGGTTATTGT
Source organism: Lentisphaeria bacterium (assembly GCA_017503375.1). Lineage (GTDB taxonomy): Bacteria > Verrucomicrobiota > Lentisphaeria > Victivallales > UBA1829 > SIG79. The sequence goes on along the minus strand of JAFVTF010000109.1, from coordinate 1,885 downwards.
AGAAATAATATGGTTTCTTCCAGTCCTGATCGGAATAATTCAGCGGTCCCACATTTTTATCTTCGTTGACATCTGTCCGGTTCAAAACGAAATGATACCCGTGTTTTTTACGGAATGTTTCAAAATCTTTTTCAGAAACATTGCAGCTCCATTCAGCGTGATTGGCAAAGAGCATACTCTTTCCGGTGATTTCAAAATGAAATGCGCCGTCCGGGAAAAAACGTTCCTGCATGGATGCGGGCATTTTGTATCCGACAGGAAGTTTTTTTCCGTGATAATCATAGTTGGTTTCGGATGGTAGGAGTACCATAAAAATAAATAAAAACAATGCAGCGATACATCCTTTTACAGATATTTCCAGACTGTTTTTGTGCAAAAGGAACGGCTTGAAAACGCACATTGCTCCCGCTGTTAAAACGAGAATGGAAATCAGGATATAATCGGTATTGATTTCCGCGATATAATTCGGTGCTCCGAACTCAAAGGAAAGCCAATTCCAGCCTGTATATAAAACGGTCAGAACAGTTATCCAGAACAGAAGTGTCGGCAGCCGTTTTTTTTTGCATGGTTCGATCAATTTGTCTTTGCAGAGACTCTTTTTCCAGCCGTGCCAAAGGAGAAATGCATAAAATAAAAGGCCGAGAAGGATATGGATGCCTGGCGGAAGATTAAGCAGAGAAAAAAGAAAATATACAAGTCCGCCCAATATCAGATTGATTGTTCCGATACTGATCCAAGTAAAAATACGGTATAATATTTCCATGTCATACTCCCTGTTAACAAGCCTTCCGTTAACATAATCCCGTTTTCTGCTAATTCAAGTCACGTTGATTGTTAATCAACATTTTTTATCTCTGAAAATGGACGATAATGAAGAAAATTACTGGGCCATCATTTTGTTGCTTTAAGAGAATATTTTATTATGATCGTAAAGAAAAAACTTTTTATCCCCAATAAAGTTTGCTTTTTGATAAGCAGATGATATATTTCCCCATAAGCATAAGGATATAGATGATTATGAAAAATGTTAAAAAAATTTTGTTCTGTCTGATTGCTTTTCCTGTTCTTATGTTTTTTTTATGGGGAATGATTGCACCGGATTTTTCGATATTAACAGACCCGGAAGTAAAACTTTTGGAGATTGTTTCCTGGGAAGAAATACTTCCGGTTAAACTCAATGTTCCGGTTCGTTATGTTGATAAACAATGGATATTTACGAAGTCAAGTTTCATAAAAACAAAAGATGGTGAACGCTATTCCTTCAGAATAGATCCGGAAAAAGAAAATGTTTTCTGGATAACGAAACTTCGCTGTTTTCTTGGAGGAAAATATCTGGTAAGATATAAAATTACAGATCCTGAGGTTGAAAAAAAGCTGATTGAATTATACAAAACAAATCCCATTGAAGTCTTGTTGGAACAGCAGACACAAAAAAGTACCGAATCTGGAACAATCCGAAATAATAAATAGAATCTTCTTAATCTTTTGTTTCCTGTTCAAATTGCAGTTTGCTGTGGAAAAAGTTAAAAGCAGATCAGATTTCCCGGTCACAGCCGATCCATCCATATTGAGAACAGAGCTTTGAGTTAAAACAGCAAAAAAATCAAGAAGATCTCAACGTCCCATGTTGAAGTTGATCAACGGGAACCACGGTACATAAGATTTTTCATTATAATTCAGCAGACCGAACTGAAATACTCCGGAGTTATCTGGCTTCTCCCAGGAATAAGTTGTTTTTTTACTGTGGTAATTGAATAAACCGAACTGATAAGCACCTTCGATATTTCCCAATCCGATTTGAACACCTTTTGAATTGTAATTCAAAATTCCGGCTTGAAAAACTGCGTTATCTTTGGACTTATCGCAAACATTGACCAATCCGATT
>JAFVTF010000108.1 GCA_017503375.1 Lentisphaeria bacterium | reverse complement strand
CTCCTGATTTTTGAAGCGCACTATGCGACTTCGGTGTTCTTGGATTAACATAAATCCGTTTTTATCAAGAGGCAAACCATTTTTTGTTTTCAGACATAAAAAATGAGAGACCTCTTGTGTCTCTCATAATATCTGCGCCGTTACAAGTTGAGGAGGTGAAAAAGGACTTTTTCTAAAAAGGGCTTTTTCCCCTCCTCAAGGAACAACCTTTATTGGGAACAGAGCATCAAAAAAAAAGCTATCCCATAGATCACCCAAACAATGGGACAGCTGCGGATTTTTTTACTTTGAGTCAAATTCAAACATCAATTTTTATTGGAACGCATCTTTATTTAATCACCGGACATTCTTAAATCCAGCAGGAACGGAACCTGAACTTTTTTCGGATCAAAGGGTTTTCCTTCCAGCTTTGCACGTTCTTCCTGAATGTACAAATATACCTGTGAGGTGGAGTTTTCCCCTTCCCGGATATCCGGAATATCAAGACCGCCGTTTTCCATCAGAATCGCTTCCGCTTCATCCAATGCTCCGGTATGTGCCAAAGCACATGCTTTCATGAACTTGATAAACGGCAAAGCTTTCACTTCCGGAACACATGCAGCGATCAATTTGTACATTTTTGCATAATCTTCCAACCCAAGCAGCATTTTCAATACTTCTTTCAGGAAAGAGGCATCGGAAAGATTCAATTTTCCTGCATTGAAAATCAATTCAGCTGCTTCAGCGGAACGGCCCTGCAGACGCCGGATATTGGCAAGAACATGGAGCAAATGCCGGTTTCCGGAAATTTCGCCTGCACAGAAAATCTCTTTTTCGGCACGTTCCAGATCTTTTCTGCGATAATAATTCAACGCCAGATGATAATGTTTCTGCCAGGATTCTTTTGCATTTTTCAGCAGCTCAAACCATTCATCGGAAACAAGATAAGAAACAGGCTCATCAGATGTCAATGCACCTTCATTCAAAAGGGAAACCCATGCTTCCTGATCTTTGCCAACGGTTCCGAAATCCAGTTGTGAAGCCAGTTTTTTTCCGGTACGGAGTTCTTCCAGGGCACCCCAGCCGGAACCGCGGATCACCACTTCTCCCGGTTGAAGCGCAACAGTTTCCCGGGTCTCTTTTAAAAGAGAATCCAATACAGATTCCGGAATCTGTTCATCCAAAGCGGACATGGTATTCCCGATTGCAGCATCCCAATCACCAAACACTTCTTCCGGTTTCATAACAAGTGCGCCATAACCTTCCAGCCATTCCCATGCGGTCTTCGGCGGCATGGGCAGACATTCCTGCTGAGAACGCCCGAGTCCGCCTTGAAGTTCGATGTAATTATCCAATCCCGGACCCAGCAGTTTCCGGTTCCAATGCCGTCCGCCCTGACACTGTCCCCAGACAAACAGTTTCCGTCCGCGCAATCTGCGTGTGGAAACATGGGCAAAACCATATCCATCCGGCATAAACAGACATTCATACCTTCTGGTATCTTCCGGAATATTATAGAAATGATCTTTCACATACTGGAAATTAACGGGATAGGAACCGTCAAACCCTTCGCCGTCAGGCATTTTAAGTTTTGCCAAAGCATGAGAACCGCCGCTGTACCAGTTGGCAAACGTATCTTTTGCAGGAACAACAACACGGCTGCCTGGAACTTCCGGAGCTGCAATATTGCTCCACCAGTACATGGGAACGACATACGCATTGGGGTTCCAGATTCTTCCGCGAATGTAAAGATAGCGGGAATCTTCCGGCAGGAAGCAGTCATACTGAAACGGAGTGCCGCGATCGCGCTGATATTCATAAATGCGCAGAACAGGATATTTTCCGGTCTGTATCACAGCCGTAAATCTGGGGGAAACAGTCTGTTCATCATGTCCGCGCCGACCGCAGTTGAATTCAACGCCGCCAGCAAACCATGCGTTCCGGATTCCCAGATTGCAAGGCAGAAACGCAGTATTTTCCAGAATCAGATCCCGCTTGTTCACTTTGTCATAAAGTGCCCAGAGACGTCCGCCGAGTTCCGGAAGAAAGGTTGCTTTCAGATAATCATTTTCAAGAATCGCCGACTGAAACGTCAGTTCTTCTTCCGGGGTGTCATACTGATCCTGCATGGTGTACGGCAATCCGTCCGGCATCATGCCGTATCCGATAAAAAGACCGTCATCCTCATCAAGTTCAGCAGAGATTTCGGACTTGATCAACTCACGGATTGCAGGATACCAGGAAGAGTCTCCGACTCTGTGGCCCGTAATCTTATACGGTTCAAAACGCAATTCTGTTTTCATTTATTCTCCTTTGAAACGTATTGTGTACGCCTGTGATTTATTCGGTATATTGAGTGTATTTTCTTCAAAATTCAATTTGTTCCAACCGGTATCACCGGTTCCTCTGTAAAAAACGGCTGTACCGTGCGGGATATTGATTTTTACCGGAAGAACAGAAGCCCGTGTCTGAGGCAGAACGGTCAGCAGATATTCTCCGTTATTCTTATCCCGGAAAATTTCCCCCTTGCATGACGGCGGAAGTTTGAACGGATCCGGTTCCAGCAGGATTTCCGCAGAAAGCAGAGGTTCGATCAGCGGCAGATATTCCGCAAACAATTTCCGGATTTCCGGTGTTTGTTCCGGAGGATTCCGCAAGGTGGAAGAGCCGCCATAGGACCAGGAAGCACCGGCAGTCATACAATATCGCAGCATGGATTCTGTTTTGAATTCATCTGTGGGATAGGTATGAACAAGAATCGGTTTCCGGAAACACAAATATTTGTGGGTTTCGGAAATGCCGCTGGTACCTTCTGACATGACTCCATCGGTCCATCTTCCGGCTTCGATATTAAAAGGACCGTTTGCCCAGATCAGCTTCCCTGCCCCGTGAAGTTTCTCTGAAAGTTTGGCAAGATTCCACTCATAAGAAACGCCATATTCCGCAGCAGGCTTATCTTGAACTGCTGTCTTTCCGTCAAAATGGGCAAAGTCAAGACACTGATAGCACAACTGATCCAGAAACACTCCATCAATTTCAGGATAAAGTTCCAGAAAACGGTCGATCATCCTGTTCACATACTGACCGAAAGATGTATATTCAGAGGCATTGAGGAAACAACATTCTTTCCATGTCAGAATCAGATTTCCTTCCGCATCTCTTGCAATGGAATCGGGGAACTCTTTTTCCGCCCGGGGAATAAACCCATCACCGCTTACCTGAATGTAAAGCATGACTTTGATATTTTTCCGGTGCATTTTCCGGATCATCTCATTAATAAGCTCCGGTGTGATCTTTCCGGGTATTTCTGCTGTCAGTTCCGGATAATCATGGAGAACCACACTGTCCCACTCGGATTCCTCCGGTGCATAATCACTGTAACGGGGGAAATGATTGTGCAGTTCACACCATTTGACCGGCAACCGTTCAATCGTTTCATCCGTGGTAAACGGACTCGTGATGGCAAATGCACCGTGAGACTTCCAGACATCTGCGTTGACCGGATAGAAATATTCCGGATAGCGGGAAATCAGCCAATCCAATCCCGGACGCCAGCAGCCTTTATGTCCGCTCATCAGCAATTTGATCTCAACGGTCTTACCGGATTCAAAAGCAAGATCTTTGAATTCAACTTCCATACCTTCATCATGATAAGTTCCGAAATTGAAAGATAATCTTCCGCCGGTTCTTCCGAAGGCTTTCGCAATGGTCAGTCCGATATCATTAACCGGATCAAACAATGTGACTGCCGGAATCATCGTTCCGTAACAGACATCGCCGTAATAAAGATGCAGTCCGCCCAGCCCGTAAATATCGGAAGGAAATCTGGAATTGGCGGCCCAGACCTTCAATCGGTACGGCGTATAAGTGTAAGGAATCAGAATTTTCAGCCATCCGGAACGGAAGGAATGACCTTCTTTGAGCGTAAGAATAAATTTCCGGATGATACAATTTTCTTCAGTCCGGCGAACTTCCTGACATTCAATATAATCAGGAACCGTCACTTTTCCGGTGTATCCGTTAAAAACTTTTCCATTGATCAGAATTTCTTTCAGATTTCCATTGGAATCATCTTTCAGTTCCAGAGGAAGAGAATGTTTCAGCATCAGACATCTCCTTTTGTGGTATTTCGTTGAATCAGAACAGGCATCAATTTTTCCGGCAGAGGATTTTCGATTCCGGACAACCTTTCGAGCAGAACTTCTGCCGCAGAAACACCCAATTCAAAAACAGGAATTTCTATTGTAGTCAATGGTAAAAAATCTCCGAAAGATACCGGATTATTATTGCAGCCGGTAATCTGGATCTTCTCCGGGATTTTCACCCCTGTCGATAACATTTCTTTTCCGAGAGCGACAGCGAATTCATCTGAGGCACAAACGATACCGTCGACTTTATTTTTCCGGAAATACCCGGCAAATTCAGCAGCCTGCTCCGGTGTGGTAAACAAACATTCATAACAATTGGATTTTTTTAATCTGATTCCATATTCCAGAGCGGCATTCCGCACGCCCTTTCCGAAATCACGGGATATGGAAATCATTTCCGGAGCGTTAATCATTCCCAAATCCCTGCAGCCGCTGCGAATCAAATGTTCTGCTGCCAGATATCCGGCCTTTTCATAATCAATCCGGACGGCAAGTTCCCGGAAGGAATCGGGATAATTCTTTACAAACAGACAGGGTTTTCCAGAATGAATCAACTCATAAAGGATTCGTCCGTCAATTTGATAAGCACCGATGAGAAAACCGGCATAAGAGGATGTCAGATGATCAACACGTTCTCCGTAAAAATCCCGTTTTCCCGCCAGTATATCCAGTGTATACCCGTTCCGACTTAAAACCTGATCGATTCCGCGAATGATATTTCCGGTGATATGATGAGTCATGTAAGAACTGTCATAAATGATCAGAGCAATTTTTTTGGGATTTTCCGGCGTTATATTTTTCACAAAGGTTCCTTTTCCCCTGATACGGTAAAGATACCCTTCCTGTTCCAATTCTTTTATTGCCTGCCGGATCGTATTCCGTGAAAGATGAAATTGCCGTTGCAAAGCAGGTTCAGATTCGATTTTTCCATAAGAGCCATAACCGCCGCTCTGAATATTTTTCAGCAAACGTGATTTCAACAACTGGTATTTATAAAGCTCCGGCATCTTTCTTCCTGACTTTTCTGTAATGAATATTTCCAGACAGATTCTTTCTCTCTACGGAAATATATCAAAGTTTATGTCAGATTGCAAATGATCCGGACTTGAATCTTTTATTTTTTTTTCAAAGTTGTAGGTACAACTTTATGTTTCCGCCAAAAACTGATTGAATAAATTCATAATTATATCTGTTTTACACCTGTAATTTATCCTGTCAAGATAAAGAAACAATAAACCTGTAGGTACAATTCTGTGTCATCCGATTGTGAATAGCAAAAAACTGTAGGTACAACTCTATAACATTGCTGAAGGACTACTCTATCCTGCAGGTACAGTTTCCTGACATCAGACAGAGAACTGGTCAAACCTGCAGGTACAGCTTGCTGATTGAGGTTTACAAACAAAAAGACATCCCAATATCCAAGATATTGCTGAAGAAATAACACCGGAATTATCTATCGCATGTCACAGATATCCCATAATTTTTCAAAAACGGTATTTTTACATTTTTTGAGCGGGAGAAAATTGATTTTTGAAAAAGCTCTGTTCCCAATATAAGGTTGTTACTTGATGAGGGGAAAAAGCCCTTTTTAAAAAAGGTCCTTTTTCCCCTCCTCAATTACCGACCTTTATTAGGGAAAAATCCTATATATTTCTCTCTGTTTACATCGTCAATACTGTACAAAATACTGTTTTTTTGCAAAAATAGTCGGAAAAATGTTTGATTTTTGATTTTGAGGAGTTATAGTATAGTGGATTAATCCACTGTATGCCACTTGGGAGGAGATTATGATTTCCAGCAAAGAAAAAAATTCATTATCCGTTATTGATAAGACATTTAACGTTGTTCTGAATGATATTCTTCAACAGAAATTCAAACCGGGAGAACGTCTTCCGGGGGAAAGAGAATTGGCAAATATCTACGGAATAGGACGTTCGTCCATGGTAAAAGTTTTGTCGAAATTACAGGAGGAACGGTATATTGAACGGGTCCCTGTTTACGGAACATTTGTGCGTTCTGATCTCGCAAAGCGGCAGCAGCTTTTTTCCATTGCATTTGTCACGTCGGATGCAGTGCTTTCCCCTGAAAATATTGATATTTCCAGTTGGAGCGGTATCATGGAAGTTATGCATGGAATGTTTGAAGAAGCCTCTGCGCATCCGGGGGTACAGATAACGATGGTACATGCTCCTGATACGGAAGATGATGATATTCTGAATCAGCAATTTGAAAATATTTCAGCGTTTGACGGTGTTATTTTCTGCGGCTGTAAAATGCGTGAGCTTAAAAAAAGATATGCTCTTACCGGAAAACCTGCTCTTGTGATCCTGCCGAAAATCCGTGCTTTTGCAGAATTCTTCCCATGCATAGATTTTAATTATGCTCCGGCTGTCGAAAACATGGCAAATTATATTTCAGAGATTTCCAATTCAAGAAAAATCATTCTTTTACATTGCAAGGCTGCTGTTGCTGAAACAACAGAGATCCTCAATATCATCAACGGGATATTTATTCAGAAAGACGTTTTATCTGAAAGTATTTATATTGATTATGTCCCGACTTCGGAATCGGATATTCATGCCATGCTTGACTCCAGATTCGGATCATGGGAAGAGTTGAAAGGAACGATTATCTGGTGTCAAAACCGGAAATTGCTGCCGGTACTGAATTATCTTTTGAAAAAGAATCAGATCAATGCGGATTTATTCGGAGGTCCTGCAACGATTGCGGCAGGCAATATTTATCCCAATGTAACCTATTTACGGGAACCATATTTTCTTATCGGGCACAGGGCAGTTTCCGTAATATTCAATAAATTGAAAAATAACATTGAAATCACCAATTCATCCATAGAATTATCAATGTACCACGGAACAAAATCTTTAACAACCCTGGAGGAATTATGAAAAAAATCCGTTTTACTTTGATTGAATTGCTTGTTGTTATTGCGATTATCGCAATTTTGGCGGGGATGCTTCTGCCAGCACTGAATAACGCCAGAGAAAAAGCAAGAATGACATCCTGTGCCGCAAACCTGAAACAATTCGGTTATGTTTTTACGGCATACGCCGATGATAATCGGGATTTTTTCCCCACCAATTATGCAAGCAGTTCCGCAACGTTAGGACATTCGTCCCCGTTCAGAGTTCTTCACTACGGAGGCTACACCTCAGAAAAGAATATCCATATGAAAAAATTATTGGATTGTCCCTCTGACCGTACAAGAACTTATCAGACTGCAGGTGCTTTTTACAATTATGACTGGCAAAGCAGAAATTACAATCGCAGCTATACAATAAATCAGTATCTTGGATGTTTTTATCAGGGATATAACTCTCATTATCGTCCGTTTCAATTCAACAGTTCGGTTGTTCCCCATTCAAAAATCATCTTAATGAGTGACAGTTATGGGTATACGACTTCTTCCAATGCTTATTTTTACGGCATACAGGATTATGGAACACCCCGGTCGACCGTATCTCCGGATTCGCATCATAACGGCTATGATAATGTTCTGGCGGCAGATGGACATACTTTGCAATTCAAAGGAACGTATTCTTCTGCAGATACCACCATATTCCAGCCTCCGCATCGTTTCGATTCCATTGTCAGATTTTAATAAAAAGCAACACAGAAAGAGTGAAAAATGAAATTTATTTCCACTTTAGTCATAATATCGACAGCAATGACATTATGTGCGGATTTTTCCATTATCAAAGATTCCAAACCGGCAGCTCAAATTATATTTTCTGCAGAACCAGATAGCATTGTGAAAAAACGAGTTGAGCTTTTCAACTCTTATCTGAAACAAATAACGGGAACAGAACTCCCATTAAAAAATGTTTCTCTCAATAATTCTATTGAAATAAGAATAAAGAAAGATGTTCCATACAATAAACATTATGAATGGGATATAACATTTCCCGCAAAAAATATAATGAAGATTACGGCAACCCGGAAATCAATTTTCGATGCACTCAATCAAATTCTGGAAATCGGAGCAGATGCCAGATTCTTAGGGGTTGAAAATTCTATGTTTCAATTTGATCCCCGGAAAAATATCAGTATGCCGGAAAAAGCCTTAAAATCTCCGGAAGGTTATACTGTATACCGCTCCATTTACAGTTTACCCGCCCATTCTGTTGAATTAGGTGTGATAAATGATGACAGTTTTAAATTCAGTCATGGGCTTCCCATATTTGTTTTCCCTCAAAACAAATATTCAAAGGGTTGGCCGGAAGAAATTATGCCCGTATTAAAAGGGAAAAAATTGAAACGTCCGAAAAATATGTTTGCTTACTGGCAGCCGTGCTATTCAAATCCGGCAACGGCTAAACATGCCATCGCTAATATTTTTGAATATCTGGAAAAACATCCCGGTATCCAATCCATTTCATTGGGAGTCAATGATTGTTTCGGTTTTTGTGAGTGTCTGGAATGTGAAAAAACAGATACAAAAAGCAAGAAATCAATTTTCAGCAATGACCGCGCATATAAATCACAAAGTTATTATACATGGGTAAACCGTGTTGCCAGCGAAGTTTGTAAAAAATATCCGGATTTACGTATAGGTTTACTTGCTTACGGAGGAACTGTCATGCCTCCTGACTTTAAGGTTCATCCGAATGTCATTCCAATGCTTACCCTTGATTCAATTTGTGAAGTACTGGATCCGAAAGTAAAAACAAAACATAAAAATGTGATTGAAGCCTGGGGAAATAATGTAAAAGAAATCGGTGTTTGGGAATATGCGTGGGGAAATAATTTTTTTATTCCGCGCGTTAATTTCAAAAACCAATATGAGTTTTTGAAATATCATTATCAGAATAACGGGAGAGCATATTTCAGTGAACGGAATATGGTTGATGCGATTGATGGACCGAAAACTTATCTGTCTGCACGGTTACTGAAGGATATAAATACTGATCCCGAAGCTGTTCTTGAGGACTGGTATATCCGTTTTGCAGGTTGCAACGGGGCTCCTTACCTGAAAAAAGTTTATGCCCTTTGTGAAGCGTATTGGACATCTGCTGAATTGAAAAAATCTCCGATTTATCAGGGCAGAAATTATATTTACATGGCGCCGAAAATTTCACATATGTTTGCAGTCAAACCTGGTTTTACATCCGAACTTGTCAAAAATGCGGCAAAAGCACATGAACTGGCTCAAAAAAGCGGAGAAAAAAAGCGAACAGAAATTATTTTGCGTATGATGGAACATCTTGATTGCATTGCAGCTTTCAGCGGTTATCCTTTCCGTTCCGTTGTGAACGGGGAGTTCGTTGCAAAAAAAGATGTCCTCGATTATTTATCTTTTCTCAACAAAAATCTTCCGCAGCTGCTTTTGCAATGGAATAAAGTCCGCAGATATTATCTGAAACCTGATTTACCGGAAGATTTGCACGATATTTATTTGCGAAAGAAAATTTTCAACCCGGATTGCTCCGCTTATATTACTGACGGAATCGTTAAGATTTTAGAGTATGCGAATGATCCGGATGTGAAAAATCAGCTCAAAAATATCATAAAAATCAATGGACTGCCGCTTCAGATAAAAAACACTATAAACGTCCTGCTGGATATCAGTAATTCTGAAAATTATTTCACAAATCATAATTTTGAAAACCAGGGTAATTTGATGATCCGGAGTTCATCTCCCTTTGAAATTTCAGAAAAAACAGGGGAAAAAGGTCAAAAATCATTAAAGATAATTCCGGCGAACTTCACAGATGTTGCAAATGCGGATGATGATTTTCTGAAAAATATTCCGACTGTAACATTCAGTCAGAAAATAAAAGAGCCCGGGATCTATGCTGTAAGCCTGAAGGTTTTTACACCTGCCAAACATTCAAAAGTGGATTTGTCTTTATGGCGGTGCAAAAATGGTCTGAATATTGATTGGGATGATCTGCATCAAATAACTCTCTCAGCCGGTAAATGGACAACGTTGACACAGGTACGGATCGTATCAAAAGACACAGAAAAAATCAATATTGTTCTGAGAATGTCATCTTTTGAAAAAAATGAACCTCTGTATATTTCAGATATTCGTCTGATCCGGTTGGGTGATATCAGTTCGATCCCCATTGTTTTACCGCCGGCAAGAACATATAAAACCGATACCATTACTCTAAGCGGGAAATCTGAACGGGGTGTAATTGCGGGAAAAAAAGTTATTAAAAACAATAACCCTCAGGCATTTTCCATAGCTCATATCAGTTTTGTATGGAACGAGTATCATGATGATGATCGTCTTGAAATAACAATGCCTGCAATGCAGCTGCCGGATGCAAAATCCGGAAAAATCGGGGCTATTATTTATGAATGGAACGATCATAAATGGAAACCGTTGCGGAATATTTTATGGAATCGTTCTTTATCAAAAAACAAGTTTGATGAAATAAAATTCGGAATTCAGGCAAAACATTTGAGCGGAAGTTCACGGTATCTTCTGATTATTTTTAAAATGAAAAATACGGAAGGTATTGCTTTTGGAGATGTGCAATTCACGTATAGCTCCGGAAAAAAAGATCGTATTGAAAAAACCGAAAACGTTATCAGGAAAACTCAATATTATCCGTATTCCAAACTGGCACTGCGTAAAGGTTCCGTTATCGGTGAAATATTCGGACAGAAAGCTGTTATCAATAAAAATCCAGATTCCTACCCGATCGCACATTGTACATTCAACGCCACTGTTAATGACTGTATTGAATTTACAATGAACGCCGCACAATTGCCGGATGCGGCATCCGGAAAGATCGGTGCTGTTATTTATGAATGGAAAAATAACACATGGAAGGAAAAGCATAATGTTCTGTGGAACCGTTCCCTTCCGAAAGATAAATTTATTCCTCTGAAATTCAGCACTTCAGGGGAACAATTAGGAAATGCCGGAAAATTTTTATTGATTATTTTCAAAATGAAAAATACCGGCGGAATTGCTGTTTCTGATGTCAAGATGCAATATCGGAGTAAAAATAAATGATCGTTCTCTCTTGTAACGTCCGGGCTTCGACAATGGCAAATGATAAAGGACCAGCCTCCTGGAAAGTGAGGCGGAAACTCTGTATGAACGTCATTGCCGGAAAATCTCCGGATATTTTCTGTCTGCAGGAATGTTCTGCGGAACAGTTCGAGGATTTCTGCAATTTCTTCAACAAGGATTTTGACGTTTTCTGGATCAATCCGTATCCCGATTTCGATGCACCGGAAAATGCAATATTCTATCGCAAAGGGATATTCAAAGTCATAACTTATGGCGGTTATCATTTGAACCGGACTCCGCATATTGCCAATGCTTCCTGTTTCGGAGACGGCTGTAACCGGGTCGTCAATTATATCGTTTTTGAAAATACAGAGAAAAAGCGTTTCCGATTGGTGAATACTCATCTTTCCGTTGCCCCCAGTTCTGCACTGCCACAGGCAAAAATGCTGCTTGAAGATGCAAATACGTGGAATAAAGATCTTGTTCAGATTCTGACGGGTGATATGAATAATGATGTTAAAACCCGGGTAATGCAGCTGATCCTGTCTGAGTTCCGTGATTCTCATGCAGAAGCGACCGGTATCGTTGAAGAACGATTCACTTGTCATGATTTTCTCGGGGAAAACTACAAAGGCAACCCGGCATATCCTTTTGACGGAAAAATCGACTGGATTCTTTTGAAAGGAAATATTCTCTGTTCAAAGTCGGAAATGATCATGACTCATGAGGGTGATATTTATCCGAGCGATCATTATTTCATTGCAGCGGAACTTGATTTGTAAGCCCATCACCTGTACGGGTCTGCAGCAAGCCGGATGCGGACCTTTCAGCGACATTCATACATTTGATTCAATTTATTGTTTTTGATCTGTCCGAAAGAGATTTTGCGGGAGATAACGGTTCTGAAATTGTCATAATTGAAAATTTTCTAAAATTTTTCAGAATCCGACTTGATTTTTTATTTTAAGATGATATATTACTTCATCTTCAATATGGAAGATGTGAGTCGTTAGCTCAGTCGGTAGAGCATCGCCCTTTTAAGGCGGGTGTCCAGGGTTCGAGTCCCTGACGACTCACCATTTTTTTTACCTTTTTCCGGAGTTTTACCTATGAATATGGACAAAATCCCCGAACAATGCGGTGTTTTGATCGTTCTTTCCGGACCAAGCGGTGCCGGTAAATCCTCCATTCTTTCCAAAGTCATGAAACAGCGTCCGAATCTTTGTTTTTCTGTTTCCTGTACGACCCGTTCTCCCAGACCGGGAGAAGAACATGGAAAAGCTTACTATTTTCTGAAAAAAGAAGATTTTGAATCAAAGATCGCCGCCGGAGAGTTTCTGGAACATGCCTGTGTTCACGGAAATTATTATGGAACATTGAAATCTGAAGTCACAAACAGGCTTCTCCAGAATAAAGATGTAGTCCTTGATATTGATGTACAGGGTGCAATGACCCTCAAAAAACTTTGTGCGGAAGACCCTCTGCTTTCCAGATGTGCGGAATTCGTGTTTGTTTCCCCGCCATCCATGGAAATACTGGAACAGAGACTGCGCGGACGCGGCACGGAAACAGAAGAAGTCATCCTGCGGCGTCTGGCCAATGCAAAAGGAGAAATTGAGCAGTTGGATGAATATTCTTACCTGATCCTCAATGATGAACTGGATCGTGCAGTAGAGGCATTTCAGGCGATGTATGATACTTTCAAACTTTCTCTGAAACGGTGGAAAGGAGCGGTCAAATGAGCAAAAAAACAATTCTTCTGGGCGTAACAGGCGGGATTGCGGCATATAAAGCAGTGGATCTCTGTTCAAAACTTTCTACTCAGGGATATGATGTCTGTGTGATTATGACAGAATCCGCGCGCAAACTTGTTTCGGAATGTCTTTTCCGGACACTTTCCAAGAATCCTGTTGTGACAGATCTTTTTGATTCTCCGGATTGGCGTCCGAGCCACGTTGCATTGGCAGACCGGGCAGATTTGATGGTCGTTGCACCGGCAACCGCTAATTTTATCGGAAAGCTTGCAAACGGGATTGCTGACGATGCTCTCAGTACAGCAGCGATCGCCTTCCACAAGAAAGTTCTGATTGCACCCGCAATGAACACTCACATGTGGAGACATCCGGCCGTACAAAAGAACTGCGAAACATTGCGTTCATGGAATGTTGAATTTGTCGGACCTGCCAGCGGACACCTTGCCTGCGGTGATGTGGGAGAAGGCAGAATGGTGGAAGTACCGGAAATTATTGCAAAGATCAACGAACTTCTCAAAGATTGATTTCCTGCGGAATCAAAAAAAACTGTTGCCAACCAACATGGTGCAACAGTTTTTTTTGCCGTGATTCAAGTTATTCTGCAACGGGAACAACATCATCTGCCTGAAGACCTTTATCTCCCTGGGAAACAACAAATTCCACGGTCTGACCTTCTTTCAAGGTACGGTATCCATCAACCTTCACAGAGCTGTAATGGACGAAGATATCTCCGCCGGATGCTCTTTCAATAAATCCGTAACCTTTGGCATTGTTGAACCATTTGACTTTTCCTTGCTCTTTTTCAGCCATCTCTAACTCTCTCTCTCTTATTTTTTTAATTCACGAACTCACCTGCGGGAGGGGGGAGCATTGACAGGCACTCAACACTGTTGATGAAACAGAAAAAACACAGAATCCATGAAACATCACACAACTCTCTCATTTCATATCATCATTCTATAACACAACAACTCAGTGTCACAACCGGGCAATTTCACCGCTTCGGATGTTCTCACGCCACTATTATGCAATACTTTTTGAAATTTGTAAAGGGGGGGAAATGAAAAAAAATGAAAAAAAAGTGAAAAAAAATTCTAAAAAAGCAAAAATTCAGCCAGTTATGACAGATGAAAAGACAGAAAAAGATCTTTTTTGCATCAGCAGATCAAAAACGGACAACCGGATAAAAATAAAGAAAGAATCCTGTCAGAGAAAAAATCAGAAATATACTCTCATAAATCCAGATATCACGCATCAGCAGAAGATTCTTCAAATAAAAATAGAGAGTTCTCAAAAGGAAGTAAAGCAGAAACACCACTTCACCCCAGAAGAATATCATCTGTCCCCAGGTGAAATGTTTCCAGACGGCATTGATACCAAAAGGAAAACACAAAAGCACGATATCACACGATATCATGATCAATGCGATCATAAAAGCTGTTAAAACAGCCGGAATCTTCTGCATGTGAAATTCCCGGCATAATGCAAGAAAACGCTGAACAGGCCCATCTCCGAACTTTTCCATGGAACGGACAACCGATTTCAGTTTTTTCTCTTTGCCGTTTCCGGACTTTGAATAGAATTTATCGGCCAGACAAATAACTTTTTCTTCCGGTGTTTCGGGAAGGAAATCAGTTTCCGGTAAAGGCAAACCGCTTTTCCGGATCTCGTCTGCAGTCAAACCGCTGCCGGTGTGCCGCTCACAGATTCTGGCATAAACTTCCAGATCAATTCCATGTTCTTTTCCGTAAGCTCTGAGCATTTCCGCCCCAAGCACACCATGCTTGATATACGGCTCGGAACCCAGACAAAAAATATCTTTTGCCTTGCATTTTCCAATCCCTATATCATGCAGCATCGCACCGTTCACAAGAATCTCTCTGTCCAGCTTCATATGCTTATTGTATTTTGCAATCTGCAGAGCCTTATCACGAACCTGCTCGCAATGACGGATCAAAAGTTTCCGTAAAACAGTGTCCTGGGGGTAAAAATATTCTATGATATCAATCGGATTCACGATACGTCCTTTTCATATATTTAGTCATGCTTATATGAATTCCCGCTTTATCTTGTAATATATACGATTTTTCTGTTTTTTCAAGATTTTTTTTCAAAAACGGAGAAAAACATTTTCATTGCCTTGAAAAATTATGAAATTGAATTATTTTATACAACTGTTCAATGAGAAGGAGATACCATGAACGAAAGCGGAAATCCCTGCGTGTTCTCCCCATGCAGGAAATGGAGATATCTGTTGAAACATACCTGGCGCGATCTGCTGGATCCGGAAGAACGTGCTATTGCATGGATCGCCTTGAATCCATCGACGGCTGATGAAAACCAGCTGGATCCCACTTTGCGCCGGATCCGCGGCTATACACGGGATATGGGCTGTAATACATTTTATATGCTGAATCTCTTTGCCTACCGTGCAACAGATCCGAAAGTCATGCGTGCTGCCGAAGATCCCATTGGTCCGGAAAATGATTACTGGATCAAAAAAATTGCCATGGAATCGGAAATGGTTGTCTGTGCCTGGGGATTGCATGGGAAATTCATGGACCGTCAGGATAAGGTTCTGGCATATTTGAAAGAATTGCCCTGTGACTTACGGTATATGGAACTCTCGAAGGACGGGATTCCGAAGCATCCGCTTTATTTGAAAAGTGAACTCAGACCTCAAAGATTTGAATTGTAAAGGATATTGTTACTATGAGCAAAAATTATACAAACGTGGATTTTTCAGAAATCATTCCGGTCCCCTGTCCCTGCGGAATGAGCAAACGGGCTTTTATTCAGGAATCTGCCGGAGCGGTTTCATTTCATGTGGTTGAAATCAGCATTAATGCAAAATTGCATTATCATAAAAACCACCGTGAGATCTATTACATTCTGGAAGGGGAAGGATTTCTGGAACTGGATGGCGAAAAGCTGCCGGTAAAACCCGGCAGTTCCATCATGATCAATCCCGGCTGCCGTCACCGTGCACTGGGCAAGTTGAAAGTTGTTAATGTTTCTCTTCCCGCCTTTGATCCGGAAGATGAATATTTTGACTGATCCGGATTACCGTTCCGGGTTGAAAAAGGAGAAAAATGAAGATTACTGCCATATCATATAACCATGAACATGAATTCCGCGGGCTGGGGGATTTATATCTTCCGGAAAATGCAGAACAAAAAACGCCGGTGCTTCTGATTCATGGCGGCGGATGGGGAGCAATGGACAAACAGGGAGTTCGCGGAATTGCAGAATTTCTTTGCGGTGAATTGGGACATCCGGTTTACAATATCAACTACCGTTTATGTGTGAATGATCCCTGGCCGGCTTGCGGTGATGATTGTCTTGAAGCGGCCAATTTTCTGCTGAACAGCGATCTTCCGGAATTTTCGATCCTGAACAGGAAAAAAATCTTTGTCATGGGCGGTTCTGCCGGAGGACATCTTGCATTGATGACCGGATTGCGTTTGCCGCCGGAGAAAATTTCCGGTATTGTTTCCATCTCCGGAATTGCTTCCATTATTCCGGATTATGAAATGTTTCCGGACCGTTACAGAAGTCTGCTTGGGAAAGAACCGGATTCCAGCTCTCTTGCAGAACTGGAACCTGCTCAATTTCTGAAAAAGAACAGTCCGCCGATTCTGCTTACGCATGATTATGACGATAATGTTGTGCCGCAAATCTGTCCGGTACGGTTTATGGAATCAGCGAAACAGAAAGGACTTTCGCCGGAATCTTATTTTTACCGGAAAGAGGAAACCGGATTCTCTCACCGGATTTGGATTCCGGAAAGTTCCCCGCACAAACTATACCGGGATATCGAATTGGAAATAGGAAAATTTCTTGAAAAATACAACTGAATTTTTACATATAAGGAACGCATCATGAAACGATTTTTTACAAGTCTTCTCATCTGTGGACTCATTTCTGCAGTTTCCGCTCAGAACAAACCTCTTGCCAATGCAGAGATCCCCGGAAAACCTTCCGATCCAAACCGGAAATTGACTGACACCGTCCCGGTCTGGAAAAAGGGAACCGGAAAAGATTTTGCCGGAGCATATCCGGAAATTCCTGCTGTCAAAAACATTGATGAAGCAAGTACCGTGCAGCTGACTCTGCCGAAAATCATTTTCGGAATGACCGGAACTCCGACAAAAATCTATTTCAGAAATCTTGTCTGCACTTACGATAAATCAATTCTCCAATTCCATGTGGACAGCAACGTTGGAAAAACCAGTAAACTTTTCTGGGAATTCACCCCGCAGAAACCCGGAGATTATCCGCTTTCCATCACAGTTAAAGATACCAAAGGCAGAACAGTCGGAACGGCAGATACAGTTCTGAAGGTTGCCCCTGCGACCAAAGGCAATGACCGGAATGCAGTCATTATGATTATCGGAGACAGTATTATGGGCGGAGCTCATATTGCAGATCACCTGCAGGCCGGATTGCAGAAACGTGGAAATAACAATATCCGTCTGATGGGGAGCCATTCCGGCGGAGGAAAACCGCTGGCTGTCGGAAAAGCCGCAGTGGAAGCATACGGAGGCTGGACCTGGGGCGCATTTATTTCTCTCTGGCGTCCGGGAGACGGCTATAACAAACGTACAAAATTCATGAAAAAGGAAAACGGCAAACTGGTTTTTGCCATTCAGGATTATCTGAACAAATACAATGCCGGAAAAGCTCCGGATGTTGTAATCATTTATCTGGGCTGCAATGATATTGCAACAGCAAAGATGAATACCATTGAAAGACTCATTACCACCTCATTTACAAACCGGAAGATTCTTTTGAAGGAGCTGCAGAAAGCAATGCCGGACACCATTTTCGGATTGGCTCTGCTAGCCCCTGCCAATCAGAGAGAATCTGCCTTTGAAAGCAATTATAAAGGCATGATTCCCGCTCAGCAGTATCACTATAACCAGTTCACTTATGTCCGCAGAACATTGCAGGAATTTCAGAATGTGAAAAATGTAAGTTTGATTCCGTTCTATGTAAGCGTGGATGACCTGGCGGAATATCCGGTAAACAATGCAGTTCATCCGAACGATGCCGGACGGAAAAATTTGGCATTGCAGCTGGAAATGTGGTTTAAAAACATCGTAAAATAATCAGAGTAAATTCCCCCGGAAAATTTGAAAAAGTACCATTTCCGGACCCTTTCTGAATTGTATTGATTTTTTTTTGAAAATCTTTTAAAAAAGATTTGAAAATTATAAAAATCAAGCTATGTTGACGAAATAAAGAAAATATCGTTGAAGGAGGGTTCATGAATATGGTCAATTTACTTTCTCTGGGGGAATCCGGAGTCTATTACGCATTCAAACATTCTGACGGTGTCGGACAGGGCATCGTTGTCATTCTGTGTATTTTTTCAGTGATTGTCTGGTGCTTGATGCTGATCAAAGGATTAAGCTTGAGCAGCGCCTATAAAGACTCCCGGCGTCTTTTGGGAGAGCTCCGGAAGAAAGCCAATCCCCTTGCTCTGAAAGCAATTATGGACAAGGAAGATACCCCTCTTTCCAGAGTGTTTCACTCTTGTTATACCCGGATGGCTCAGATTCATGGAGGCGATGATAAACTTTACCGCCGGAAACCGCTTACGGACACTGAGCTCAGAGTTGTCCGCTCTGCTATGGAAGAGAGCGTTTCCGACCAGATCGTTGTTCTGGAAGATAAAATCATTCTTCTGATGACCGCTGTCAGTATCAGTCCTTTTCTGGGATTGTTCGGTACGGTCTGGGGAATCATGCTTGCATTTACAGAAATGGCGCAGGCAGGAAGACCGGATATTTCCACCCTTGCGCCCGGTATTTCCGGTGCATTGCTGACAACAGTTCTGGGTCTGGTTGTGGCGATTCCCTCTCTGATCGGATATAACTATATCACATTCTATATCAAACAGATTACTGTTTTTATGGATAACTTTGTGGAAGAAACGCTTTCCAAGTTTGAAATGGAACGTGTCATTCAGGACCGGAAGGGTGATGAATTGGATTTCACCTCCGGAGCTGGACAGGTTCCCGTCCAGCAGAGAAACACAATGTCTCAGCAGGTGCAAATGCAGCAGAGACAGCCGGCTGTTCAGCCTCAGGGAGAAGAACAGATACCGCCCCCGCCCCGGCAGCAGCCATCCGGACAGGATCCCAGAAACAACCGTTTCTTCTGAGGTGAAGTATGGCACGGCACAGATTTCACAATCAGCCATTCGACCAGATCAATGTGACAAACCTCATTGATACGCTCTTCTTTCTGCTGATCATCTTCATGCTTACCGCTCCCCTGCTGGAATACAGCATGGATGTTCATCCGCCTGCAAACAACGCAAAGGAGATCAAACCGGAAGACAATTCAAAAACGGTGAATGTCCGGGCAAACGGAAAAATCATTTTTGAAAACCGGGAAGTCTCCGTCGATGAATTGGCTGCTCAATTGAAAACGTTGCGGGATTCCGGGAAAAAATACAGTTTCTTTCTGCGGGCGGATGCAGAACTGAAGTACGGAGCTGTCATAGGTGTTCTCCGGGAATTGAGAAAAGCCGGATTTTCCGACATCTCGCTGGTGACCTCTGCAGAGGAGTAAACCGGATATGAGTGATCAGGTACGGAACAAAACAAAACGGATCATCGTTTGGTTCGTTGTCGGGGCGCATATTGCAGTATTGCTGATCCCCGGGATTGTTTACGCCCTGATTGAATGGCTCAAACCGGCAAAACCGGACATCTACAAAGTTGTTCTGACGGAAAAAATTCCGGGAGAAGAAAGGAATCCAAGTCCAGATCCGGGCGGTTCTCCGGAGGATTTGCCCCCCTCCCCAAACGATGTCTCGGACATTCCGGAATTACCTCAGCCGAAACCGGAACCGCCTCAGCCGAAACCGGAACCGCCTCAGCCCAAACCGGAACCGCCTCAGCCCAAACCCAAACCGCAACCGAAGCCCAAGCCGCAGCCTAAGCCTAAGCCGCAGCCTAAGCCTAAACCGCAGCCTAAGCCTAAACCGCAGCCGCAAAAACCAAAGCGTCGGTCAATTGAGGATATCCGGAGCAGGATACAGCGTTCTCCGAATACTCCGCGTGTCGTAAAACCAAATCCCGGACGGGTTCGTCCTGCTCCGGGCAGAAAACCGAATCCGTATGCGGCGATTGCAAAAGATATCCGTTCCGGAACGACTTCCGGCAGCAGCGGAAACTCCATCAACACCGGGGCCGCATTGTCATATTATGACACTGTGGGCAGTTTTCTGGAACGGCTTTGGGAACGGGACCGTCCGGGAAGCAATGCTCTGGGCGGCAGGATGCCGGTTGTTGTGGTTCAATTCAAAGTGGCTCCGAATGGAAATATTCTGATGAAGCGGATCATTCAAAAATCCGGAATTGAGGTTGTCGATGCCTCTGTGGAACGTCTGCTGGCAAGAATATCCGCTCTTCCTCAGCCGCCCAGGGGAATCTCAGAATTCACCGTTAACATGCGGGTCAGAAATTGAAAATGAAACGGGAATATCAGACTGCGCTTATTCTGTTTGGAATTGCATTTCTTGTACGGGGGCTTTTTGCGGTCCCCGGCTTTTCCGATCCCGGACTGCTGATGCGTCCGGACTCCGCCACCTATCTGGCTCCGGCGCAGGCGTTATTGGAGTATGGACATTACGGTCATGGTTCATTTCCGACAGCGTTGAGAGTGCCTCTTTATCCGTTATTGCTCACCCCCTGGCTGTGGCTTGACGGCGGGACTGCCGGAACGTTCTGCATTCTGACGAATCTGATATTGAGTTCGCTTGCGGTACCGCTGATCTGGCTTTCCTGCCGGGAACTCGGCATCCCGGAAAAACATTCTCTATTCGGAACTGCTGTTTATCTTCTGACACCGACTCCGGTTGCATTGGCACCGATGTTTCTTTCCGATGGATTATTCGGAACGATAGCGGCATTGGAGATGTTTTTTCTCATCTGCTTCCTCCAGCGAAAAGAAAGCAGATGGTTATATCTGGCAGCAATTTCCGGAGGATTTGGAGTCCTCGTCCGCCCATTGAACCTGTTATGGATTCTTCCATGCCTGTTCGCTGTCAGTTTTCAATACCGGAAGAACCGGCGGAAATTTCTGAAAGACGGAGTTATCGCAACCCTTCTTTTTGCCTGTATTTTCTCACCGTGGCTTCTGCGGAACTATGTCAGAGGGTTCGGATGGCGGATTGATACGGTTTCTGCTGATTCCCTCAAACACAATGCCGCAATTGTGGAAAGCAGACGGACCGGAATTCCTGCACAGCATTTCCGGGATGCCTATGAAAAACATTTTCAAGACCAGCTTTCTGCAAACCCGAAACAGTTCAGAACGGCTGATGACGAACTGACATACCGGGAAAAATATCTTTCAGCCATTCTGAAAAAATATCTGGGAACGTATCTGAAAGGCTTTTTCCATCCGGTGAATTTTATTCCGGATGTTCCGAGTTTACTGGAAAACCTGGGATTGAGCCGGGGAAATAAAGGAACACTGGATGTGATCATCAATCAGGGTATTTTTGCCGGAGTCAAGCATTATTTCAACGGGAAATATTGGTTATTGATCCTGTTGATTCCGCTTTGTCTTCTGCTTCTAGCGGGGTATTTTCTTGCAATATTCGGATTTTTTTCAATGCTATGGAAAAAAAAGTGGTTTCTGCCCTTGCTTTTTCTGCCGCTTGGATTCTATTATATAACAGTAACAGGTCCGGTGGCGTATCCCAGATTTTCGCTGCCGATCCTTCCTTACATCTCTCTGCTGACCGCTGTCGGACTGCAGCTGCTGCAGGAGCGGAAACAAGAGGGAAAAATCAATACGACATCAGAAAGGAACTTTTGAATATGGCTTTGATTCTCGGTTTTGAGTCCAGCTGCGATGAAACAGCAGCATCCGTTGTCCGTGATGGACGTTTTGTATTATCCAGCGCGATTTCCAGTCAAATCGCCAAACACGCACCCTATGGAGGTGTGATTCCGGAACTTGCCGCAAGAGAACATTTGACAGCTCTCCGGCGGATCACCGATGAAGCATTGAATGCGGCAGGAGTTACTCCGGCAGATATTGATTGTGTTGCCGTCACAAATGGTCCCGGCCTGGTCCCTGCCCTGCTCTGCGGATTGAATTTTGCAAAAGGGTTTGCCTCTGCCCATAAAAAACCGATCATTGGAATCAATCATTTTCTCGGTCATATTTACGGGGTGTTTCTGGATGCGGAAGAAGATGTTTTTACCAGAAAAGAACTGTTTCCCATGGCGGCACTTGTGGTTTCCGGCGGACACACAGCGTTGGTCATCATTGATTCCGACGGTTCAGTAAAACTGGTCGGAACAACGCTTGATGATGCAGCGGGTGAAGCCTTTGACAAAGCGGCAAAGATGCTTGATCTTGGTTATCCCGGCGGCCCGATCATTGAAAAAGCGGCAAAGCTCGGAAATGCAAAAAAATATCATTTTCCGCGCTCTCTCACCGGTTCAGCCGGACGCGCGCTGGACCCTGCGAACAGATTCAATTTCTCCTTCAGCGGCGTGAAAACAGCTATGCTTTATCACGTTCATAATCTTTGCGATGAATTGAAAACAGACCGTTTGGAAGGCGAGCCGCTCTATGACACGCTGGCATCTTATCAGGAAGCAATTGTAGATGTTCTCTGCAGTAAAGCAGTGGATGCCGCAAAAGTTTATGGTGCAAAAAGTCTGATCCTCTGCGGCGGTGTGGCATGCAATGGAGCTTTGCGGGAACGGTTTGAAGCCGTCGCACCCAAAAATATCAAAGTATTCCTTGCTCCACGGAAATATTGCACAGACAATGCGGCAATGATTGCCGGAGTTGCCTACCGTTATTATCAGGCAGGCAAATTCTCCGATCTTTCCATGGATGCTTATGCAAGATTTTCCGGTGATTTACAGATCCCCATGACGTAAGCCTGCGGGATCACATATTCCCAAGGAATTTTTCCAGTTCACTCCGGAATGTTTCTGCAACGCCCAGAGCATCAGCTTTTGAGACAGCTGACTCAACATAAATTTTGAGAGCTGAACCGGAATAGGATTTCCGTACAAGAGTCCAGACTTTTCCCATTGGAATACGAACTCCGTCAAATAATTCCGGATGGAACCGTTCATACTTCTGCGCCAATGCACGGATTGCTTCTGAAGCAGATTGTGCATTGCAATCCGTCGTAAGTACCGCCGAATGATATTCCGGCATTTGGGCCATGATCTCACTGACTTTCAACTTGGAATAAGCCAATTTCTCCAAAGTCAGAGCCATTGCGGCGAAACTGTCTCTGCAGGAATGAACTTCCGGCCAGATCACGCTGCCGCCTTCTGCGCCCAGAACAGTTTTGTTCTGCAAAATAGAACGAGCAATATTGGCTTCTCCGACTTTTGTATAAAATACTTTTCCGCCCGTCTTCTGAACAAGCTCTTCCAGGGCAGCTGTTATCTGAATACTCGCAGAAACATTTCCCGGAGTCCGTTCCAGCACGCGCATACATGGAATCAGAATGGATTTCTGCTCACTGTAAACCTTTCCTGTTTCGTCCAGTAATGTCAAACTGTCACCATCCGGATCCTGTGCGAAACCGGCATCACATTGATTCATCCGGACACATTCAGAAAGAGCGGTCAGATTTTCAGCGGTCATTTCGGGAGAATGACGGAATATTCCATTCGGGATATCATCGTCAAATGTAAAAATCTCATCCACACCGAGATTTTTCAGGAACCGCTTTGTATAAACTGCACCGACCCCATTACAGCAATCTATGGCAATTTTCAGATTTGCCGCCCGGATCGCCGCAGTATCAATCCGGCTCCAGATTTTCTTGGCATGTTCTTCAAACAGATCCTGATTGCGGCTCAATGCATGAAAACCGCTTTCCCGTACAAAACCGTCTTCCGGCTGATTATATACATCAAAAAGGTCCGACATTTCCTGATCGGAAAGATATATTCCATCCCGGTTGATAAATTTCAAGGCGTTCCATTCGGCAGGATGCTGGCTTGCTGTAATGGCAATTGCGCCTGAACAGCCATACTCCTTTACGGCAAGCTGCAATGACGGCGTTGGCAGAACACCAGCGGAAACAACCTTGCATCCGGCAGCAAGCAAACCGGAAATCACGGCATGTTCCAGCATAATGCCGGAAGGACGGGTATCTCTTGCAACGAGAACGGTCCCTTTTCCCACATAACCGCCGAACGAAGAGGCAAAATCTGCCGCCAGTGAGGGCTGAAGGCGTTCCCCGATCACACCCCGGATACTACTGATTCCTACAATCAATCTGCGGAACTGATTCATTCGCCCACCACCCTTTCAATCATGGAAATAATATTCATCGCTTTTTCCTCTGCCACTGCACGGCTCTTCCATTCCAATATCATACGCAAGCTCGGCTCTGTCCGTGACGGCCGGATATGCACCCAGCCGTCTTCCCAGTCAAACCGCAATCCGTCAAGATTGGAAAATTCCGCATCCGGGAACAGTTTGATCAGCTTATTGGCAGCAGCATAAACATTAACAGAACGACAGGGGATCGTCCGTTTGACAATATGATAACGCGGCAGCATCCCGGCAAGAGCACTGAGAGAAGTTTCTCTGCGCGCCATCAGTTCCAGAATCTGCATCATGGAACTGAAACCGTCAAAGCCGGCTGCGCCGCTGGAACTCAACGCTGTTCCACCGCTGCCATCGCCGCAAAGCACGGCATTTTTTTCTTTCATCAAATCAATGGTATAAGTCTCACCGGTCATCCCTTTGCAGACTTTTCCGCAATGCCGTGCAACAACCTGGTCCAGCGTCCGTGTGGAACAGCTGTTGGTTGCGATCACCTTTCCGGGACCGGTTCCGGAGAGAATATTTTCAGCCACCAGCGGGAAGGTATATTCTTCCGAAAGAGTTTCGCAGGTATCTGTAACCAATGCAACTCTGCCGACATCGCTGCTGAATACAAAACCTGCATCAGCTTTCAAAGGTTTCATAATTGCTTTCACCTGAGCGGAAGTTCTGGGCCGGGGTTCCGGATCATGGGGAAGTTCTCCGGAAAGAGAATCATTGATTACGATCGCATCCAGATTTGCTTTCCGGGCAATCCGGCTGAAAATTACAGAACCGGACCCGTTGCAGAAATCGGTAACGATTCGGAAGTTTCTGGAACGGATCAAGTCAATATCCACACTGCTGAACAAGTCATCAACATAATCAAACGTAACGGTTTCCGGTGCATGACTGATCGTTCCTTCGCTCTTCCAGTCGGCAGTCCGGAACACATTTCCATGATAAATTTCCAGCATTTCCTGAGCTTCACTTGCAGTCAGACAAGCACCGGATGCACTGATTCCAACCAAAGCATTCCAGCCTGCCGGATGATGCCCCGCACCAATCAGAATCCCTCCATCCAATTTCAGTTTTTTGATCCCGAAATGGAGAACAGCGGATGGCATGATCCCGAAATCGACAATAGAACATCCGCATGCCAGCAATCCGGAAAAGACTGCTGATTTCAGCATTTCCGAGGACGCGCGGGTATCTGTTGCAACGCCGATCACAGGAACGTCTTTCTTCTGCGTAATGGAAACCCAGGTTCCCAATGCAGATGCGTAGCGGATCGCAAGCTGGTGTGTTAATGCAGTACCGACTTCACCGCGTAATCCGGCTGCACCAAGTCTTAAAAATCTCATTCTTTTTTCCTCTTTCCCAAATATTTCATTTTATAATTCCGTGGTGAAAGACCAGTTTTCATCTTGAAAAAATTGGAAAAATAATACTGGTCCGAGAATGCAAGATGTGCGGCAATCTCTTTGATGGAAAAACTGGAATAAAGCAGAAGACGCTTTGCCAGTTCCATTTTTTTCGACATCAGATAATCATAAGGAGTTATCCCGAATGCACTCCGGAAAATCCGGATCAGATGAGCCTCGGAATAATCTGATTTCTGTGCGTATTCCACAAGATTGAATCCGGATGACATGGAAGTATCCAGCGTTTCCTTAAGCTTTTCCACTTCCGGCGGCAGCACCGACGGCATTCCGTAAGTCACTCTTGCAAGTTCGCTGACAAACTGATGAAACAGCAATGCCCCCTGCTGATTGACCGTTTCAGAGTTCGGGTTCAAAGCCATCATCTCCTCAAAATAATGTTTCAGCTGTGGGCAATCCGGAAAATAGTAAATATCATCCAAACGATATGCCTTCAGTAGAGAGACCATCAAATCCCCGTCAATGACAAAGAAATACTTATGCCAGGGGTTCTCCCGGTTCGGCGCATAACTGTGATTGCTCCATTTGGAAAGAATGTAAATACTGTCTTTCCCGGGGGAAAAGGATTTCCCATTGATCTTCAGAACACCTGCACCGCGTACAACATATTCTATTGTACAGGCTTCGTAATCATTCCGTTCAATCACGGGAGTACGGGAATCCGCATGGGCATGAGTCGCCGCGATCAATTGAAACGGAAACGTTTCATCAATCATCGGAGCTTCTGTTTTCTCTGTCATTTTTGTCAAGATTCCACATCCTTTTTATGATATGTTTCATTGTTTTTTTTGCTTGTCAGCTTGAACTTTTCCTGAAACTGATATAAATTAAACCATAATTTCAGAATTTCCAGTCAGAAATCAAAAAATAAAGGGTTTTTCTTATGGAAAAGTTAAAAATCGGCTTAATTGCAACGGGTGGACGCGGTGTCCACGGATGGCAGGCACATGATCCGGAAAACGGAGTTGAAATCGTTGCCGGGTGCGATATCAGAGAAGAAGCACGCGAAAAATTCGTGGAAAAATTCCCCGAAGCGGCGTATTATACCGACTACCGCGAACTGCTGAAAGATAAAGAAATCGGTGCTGTTTTCATTTGCACCCCCGATTATCTTCATGAAGAAATGGCTGTTGCCGCTCTCGAAGCAGGAAAAGCTGTTTACCTCGAAAAGCCCATGGCAATCACCATCGAAGGCTGTGACAGAATCCTCAAAACCGCTTACGAAACCGGTTCCAAGATCTTCGTCGGTCACAACATGCGTCACTTCCCCGTGATTCTCAAAATGAAAGAAATCATTGATTCCGGTCTCATCGGTGAAGTTCAGGCAGGATGGTGCCGTCACTTCGTTTCCTACGGCGGAGATGCTTATTTCCGCGACTGGCACTCTGAACAGTGCTATTCCAACGGTCTGCTCCTCCAGAAAGGTGCTCATGACATCGACGTCATGCACTGGCTCATGGGCGCATATACAAAGAAAGTCACAGGTATGGGTCAGCTCTCCGTCTATAACAGATGCAAACGCCGTTCCCCCGAAGTTCCCGGATGCGCCAAGTGGAGCGATGAACAGTATCCGCCTCTGGAATGTGACGGGTTCTCCCCCATCATCAATGTAGAAGACCACAACATGGTTCTGATGCAGCTGGAAAACGGTGCTCAGGCAGCATACCTCCAGTGCCATTATACACCCGATGCTGAACGGAACTACACCTTCATCGGTACAAAGGGAAGAGTGGAAAATATCGGAGACCACGGCGAAGCTCAGATCCATGTCTGGACTCAGCGCGGAAAACGTTCCGAACCGGATATCGTTTACCACATGAAACCCGTTACCGGCGGTCATGGCGGCGGAGACCCCAACATCGTTAAAAACTTCGTCAACTTTGTCCGTTTCGGCAAGAAAACTCACACCAGCCCTGTCGCAGCCCGCAATGCTGTCGCAGCGGGGGTTCTCGCTCATGAAGCAATGAGAACCGATGGTCATCTCCGGGAAGTTCCTCCCGTGGATCCCAAGTTGATCGCTTACTTTGACAACAATCAGGTCAAGTAAAAGTTCCGGCTGAAAGCCAGAAAAAATCACGGGCTGCTGCGGCAAAATTCCACAGCAGCCTGTTTTTTTTATCACTTCTGAGGCAATTTCAAAAGTAAACGCTCAATTCTTCCGCCTGTTTCGCCGATTGTGCGTTTACGTTTTCAATTGTCATCTTCTTTCTGCAGTTTTTTTTTATTTTTCCGGACAAAACGCGGTTTCAAGTGATTTTTCGCATATTTTCTCTATTTTTTTCTTTGAAAATAAAAATCTGTGCTGTATATTACCGAAATAACAATTCACAACTTTACAATATTGGAGGAACAGGATTATGGAAACTCCGGAAGAAGTCAAAAAATCTAATTTTATTACCGAAATCATTGATGCCGATCTGGCTGTCGGAAAGAATGGCGGAAAAGTCGTTACCCGATTTCCTCCCGAACCCAACGGGTATCTGCATATCGGTCACGCAAAATCTATTTGTCTGAACTATGGAACAGCACAACGCTACAACGGAACATTCCATTTGCGTTTTGATGACACAAACCCCACAAAGGAAGATACAGAATACGTTGAATCCATCATGGAAGATGTCAAATGGCTCGGTGCCGATTGGAAAGACAAAATGTTCTTCGCCTCCGATTACTTCGACAAAATGTATGAATGTGCAGAAGAACTCATCCGCAGAGATAAGGCTTATGTCTGCAACCTCACCGAAGATGAATTCAAGGCTTACAAAGGCAATCTCACCGAACCGGGAAAAGAATCCCCCAACCGGAACCGTCCTGTGGAAGAAAGTCTTGATCTTTTCCGCCGCATGAAAGCGGGGGAATTTGAAGACGGTGCATACGTGCTGCGTGCAAAAATCGACATGGCATCTCCGAATATGCACATGCGCGACCCTGCCATCTACCGTATCCGTCATGCCTCCCACCACAGAACCGGAGACAAATGGTGCATCTATCCTCTGTACGACTTTGCACACTGTCTGGAGGACTCTGTGGAAGGAATCACTCACTCCATCTGTACCCTGGAATTTGAAATTCACCGTCCGCTTTATGACTGGTTCCTGGATGCATTGGATATGCCCTGCCATCCGCAGCAGATCGAATTTGCCCGTTTGAATTTGAACTATACCGTCATGAGCAAACGGAAACTGCTGGAACTGGTAAAAGAAAACCGTGTTTCCGGCTGGGATGATCCCCGTATGCCCACAGTTTCCGGTCTGCGCCGCCGCGGTGTCACTCCGGAAGCGATCCGCGATTTCTGCGACAGAATCGGTGTCACCAAGTTTGACGGTATGAGCGATATTGCTTTGCTGGAATACTGCATCCGCGAAGATTTGAACAAGCGTGCAGCCCGCTTCATGGCAGTCATGGATCCCCTGAAAGTCATCATCGACAACTATCCGGAAGGACAGGTGGAATATATGGATGCCATCAATAATCCGGAAGATCCCGAAGCCGGAACACGTCAGGTTCCCTTCACAAAAGAACTCTGGATCGAAAAGAGCGACTTCATGGAAGTTCCCATGAACAAGTTCCACCGTCTTGCTCCCGGAAAAGAAGTGCGCCTGCGCTATGCTTACTTTGTCACCTGTACTTCTGTGGAAAAAGATGCAGAAGGCAACGTAATTGCAGTTCATTGTACTTACGATCCCGCAACAAAAGGCGGAAATGCTCCTGACGGACGCAAAGTCAAAGGAACCATCCACTGGGTCTCTGCTGAAAAGGCGGTTCCTGCTGAAGCAAGACTTTACGACAGACTGTTCCTCGTGGAAGATGTCGGAGCAATTCCCGAAGGTGAAGATTACCGGAACTACCTGAATCCGGAATCTCTGAAAACCGTCACCTGCTATACAGAACCTGCACTTGCGGCAGTTGCCCCCGGAACAAAGGTCCAGTTTGAACGTACCGGTTACTTCTGCGCCGATGCAAAGGAACATTCTGCCGGAAAACCTGTCTTTAACCGTACTGTCCAGTTGAAAGATTCCTGGCAGAAGATTGCGGCTAAAAACTGATCGGGAGAACTGATTTTATGGCACAGAGGAACGCACCGGAAATATTATCCTTCCCTGTCGGATTGCTGGATGTAAACTGCTATCTGGTCTATCCGGAACAGGACGGGATACTTTATATCATTGATCCGGGCGGAAGTCCGGAAAAGATTCTGAAACAGGTGGAAACGTTTCAGGCAAGCAGTTATCAGGTCATGCTGACTCATGCCCATGTGGATCATATTTCCGCATTAGGTGAACTGAATAAAGTTTTGAATTTCGGAAAAGTCTATCTTCATCCGGATGACAAGCCGCTTTATTTGAGTCCTGCCAATGCATTGCTGCCGATTATGCCTGCAGCTCAGGATTTGCCGGAAACAGCATGGCCGCCGCCGGAAAACGGGGATTTCAAGGTTATTGAAACTCCCGGTCATACCTTCGGAGGTGTCTGTTATTATTTTCCCGGACTGAATGGTGTCTTCACAGGAGATACGCTTTTCTCCGGTTCTGTTGGCAGAACAGATCTTCCCGGTTCCGGTGAACATGAAGATTTGATCGGGTCCATTCGCAGTTCACTTCTTCCGCTGCCTGAAAAAACCCGGGTTTTCCCCGGACACGGTGAAGAAACAACGATTCAAATCGAAAAACAATTCAATCAATTTTTAAGATAAGGAGGTCAAAATTATGTTTAAAGAAGGTCTTTCTTTTGATCAAAGTCAGTCCGGCGTAACTGTAAAAGCCGCAATGAGGGGTGTTTATGGCTGGATGACTTTTGCCCTTGCCTTGAGCGGACTTTGTGCATGGCTCGTGGGAACCACTCCGAATCTGGCAAAATCTCTGCTGACCGGTGGAACTTTCTGGGTGCTTGTCATTGCAGAATTTATTCTTGTCATGGTAATCAGTTCCATGATTAACAGAATCTCTGCGGCTCTTGCCACAGCTCTGTTCGTTGCATATTCCGCATTGAACGGAATCACCCTCGGTTTTATCTTTCTGGCTTACACCAAAGAATCCATTGCCCTGACATTTTTCATCACAGCAGGCACCTTTGCCGCAATGGCTCTTGTGGGAACTGTCACAAAAATGGATCTTTCCAAAATGGGTTCCATTCTCATGATGGCGTTGATCGGTTTGATTATCGCATCCATCGTGAATATCTTTATGCACAGTTCCACTCTTTACTGGATCTGCACCTACGCAGGCGTTCTGATTTTTACCGGCTTGACAGCTTACGATGTTCAGAACATCAAACGTCTTTGCATTGAAACAGAAGGACAGGGCTTTGAAGTTACCAGAAAAGTTGCCATTATCGGTGCATTGAATCTCTATCTTGACTTCATCAATCTGATGCTTTATCTGCTCCGTATCTTTGGTGGAAGAAGAGACTGAGTCAATCAGAAATCAAAAAGAACTGGGGCTGTTGCAAAACCTGAAATTTGAAAGTACATTTTCGTACGGAGAAAACGGAGTGTACTGAGTGTACGGAGGCATTTTTGGTTATTACCGACCGATTTCTCAAAAGAAATAAAAATTTTTCTCTTGGGTAACGGTTGTTTTAATTACCAAACCACCTCCGTAATCTCT
>JAFVTF010000107.1 GCA_017503375.1 Lentisphaeria bacterium | reverse complement strand
AGAAATAAAAATTTTTCTCTTGGGTAACGGTTGTTTTAATTACCAAACCACCTCCGTAATCTCTGTAAACTCCGTTCACTCTGTTCAAAAGACTCAATTAAAATGCGTTTTCTGTATGCAGGTTTTGCAACAGCCCCTTTTGTAAAAAAAATACTGAAGTTCTGCTGTCTGGGCGTTCTTCGGTCACAGCCGTACTGCGCTTCCTCGAACTGTTAATAAAACTGCCTACCTCAGATATCTTTTCTTACAGACTCCGTTTCCGGAAAAATCCGTGCTTGCAGTTATGAAGAGAAACCGGAAAATCGGCTGACACAACAGAACTTCAGTGAAAAATCAACAACAGGAATGATCAAATCAATACGAGACATAATTATATTCAATATTTACCTCAAATATTGAATATAATTTTATCCACGCTAGTGGATAAAATCAGATCGTCTGCAAGAGCCGATGTTTCCGCATCATGAATAAAGATTCTGCCTCCGATCATGGGAAAATTCCTTTATTTCGGAATAACCGTAAGGCTCTGATCACTCCTGTTGTGCATTTTCCAGCGTAAAAATGAACTTTCTATGTGTCCATGCAGCAGCAAATTGCGCCTGTGAACCAAACTGGGCAATCCTGCTTCCCTTAGTTTCTGAAAACTGAACTTCGCAAAATTTCCTTTCTTATGTCCTGTATTCAATGCGATCGACAACACTTCTTCTGCCAGCCAGCGGTCAAGAAGCTGAAGTTGTTTGACATCGTTGATATGTTTCAGGTAATAATCAATGATCGCAATCTGTGATTGCGTTTTTTCCAACATATAATTGGCAGCATGGCAAAGAATCGTAACGCGTTTTTTTACTTCGGATGTCTTTTGCAGACGGCGTTTGCATTTGGCAAAGGCTTTCCGGAACAGATTACATATCTTACGCTGCTTATCCAGTGCCAGCGATACCGTACCGCCCGGCTTGAAGTACAAACCGAGATGCTTCTGACCGGACAATACGGTAAAACCAGGTTCCGGAGTCACATCTTCGAGATCCGTCAAAATCCCGTTCACGGCGGCACTTGCCTTGCTAACAAGACCGAGTTGTTCAAAGATTGTATCAAATTTTTCCGCTGCGACTTTCGCAAATTCGCTGTTTACGGTTAAAAACAGCATGTCATCTGCGTATCTGGAATAGCAGCTCTCCGGAAAAACTGTAAGGGCATCATCAAAGGGCTTCAGTGCCAGGTTCGCCAGTAAGCACGCGGTCGGAGCCCCGAAAGGAACGCCGGAATCTGCCGTGATCAGCTCCCCGTCATCCTGAAAATAGGAATAGGAAACATGATCCAGCAAAAGCTTTTCCAGATAATCATCTTTGACAGTTATAGACGCAACAACCTCTTTCAGAAGCTCATGGGGAATACTCGGGAAACAATTCGCCACATCCCGTTTGATCACATAGATCGGCTTGTCACTGTGCCGGCAGATAAAGCGTTTGACCTTGTTCTGGCACTGATCGACACCGTAGCCGTGCCAGCGGAACGCATATACAGACGGAGAAAAGCAATGATCCAAACGCTGATTCAGCTGTTGATAAAGCATCAGGTCAACAACTCTCTCCCGCCAGGGCCAGATATAGACGATCCGCTCTTTTTCATTGCGGATTATCTTTAACGGCTTTGCGGGGGAAAATGAAAACTTCCTGTTGACAACAGCTTTATGCAGCATGTCCAACTCTTTTGTTCCGTTCCCGGCAAAATCGTACAAGGTCTTTCCATCCCACGAAGTCGTGCGGGCTTTATTCCGGCAGAAAAGAGATTTTGTATACAGGTTCAAAGCACTGCGGTACAATGCTTCCCTCTGATATATTTCATCAAATTTCAGCTTTTCAGAAAGAGAAATATGGATCATAATTTGATTCCTGAAGAATAACCAGTTATCAGACTTTGCCTTCGTGGTTCACCGTGCAGAAAAACGTTCGTAAATGTCCTGATACTGGGAACAATCTTTCAGCAGAAGTTTCCATGCATTTTCAGTGAATTCATGCCACGGACAGCCCAGTGCAAGAATTGGATGACATTTGACCAGTCTTGCCCAGCAGAACGGACTCAACTTGCGACCGACACAGTGGTATGCCAGATGAGGACGTTCTGAAAGCAGTTTGAGCCAGTGATCCTCAGAGAAACGTTCCCACGGCAAAATCTTTTCCACACGAACATCAACTTTGATCAATTTTATATAATCCGCAGGGCGCTTGAAAGACAGCTGCAGCAGAAGATCATCCGGCACAGCAGATACATATTCCGGAAACTTCGGAAGTAATCTTTCCAATACGAAAAGCGGTTGATTTGCCCAGTTGAGTTTCTGAATGAATTTTTTATTTTTGGATAACAAGAGTAAATCTTTATCGGAAAATTGATTCAGACAGATTTTGTCGCTCAATTGAGGCTGGCACGAAAATAATCTGAAACAGTCTTCTGCAGAGAGCTCATTCCACTTGTTAAATTTTTCGGCAAAATCAGGATGTCTTAATAATAATTTTGCCCAAAGATTTGGATGAATTTTGCTCCAAGCGGATTTTTCTATTAATTGGGGTGCCATTATCAATATTTCATACATTGCATATCCGGAAAGATTTTCCCAATCTCCATGGCATTTCTCAATCAGTTCAGGATGTTTGCGCAGTAACTTATCAAAGCTCCTTTTATCGTTGGTTGAGAACATTTCAACCCACTTATTACAATTATCTGCGAATTCCGGTCGGACATACAATAAATTACACCAATCCATTGCACCCAATTCAGACCAGTTATAATTTGCAATCATTTCAGGAGAGGCATTCAGCAATTTACTCCAATTTTCAGAGCATTTATCAGCGAATTGCGGCTGTATACTTAACAAATCAGCCCAATTATTGCCCTCAAATTCATTCCATTTATCACATTTATCAGCGAATTGCGGCTGTTTTTTCAGCAGCCAGACCCACTCATAGCCCTTTAATTTGCTCCAGTCACATTTATCAGCGAGTTGCGGCTGCCTGGATAATAATTTTTCGATATTATGGAAATCAAGTCTTCGCCAAATACATTTATCGGCGAATTGCGGCTGTTCCATCAACAAATAAGTCCAAGCATCGCCGTAAATATAGTTCCATTTATCGCATTTATCAGCGAATTGCGGCTGTTCTTTCAGCAGCCAGGCCCACTCATAGCCCTTTAATTTGCTCCAGTCACATTTATCAGCGAATTGCGGCTGTATACTTAACAAATCAGCCCAATTATTGCCCTCAAATTCATTCCATTTATCACATTTATCAGCGAAGTGCGGCTGTTCTTTCAGCAGCCTGACCCACTTATTGCTATCAAATTTATTCCATTTATCACATTTATCAGCGAATTGCGGCTGTCTTATCAATAGCTCAGTCCAATCATAGCTATCAAATTTATTCCATTTATCGCATTTATCAGCGAATTGCGGCTGTATACTTAACAAATCAGCCCAATCATTGCTCTCAAATTCATTCCATTTATCACATTTATCAGCGAGTTGCGGCTCTTTGATCAATACGGCAATCCAATCATGCTCAGCCCATTTATGAGCGCTATACTGCAGCTTCATGTTCCTGATCATTGACTCCAGCTGTTCTTTGCTTGATTCTCTTTCAGTAGAATTTACATTCTGAGTATCGGTTTGTTTATCCATCAGTGAAATCCTTTCTCTTTTGTTTAGAAAGCTTTTTGAATTTTATATCCAGACTTTATTACTACGAACAATTTTACGGTATATATCTAATAAAATAATCGTATTTATAGTTTTTTCAAATTTTTAACCAAAAAAAATATAAAAAAACTAATCCGTGGATAAAACACGGATTCCCCGGAAAGATTTGAATTTTGCGGCATGTTTTTTATAAAACTACGCCAGCCAGCCCCTTCAGATAGTAGCCTTCTGGGTAGGCGGATGAGACCGGGTGATCCGGACCCTGAGAGAGCCAATGGGTGATCCGGAAGTCGATTCCGGCATCCGCAGCCGCTGAATCCACAACTTTGCGGAACAAATCATCGGTCATCGCTCCGGAACAGGAGAAGGTAAACAGCTTTCCACCCGGATTCAATAACTTCATAGCAAGCAGGTTGATATCTTTATAGCCGCGGGCAGCTTTCATCGCCTGCGCTTCGGTTTCCGCTGTTCGTAATCGTTTTTCGGTTCCGGCTTTTCCGGTTCTTTCGCCGGAGCAGGCGCGGGTGCGGGGACAGCAAAAAGGTCAAATTCATTAACTTCCGGAACTTCCGGTTCTTCTACGGGAAGTTCTTTCAGAATGCTCTTGAGAGTATAACGTTTGCAGAGAGCAGCGATTTTTGCCCAGTCGGGAGTTTTTTTCAGGAACATGGATTTGTTCCAGACAATGCCTTCCGGCGGGGTTTTATCCAAACGGATCAGCTCCACATTTTTGAAGAAAATGAAATGCACCTCAAAAGTTGATTCAACCTTTGAGGTGCAATTCTTTGTTTTTTTAGCTTACTTTGCCTTTACAAGGATTCCTCTGTCAAGGTAAACCTTGTCTTTGGTGAATTTCAGAGAAACATATAAGGTCCATTTCTGTTTCAGAAATTCCGGATTGTCACTTTTGAACAGAGCTCTCAAAGGCAGGCTCATTCCCCAATTTCCTCCCCACATAATCAAATCCGGAGAAATGATAAACGGCTTCTGAATTTTATAAATGGAATATTCCCCCATCTTAACCTGAGAGGCATAAATTGCTCTGCCGGGACCATAAGATTTTGAAGTGTAATCGTAGGTTCCTATGTTGAATTTCTTTCCATCCCATTCAACAGCCTGAGCAACGCCCATGTGAGCATCCGGATCTTTAACCGCTGTTTTAGCTTTTGCAAGCGGGGCAATTTCCAAAAGATCGCTCTGAGGTATTTTCCGGAACATTTCCGGGAGAGGTTTCTTCTTTCCGCGGGCATCAATTTCTGCCAGCCATTTTGTCAATCTTGAAAAAGAGGTAGTTGTCCGGCGGTTGGTTGTAACATACTGATAAGTTTTTGTCAGACGGTCTCTGCAAATCTTTACAAGGTCTTTATAATCCGGCTCAGAAGAAAGTTTGTCAATAATCGCACAATCCAGCCCCATACGCGCCATATTGAGACGGGCTGCCTCTTTGCCGGATACCATCTTTGCAGCATCATCAAACATCTTGTTCCAACGCAGCAGATACTTTGCTGTCAGATAATGATAATTCTGTGTGTTATACTGCCATTTTCCGCCTTTGGCGACAAAGTTTTTCCGTTCCTGTTCCATCTCTTCTGCGTACTTCAGGATTGCGGGAGCGGCTTTACCGTAATAATGTTCTGCGAAATCTTTCATCAGCATTTTAACATCGAGATCCGGATTCTGGAACAGTTTGTACATGACCCAGGATTGCATTTCAGAAAGATTACCGGAAAGAGCGATTCCGCCGGAATCATGTTCAAAATAAGTTCCCTGAATCCCAGCTTTATGCATCAGCCGGATATCCTGAGCGATCCGCTCAAAATTGCCCATCGGCATTTGAATCGCCAACGTTCCGTAGCCGTATGTATTCGGGTAATACCAGACCCAGACTTTCGGCGTGAGTTTCAGCCAACCCAGCATATCATTCATGTCATTTTTGTTTTCTTTATCCATTGTTCCGGAATAAAGACCGTTGATGGGACAGAAGATGATGGTAAGGTTTTGGGGAAAATCCTTGACAACCGGAGGAGTTTGAGTCAGCCCGCGCTGATACGCAAGAGTTGCGAACTCAATCTTCGGATACTTCCGGCAAAATTCAATGAGCATATCAAAGAAAGCTCCGCCTCTGGACTGATATTTCTGTTCCATCTTCATACAGTCCGGACAGCAGCAGATGCGGTATGCAATATCATTCAAATCCAGTGTCAGATATGCTTTCCCATGTTTCTGCTCCAGACGCCGATGCATTTCAAGGGCATTTTTGATATATTCTTTCCGCATTTCCTTATTGGAAAAACAAAGCTGACGGTTACTGATTCTTTTTCCTTTTTCATCCATGGAAAACCATTCCGGATGGATTGCGAAATAATCTTTGATCTTGTGCCATTCTGCCGGACGGTTTGCGCCCCTGAGAGTAAATCCGGGGATGATAACACTGAGTGTGTGGCAGGCAGGACCATAAATTTCAAGCTCCGGAACAATCCCTTTGTCAAGATAATCCAGTCCAAGCAAAAGATTCTGGCGGTTCCGGTAGTTATAAACAGCAGCCTGATAACGGTCCTTGTAAAAATAGTTCATAAGCGAACGCAGCGGGAAAGCATAAGCGGTTCTGGTGGTTCCGTCTTTCAGGACAAGTTCTTTTTTGGACGGGATATACGGCTCTTCAAAAACTGAAAGCCAGCGGCATCCGAATTTGTTTTCCAGCAGTTCATAAACTGCAAAGATCGTTCCATGTTTTCCTTTTCCATAAAGGAACAGATCCTTTCCTTTTACCTGAATCACATTTTCCTGTTCCCTCAGCGAGGCAGCAAGATTTTCTTTTCCGAGAACGTTCCGTGCTTCTTCAGATAATCCAAGATAAATCCGGTGTTTTTTACCGGCTCCTGTTTCGGAAACATGAAAAACCGCACCAGTCATCGCTTCCAGATGGGACTTTAATTCCTGTACTGCCAGTTTTTGAATTGCCCCGTTATCTTTACCTGTTACGATCACATAATCTGTTTTGCCATCTTTTGCCAGGCTCAAATCTTCCGCCCATGCAAAAAAAGTTGTGATAAGCAATAAAAAAATAGAACTGAAAAACTTCATAAAGAAAAATTCCTTTCCTGAAAATTGTTACTGGGAAATCGTAAATTTTGAATCAATCAGACCATGACGGTATCTGATAGTCGCCACATGACCGTCTTTGAACAGCCAGTTTCCGGAACCGCTGTGATTGTATCCGGCACGGGAATAGATCTGGGTATCAGCAGTACTGCTGGTTGCCCAGGAATAGGAATACGGCATGCGGAACACATTTTTCTGAATCACCCGAACAGTGAAAGATTTCTTCTGCGTTCCCTCATATCCGTCAAGCCAGGTTGAGGAACTGGTATATTCATGTTCACCGGAAATGACATTTCCTTTGATTTTCTGAACTTTACGGGACACTTCAGAACTTTCCTGAATAGCTGCATAAGTATTGGGATAAGAAAGTCCGTATTCTCCGGCTGTCATGGAATAATTTGTAACAAACGCTGTCTGGTTTCCGGAAGCTGTTGCAAAAGCAGACGCCCCCCTGGTCGCAGCAGTCGGACAAACGCTGATGCTGTTCGCAGGCAGCCAGGTCCGTTCTCCGAGCGTATCAAGCTGAAATACCCAATGCTGTCCCGGAAGATACTTCAAAGGATACAGAA
Organism: Lentisphaeria bacterium; assembly: GCA_017503375.1. GTDB lineage: Bacteria > Verrucomicrobiota > Lentisphaeria > Victivallales > UBA1829 > SIG79. The sequence continues at coordinate 35,601 of JAFVTF010000107.1, read as the reverse complement.
AACCATCAACAGAATAATATGACGGCGGTAAATGATCATTGAAATCACCTGCATACATAAGCATGGCAGTTCCCCGCTGTTTAAGATTATTCACGCATGTGGTTGTCATTGCCTTGTTCCGGGCTGAATTCAATGCCGGAAGCAGCATCCCGGCAAGAATCGCAATGATTGCGATCACAACCAACAGCTCAATCAGTGTAAATACTTTTTTCATAAAAAAGACCTCCTATTCTGTCATTCCTGAACTTTTCCGTTTTACAAAATGAGTCGGTATCATCACAGAACAGTGACATTCCGACGGGTTTGAAATTTTATACAGCAAAATCTTTGCACTTTCCTCTGCCATGAGTTTGATGGGAAGATCTATGGAGGAAATTTCCAGTTCTCCGGCAGATTCCATTCCGTAAGCAGTACGGTTTCCGATTCCGATCAGACAGTAATCTTTACCGCTTTCAAATCCTTCCAGCGTCATGGCATTTATCAGATTCTTGGCAATTTCATCATCGCTTACAAGAATAATCGAGTTTTTATACCGTTCCGGATATACGCGGATCAACCTGTAACAGCTGACCTCCAAATCTTTGGTGTCAATCTCTGAACAAAGAATTTGTGATTCCCGGATATTTCTCTCTTTCAAATGTTTCATCCAGCACTTCCGGGCATGTACTCCATAAGGGATATTTTCTGAAATCAAATTGATTCGGCTTTCTGACGTCAGATTCAATGTATCCAAAGCTTCAGACATTCCGGTATTCAAATCATAACTCAAATAAGATATCGGAAAATTGTTCGGATGATTGAACCGGTATCCGACAGCTGGAACCCCGCTGTTCATGATCAGCTCTATTGTTTTCACATCCAGAAACATACAGCTGACCAGCAATCCATCCAACCCATGCAGAACTTTTCCATCCAACAATTCATCATAAGAAATCATCCGGATTTCACAGCCGGAAGCTTTCAAATACTCGGATGCATAAACAATATGAAAATTCAGAATCCGGATCAATTCCTGTGTAAGCCATTCAGGACAAACCGCCTGATCAGCAATCCCGATCAATTTCTTTGTCCCGCGATCAGGACAATTAAAAAATGTACCGCTTCCCTGTACACGGTATAAAAGGCCTTCTCTGACCAGAATATTCAATGCATTATGAGCAGTCGGAACAGAAACGCCGTGCTGACGGGCAAGTTCTTTTGCAGAAACAGCCGGCATTCCATGATATATGTCCGCCGCAGAAAGTTCATTCCGCAGAACTTCCGCTATCTGTTCACTTTTTGCAATTTTTGCCCGTTTGATCATTTTTCCTCCATATCATTACACGATATACTTTATATACACTTTTTTCTGTTTTCAAATTTTAACTGTAAAAATTATTTTTTTGAACATAAAATACTTTATTAAAAAGGGGTGCAATACAAGAATTGTATACGAAGTTATAAAATATTCAAAGAAAGGCTATGCAATCATATAAAACAGCTGAAAGCGGAAAAATAAAGCAGGATGATTGCAAATCTTTACAACCATCCTGTTATTTTTCGAGGTAATTTCAAAAATTAATTTTTACCGGGTTTCGATCTTCAGGATATTTACGACCATATCTGTTCCATAGGGGAACGGATCGCACTTGATTGTCAGAAGTTTCTTTTCTGTATCCTGAACGAAAATACCTTCTTCCCCGTCATCCATCCACTTGGCGGAAATGATTTCCTTATCGAAACCTTCCACAGCTCTGGGACCGGAAACGGCAGCGGCAACCACATTTTTATCGCCGCCCATGGAAAGATCCAGAGCGAAATAATAGTAGGTGTTACCATCCTGCAGTATAAAGTCATTTCCGGGATATTTCATACCGGGAATCGGTTTTCCGTTGTAAATCGCTTCTCCGAAGGTATTCATCCATTTTCCGACAAGTTCAAAGACAGCTTTTTCGTAAGCGGGGATTTTTCCCTGAGCTTCGGGGCCGAGATTCATCAGGAAGTTGGCTCCGGTTCCGCGGCTCTGGCAGAGACGTTCAATGACACGTGCGGGAGAAAGCATATTGAAATCTCTGCTGCTGCGTCCCCAGTGAGAGTTCATTGTCTTGCAGACTTCTCCTGCAACATACTTTTTCATGCCTTCCCTGTTGATCGGACGGGCGGTATTGTTTTCAAATGTCACAGAGTCAATTTCATCAGATTTACCGACGACTCCCAATGCGGAAAGGCCGGTATTATTAATGACAATTGCATCCGGCTGCAAACGGTGGATCATCTTGTAAAGACGGTCTTCTTTCCAATCGGAGTTTTTGCGGGACCAGTTGCCATCGAACCAGAGTCCGCCGATTTTTCCATAGTTGGAACAAAGGATTTCCACTGATTTGTAAAGATAATCCAAATACTCATTGAATTCTTCTTCATCCAATTCCTGCGTTTTCTTGTTGTGCCACTTCCAGTCAAGTGTGGTATGATAGAAGAAAGGAACGATATCAAATTCCCGGCAGGCTTCCACAAATTCTTTTACCAGGTCACGTTTTGCGGGTGAGTGAGGTGCATCGAATTCATTTAAACCGCAGGTATCATAAAGCGAAAAACCTTCATGATGGCGGGTTGTGAGCGTGATATATTTTGCGCCTGCATCCTTCGCCATTTTTGCAAGTTCGCGGGCATCAAAATCTTCGGCAGTAAAGGTGTCCATCCACTTCGCATATTCATCGGGATGAACGTTGTAAATGCATTGCGCCCATTCTCCTCTTCCCCACTGGGCATAAAGTCCCCAATGGACAAAAATTCCGAATCCGAGTTTTTCAAATGCTGCAATTCTGGGCAGCGGTGTGGGAATACTCATGTTTTCAACTCCTGTTTTTTATGTTTGATTATAACGTGTGATAAACTTCACCGCAATCGAAATACTTTATTTCGAGAGAGGGTATTTCATTGGAGAGCATTTCTGAAAGAAGAATCATTCCGCCTTTTTCAGAGGGATTGTGTCCGATAATCATCAATGCCTTTTTGAATCCGAGAGCAGCGGCATCACGGGCATATTCTCCCAATGCCCATTCACAGGATTCTCCAACAAGAACAACATCCACTTCCGGGTCCTGTAATTCTTCAAAAACGCCGCGCGGCGTTCCCAGACAAAGAGAGATATTTTTGCAAGGCTCATCCACAGTCCCGCAGATGCGGACATGTTCCCCGCCGTTTCGACGGAACCGCTCCATGATTTCACGGGGAGTCAGCGGTTCATCCAGGATAAAACGGTTGACTGCCCACAAACGATTGATCCAGGTTCCCTGAAATCCGAGCATTTTCACAGTGCCTTCGCCGATCATATCCATTTTTTTGTTGTGAGGATGATCATGATAACGCCAGATGACCATACCGGTTTTTGCAAGCAGCTCCTCTTTCGCCTTTGTCACAGGATCATTTTCCAAATGCTGATCCATGTGAGAGTAGAATGTCGGTTCATGAACGATCAGAAGATCAGCGCCCCACTCCTGCGCTTTTCGGATCAAATCTGCGGTGGCTGTCATCGTTACGGCAACTTTCCGGATTTCACGGTCCGGATCTCCGTTTTTTACAGTATCGCAGGTATTGGAATAATCTTTTTCACCATTATCATCGCACCAGTGAAAAAGGAGTTCCATCAATTCTTTTGCTTTCATCTGAAAATTTCCTTTCTATGTTTTACCGTGTTATTGCAGCTGATACCCTTTTCCGCAGTTCACCAGACGCAAGACTGATTCATCCGTATTGACATGGGAAGCAACAACTTCACCCACAACCAGCGGACAATTTCCCGGACGGTATTCTGTTACGAGTTTACATTCAAAATTTGCCACGGCATCTGCAAGTAACGGAACAGAAACTTTTTCCCCCGGCACAAAAGTCAATCCGGATTCCGTTCCTTTGTCGATATTGTGACCGTGAACGGTTCCGAAATACAATGTTTCCTTTGCCATTGCTTTGGAGGGATACGCAATCACAAACTCATTTGTCTTCCGGATCAATTCCAGAGTATATGCTGGATCATCGATTCCCAACAGAAACATGGGCGGTCCATCGGAAACGAGAGTAACCCAGCCGATCGCCATAACATTCACTTTGCCTTCCGGAGATTTGGTGATTGCAAGGACCACCTGTTCCGGATATTTCCGGCCCCAGGCTTCTTCAATTTTTGCCGGACGCTGCATCTTTTTTCTCCTTTGTTTCCTGCATTTCACTCATCAGTTTTTTCATTTCCTCATACCGTTTTTTCAGCCAGGACTGTTTTGCGGAAATCTCATAATCCTTCCGGTAATCACAGGGAGAAATCAATACAGTTGTCTTCTCCTTTCCGACTTTGTGGATCAGATAAAAGAGTTCTTCCATCCCGCTGTTGGTCATGGAAATATGTTTTTTGGAATATCCGAATCCATGCAGGAGGAAATCTGTTTTCATGTCTTCAGCAGAACGTTTTTCTTCTGCTGCGATGTTCAAATCTTCCTGAGATGGATAATCCAGTTTGATCGCCAGAGCATAAAGATGATCCGGATCAAGAGAAGCGATTTTATAAATTCCTTCCGGAGTTTTGAGTTCCTCTTTCCGGAGTTTCGGTCCCACACCTTCCGGCAGGGAAAATATCGGATAATAATTGATTTTTTTCCAGGTTCCGGAACTCATTTTCCCCCAGAGTTCCACTTGTTTTTCCGCTTTCAGAACAAGAATTCGCAATTCAGAAGGAATCTCCTGCAAATCCAACCGGCGCTGAACCTTATCGCTGATTTTTGATATTCTCGATTCCATGGAAACAGGAAATAATCTGCCGATGGTGTAAAGATATGCCGCACGATACCAATGTCCGGGCATCATAACAAAAAGGATCACAAAGAAAACTGCACCGCGGGCGGGAATTTCCCACCATGCACGTTTCTGCGGTGTATTTTCTTCTTTTATATCTGAATTTTTCTGTTCTTCTGTCATATTTTCTCCCGAACTGAAATTTACCGGAGTGAATATACAGGATTTTTTCCGTTTTTCAAGTCCGATGTCCTTTTATTTCCCGGAAAACAAATGAAGCCTGTCATCTTCCGTTTGTATCATGACCATTCCGGATCAGAAGCGTTTCCATGAGTGCAAACAACGCATCGGCAAACAAACGGTGCCCATCCGGGGTCAGATGAATTCCATCTTCACAAACATAACGGCAGGGTTCGGCAGACATCAGTTTTGCCAGGTCTACAACCGGATAGTTATATTTCTGATAAAACGCTCTTGCCTTTTCCCGTTCGGGTTCCAGCATCTCATTCAAGCCTTTATAAATCTTGAAAGATTCCGCCCAAGCCGGATGGTTCCGCACCCAGTGACGCTCATTTATCACCGGATTCAAAACCACACCAACCCGCTGACATTTTCCGGAAAGACGGCTTTGAAACTCTTCCATCAGCTGTTCCAATTCCCCCTCTTTCAGCACACGCGCAGGATTGGATAAATCCTTATTGTTCGCACCGAACATGACAATGCAGTAATCCGGAGAATAATCCAATACATATTCCTCAACATGCGTCATCAATTCCCGTGTGGACCAGCCGCCGACAGCTCCGTTGAAAATGGAAAAACAGACTTCCGGAAAACGTTCGGAAAGTTTCTTCTGCAAAATGGAATAATAACGGTCCGCAGCACAATTCACGCCGATTCTGCCCTCCATGATGGATGAACCGAATATAGAGATTTTCAGATTTCTCATTCCCCAAGCCATATTACTTCACCTCATGTTCCCAGAATTGTTCCATAAACCGTCCGACAGCACCTTTCCGGAATTTCAGAATTTCCTTTGCCTCCGGCTCTTCGCCCGCAAGATAACGGCGGAGAATATCCCCTTCCACAGCACAAAGCGCATCATGCTGCGGATAATATTCACGCAACAGGAAGTAAATGAATTTTGTCAGACGGAATGTTCCCGCTGCAATGGGCGCATGTCCGGGAATCCAATGCACCGCAACAGAACGCTCATCACGAATCGCTTCTGCAAGAGAATCAAATTCAAGTTTTTCCGCCAGAACAACCGTGTAATACCATCCGGCAAGATCACCGTCGCAATCATGGGAATCACTGATTCCGGCAACCGGGATTTTCTTTCCTTTCGCCCGTTCCTCCTGCCAGCGGGACAATGCAAGCATATTACATTCAGCATCCTTTTCATAGAACCCGCCGAACACTTCCAGAACATCAAACCGATTATGTTCCATGAGCAGTTCCACCATGCCTTCCTGAATGGAACCATGATTCTGCGGACGCCAATAAGGATGACAGAACATTCCGATTCCGCCTGCATCACGGATCCGGTCAAAAATCCATTCTGATGCCGCAACCGCAAACCGAACCGTATCATCATATTCAGACGGCTGGTCTTTCATATACTCTTTCACAGCTGCGCGGTACTTTTCTTCATCGGCATACGCAAGTTCATTGATACTGGATTTCCCGCCGAAATTGACAATATGAACAGGATTATCCGGCAAATGAACTTCTTCCCCCGGAACCACAAGCATATCATTTTCAAATTCCGCCATGAAGTCACGGGCTTCTAAAGAAGGTCCATATTTTCTGTGATCGGTTAATGACATAAAATCAAATCCGGTTTTCCGGCAGGTCGCTGCAACATATTCCGGGTCCTGAGAACCATCGGAACGGGTGCTGTGCATGTGAAAATCTCCTTTCCAGGGTCTCAACCGGAAAAGATCTTCTTTCAAAGCATACACAAACAGCGTCATTTTCTGGGGATTTCTGTTTTCTCTCTGATACTCAATGGAAATTGCATATTCCCCTTCCAGCGGAGTTTTGATCACGAATTCAATATCTCCATTTGCGTTCCGCTCAAAGGGAACCGGATCGGCACCGGATGTATTTTCGATCACTCTGGAATCCACATGCCAGTAACGGATATTCTGAACCGCATCCAGAATCGCATCAAAATGTTTTTGTTTTGCATGGACTGTAATTTTCTTTTTTCCATCTCCGGCTTTCAGAATTCCGGGAAAAATGGAAAGATAGAGACTCAAAGAACCGGGCATAATCTGTAACTCCTTTTTTGATTCAGTATTTTTCTTTGATTAATCTAACTCTTTTTTCTGTACATTCAAGTCTCAACTGAAAGGATTAAGTAAAAAAACGAACAAAAATACCCCCAAAAGTATGGAATAGAATAAATATACAAAAAAGAGAAAAAAGAAAACAAGAGCAAGCCCCAATCTTTGCAGTACAGAATTGAGTTCCGTCCACAATTTCCAGAATATCATCCCGGAAACAATCAAAGAAGAAAGAATCACCGGAGCAAACGTTATGACATCCATATAAAGGAAAAAATAATATTTCGGATATTCAAAAAAAAGGTCAATGATCATCATTATGCAGAATACAATTGTCGGAACAAACAGGAGCGTTGTCCAGAAAATTGCCTTTTTCCTGTATTCTGAATCTGTCATTGAAAAACCTCCTTCGTTGAAGAAAATATAATTCCTCTTCAATAATTTTCAATAAGAGCCGCTGAAATTATTCAAAAAATCAGAATTGCTCTGCTTGACGGTTTTATTTCATAAGGATATATTACCCCGAACAGAAAGGAATTTTTTCATGAATACTATTTTGAACACATTTTCAGAACTTGCCCCGGAAAAAGGCTCTCTTGCAGTCTGCCGTCTGGGACAACACAGTTTTCTTGTCAAAGGCGGAAATACTCTGATCGCTATTGACCCTTATCTGAACAATAATCCGAAACGTTTGATTCCGCCCCTGATCAATGCAGAGGAGTTTGCAGGAATAGATCTGATCCTTTGTACTCATGACCACAGCGATCATATCGACAGAGTTTCCCTTGCAGCAATGGCAAAAGCCTCTCCCGATGCGTTGTTTATTTTCCCGGAAGCCGTCCGCAGAACCATCACAGAAATTCCGGCAGAACGGATCATCGGGATCAACGACGGAGAAGAACTGGAAATTGATGATATCATTATCCGGGGAATCGCTTCAGCCCATGAATTTCTCGACCGCAGCGACAACGGACTTTATCCTTATCTCGGTTATGTTATCAGCATGAATGACGTGTGTTTTTATCACTCCGGAGACTGCTGCGTTTATGACGGTCTGGCAGCATTGCTGAAAGATGCGGAACCGGATTTAATGATGCTTCCCATTAACGGACGGGATGCAAAACGGTATGCCGCAGGATGTATCGGAAATATGACCTATCAGGAAGCCGCAGACCTTGCCGGATGGTGCTGGACAAAGTGTGTGATTCCCGCACACTATGATATGTTTCCGGGGAATACAGAGGACCCGCAGCTATTTCTGGATTACATGAATGTAAAATATCCCCAGATCAAAGCCGAAAAACTCGTCCCTGGAGAAATCCGTATTTTGAAAATAAATCGGTGAAGATATCGGTGAAGAAGGGAAAAACTTTTGAAGGGTCTGCTGCCATTTTGATAACCGGGGGATAATATTTTTCTGACAGTTTGAAATTGCCTCAGTTTTACAAAACAATTGAGATTTCTGTTAAATTCTTGCAGAAAACTCTTTTTTTTGCTTGAAAAGTGACATCTGACAGATATATTACGTTCAGATATAAAGAGTATCAAAAACCGGAACGTTAAACAAACTGTAAGGAGGTACGTTTTATGGGATCCGTTTTAACAATTGCAGCAAGCAGCGGCTTTATTGCCGGCAGTATTCTGGTATCTGTCCTGATCATCGTTATTCTGTTTATCACGGTCATGGGAATCGCCATGCGGTTCAAGAAATGTCCGTCAGATCAGATTCTGGTCATTTACGGTAAAACCGGCGGACAGCGGGCAGCTAAATGTATTCACGGTGGTGCGGCATTTATCATCCCTGTGATTCAGGATTACAGTTTTCTTTCTCTGCGGCCCCTGCCCATTGACGTCAACCTGACGAATGCGCTTTGTATCCAGAACATCCGTATCAACGTTCCCTCCGTGTTTACTGTCGGAATCAGCACGGATGAAGCACTGATGGGAAATGCGGCGAACCGTCTGCTCGGTCTTTCCTCCGAAATGATCGCGGACCTTGCCAAAGATATTATTTTCGGTCAGCTGCGTCTGGTGATCGCATCCATGACCATTGAACAGATCAACTCCGACCGGGAAACATTCCTGCGGAAGATCGAAGAAAACGTAGCAGAAGAGCTGAACAAGATCGGCCTTCAGCTGCTGAACGTGAACATTACAGATATCACCGATGAAAGCGGATATATTGATGCGATCGGAAGACGTGCCGCTGCCGAAGCGATCAACACCGCAAGAATCGATGTTGCAGAAGAAGAACGGAAGGGCGGAATCGGAGAAGCTGAAGCAAACAAAGCCCAGCGTATTGCCGTTTCCAATGCTGAAGCGGAAGCCCAGTCCGGAGAAGCAAATGCGGAAAAGGAACGCCGTATTGCAGTGAAGCAGGCTGAAGCCGAAGCTCTCGTCGGAGAAGCAAATGCAGACCGTGACCGCCGTATTTCTGTGAAACAGGCTGAAGCCTCCGCTATTGAAGGTGAAAATATCTCTGCAATCGAAATTGCAAAATCAAACGCAACCCGTAAGGAGCAGGAAGCGGAGGCATTCCGCCGTTCCGAAGCGGCTCAAAAAATTGCTGAAGCAAATATCAAAAAAGCAGATTACGAAGCTGAAATGGGCGCACAGATTGCCCGTGCAAAAATGGAAACTGAAAAGCAGAAGGCAGACGTGATCGTTAAGGCGGAAATCGACAAAGAACAGATGGTCATTGCCGCAGAAGCTGAAGCGGAAAAGAAACGCCGCGAAGCTCGCGGGGAAGCCGATGCCATCTTTGCAAAACTCGAAGCCGAAGCAAAAGGTAATTATGAAATTCTGAAAGCAAAAGGCGAAGGTTTCCAGCAGATCGTCACCGCTTGCGGTCAGGATGCTGATGCCGCAGCCAAGATGCTTATGATTGAAAAACTCGATCAGATCGTTGCTCTTCAGACAGAAGCGATCCGCAATATCAAGATTGATAAAGTCACCGTTTGGGACAATGGTTCCAAGGGAAAAGAAGGCAAGACTGCAACATCAGATTTCCTCAGCGGAATCGTTAAGAGTCTGCCGCCGCTTCATGATGTTGCGGGCATGGCTGGACTTGATTTACCGGAATATCTGGGCAAAGTCAAAGATGCAAATCCGGAACCGAAACAGGAACCGGCTGCAGCTGAATAAGCAAAATATAAATTCAAGCCCTGTTCTGTACGAGCAGGGCTTTTCTTAACAAAAAATTCAAGGAGAAAAAATGTTTAAAGCAGGTTATGCACAGGAAATCATCACCCCTCCCACAGGTGTGGGGCTTGCAGGATATTTCAATAAACGCCCAAATGAAGGCATGTACGATGACCTCTATGTAAAAGTCATTATGATTGAAGCAAATGAAAAACTCTGCGGTTTTGTTTCTTTCGATCTTGGCTCAGTCCCCGCTGAAATTTATACAGACCTCAAGGCTTTCATTGCTGAAAAATATGGAAATGATCTCTATGACAATCTGATCATTTCAGCCACTCATACCCATACAGGTCCGGAAATCCGTTTCCGCAGAGAAGAATGGGATGACCGCACCTATTACGCATATGATCTCGCTCTGGAAGGAGCAAAACGGGCTATCATCCGTGCGATTATGAACCTGCTCCCTGCTGAACTGGAAGTCGGTTCTGTCTATAACAATCCGTATGCGTTCGTCCGCAGATATTACATGAAGAACGGCACGATCATCACAAACCCCGGCTGGGGAAATCCCGATATCGAAAAACCGGAAAGTGAACTTGACCGTACCATCAGTTTCCTGAAAATTATTCAGGGCGGAAGACTTGCCGCACTCATCTGCAACATTGCAAATCACGGTGATACCATCGGAGGAAATATTGTTTCTGCAGACTGGTACGGACGTTTTGCTCAGGCAATCCAGTATGAACTCAAAACAAGCCTTCCTGTCATGGTTCTCGACGATGCGTCCGGAGATGTCAATCACTTTGACTTCCGGCAGAAAATCAATCAGTCCAGCTTTAAAGAAGCTGTCCGCATCGGACGCGGTTATGCTCAGATCATTCTCGATGCTCTGAACGATACAGAAAAGCTGACCGCTGAAGATGTTGTTATCAAAAACACAACCGTTACAATTCCGCACCGTCAGGTTTCCGATGAAGAATATGCTGCAGCAAAGCACACTCTTGCAACGGTTCCCGACATTAAGAAAGACGGTGATTTGGAAAGCCAGGATCTTGCAAACAAAGTACCTGCTGCACTCCGTCACTTTGCACAGCGCACCATTGACTGCCGCGACAAAAGTGTTCCTTCCCACGAAGGAAGAATCACCTCTCTCAGATTCGGAAATGAACTTTCTTTCGTTGCAGTTCCCGGCGAACCGTTCAACGGCGTTGCACGTGCGATCCGCGAAAAATCAACTACAAAATACACCTTTGTCGTTTCCCTTGCTCAATCTCTTTCCGGTTATGTTCCCATGCCGGAATGTTTTGAACGGGGCGGCTATGAAGTTCAACCTGCTGTAAATTCTGTTGCCCCCAATGCTGCAACAGAAATCATCAATGCAGCTCTCAGTGTTCTTTAAGGAGAGATTCACATGAAAAACGATTGGGAAAATCAGAAAATCACAAATTACAACCGTTTGGAAGCAAGAACACTGATGACGCCTTTTGCTGACCGTGAAACAGCATTGTTCGGAGATAAATCAGCATCCCCTTTCCGGAAAACCCTCAGCGGTGCATGGAAATTCCAGCTTTTTGATGATCCTCAGTCCGTTCAGAAGGATTTCTTCTGCGAAGATGCGGACCTCTCCGACTGGGATGATATCGTCGTTCCCTCCATGTGGCAGATGGAAGGATACGGAGTTCCTCATTATACAAACTCCAAGTATCCTTTTCCCATTGATCCTCCGAAGGTTCCCGTGGAAAACCCCACCGGTTGCTATGTCCGTGACTTTGAAATTCCGGAAAACTGGGATGGAAAACGGATTATTCTGACCTTCCGCGGAGTGGATTCCTTCTTCTACGTCTGGGTCAACGGAAAGAAAACCGGAATGAGCAAGGGAAGCCGCATTGTTTCTGAATTCGATATTACCGATCTGGTCAGCGTCGGAACAAACGTGATTGCTGTTCAAGTGATCAAATGGTCCGATTCCACCTATCTCGAAGATCAGGATATGTGGTGGCTCAGCGGTATCTTCCGTGAAGTTTCCCTGACCGCTGAAGCTGTGGTATCTGTCTATGATGCAATCACAACAGCTTCTCTGGAAAAGGATTATACAACCGGGAATCTTTCTCTCGAAGCGATCATCTGCAATATCGGAAAAGCTGTCAAAGGCTATACCGTCACCGCTGAGCTTTACGATCCGGAAGGCTATCCTGCCTTTGAAGACGGTGTCAGCGCAGCTCTGACCATGAAAGCAAATGAAACAAAATCTGTCAAAATCAAGTTCCCTGCCCTGAAGAATGCAGCAGCATGGACCGCAGAGACGCCCAGTCTTTACACACTCCTGATCTCCGTCAGAGATGCCAAAAAGGATTTCCTGGAAGTCCGTTCTCTGAAAATCGGATTCCGTAATGTGGAAATGAAAAACGGAAACCTTCTGATCAACGGAAAACGTATCATGTTCTACGGGGTAAACCGGCATGAATTCCATACAGATCTTGGCAGAGCCGTGACCTTCGATGCCATGGTGGAAGATCTCCTCCAGATGAAACGCCATAACATCAACGCCATCCGTACTTCCCATTATACCAACCATCCGGAATTTTATGATCTTTGTGATCAGTACGGTTTCTATGTGATGACTGAAGCCGATTTGGAATCCCATGGATTCATGTATGAACAGGGAATGAACCCCACAATGTGGAAAGAATGGGAAACACCCATTGTGGAACGCGGAACACGGATGGTGAAATCCTTCCGCAATCATGCCTGTATTTTCAGCTGGTCCATGGGAAATGAAGCCGGCTGGGGATGCAATACAGCCAAAATGGTCAAGGAAGTCCGGGCTATTGATTCCAGCCGTCCCATCCATTATGAACGGGATACAAAAATGGAAGGTGCGGATATCTTCAGTCAGATGTATCCCCGTCCGGATATGTGGAAGAAAAATGCAGAACCTTATGCAGGAAAATATCCTGCTATTCTCTGCGAATACGGTCATGCAATGGGGAACGGTCCCGGCGGATTGCAGGATTACTTCGACACCTTTGAAGCCAACAAAAACATGCAGGGCGGTTTCATTTGGGAATGGTGCGATCATGGAATCCGCACCTGGAACGAAGATGGACAGGAATATTTCGCTTACGGCGGAGATTTCGGCGAATATCCCCATGACGGAAACTTTGTGGCAGACGGTTTGGTCTTCCCGGATAAAACAGCATCTCCCGGTTTGGTCGAATACAAAAAAGTCATTTCGCCCGTCAAAGTTGCCGCAGGAAACCTGAAGAAAGGCGAAGTCAAGATTTCCAACTTCTATGATTTCCTGACTCTCGATCACCTCTCCTGTGTGTGGAGTCTCAGTGAAAACGGCTCTCCCATTCAGAGCGGTATGATCATGCTGCCGGAAATCAAGGCTCGTACAACAAAAGCGGTCAAGATTCCGTTCGCATTGCCGAAGAATCTGAAACCCGGTGCAGAATATTTCCTGAATCTCACATTCCAGCTGGCAAAAGATACCATCTGGGCAAGATGCGGTCATGAAATCGCATGGGGACAGCTTCAGGTCATGATCGCTCCGGCATTCCCAGCTAACGGAATCGCTGATACCATTTTCGCCGATGAAAATGATGAACTCATCCAGATCAGAGCCAATGAAACACTTTATCAGTTCGATAAAGTTTACGGTACTCTGAACGCGTGGGAACGTAATAACGTTCCGCTCATCCTGAAAGGACCTGAACTCAATTTCTGGAGAGCTTACACGGACAACGATAAACCAGTCATGCTCCCGAAATGGAAACTTGCCGGTTATGACCACATGATGAGCCGGACGGAATCTGTGAAGCTCATCAAGAATAAAAAGAGTGTCAAAGTGCAGATCATCACACGGATCGCACCTCCGGGATATCACCGTTGGGGAATCCTCGCAGAATATCTCTATGATTTCGCTGCCGACGGTTCTTTCACTCTTACTGTCTCCGGAAAATTCCAGACGGAATTCAATAAAGCCGGTGTCAAGAAAGAGATCAATATCATTACCGGTATTGAAGAGCTTCCGCCGCTGCCGCGCATTGGTTTGACCATGCGTGTCCCCGGTGAATTCAGCAATGCCGCATGGTTCGGTCTCGGTCCGGGAGAAGCGTATTCCGATACCAAAACCGCACAGAGAGTCGGCTATTACAAAATGCCCGTGGATTCCATGTTCACAAACTACGTCCGCCCGCAGGAAAACGGAAATCGTCATGAAGTCCGCAGAATGGCTCTTTATGATGTCAAAATGTGCGGTCTGCTGGTTGCCGGAACACCGTATTTTGACTTCTCCGCAAAACACTGTACCGATCAGGCTCTGGACAAAGCAGCCCATCCGCATGAAATCGCTCCTGACGATGCCGTTACGCTGAATCTGGATTGGAAACAGTGCGGTATCGGTTCCGGCTCCTGCGGTCCCATTCCCGCAGAAAAATATCTGATCCCCGCAGAGGATTTCACTTTCACAATGAAATTCCGCGGTTTCGGACCCGATGAACTGAATGATAAATCATTCTTCACACTTGTCTGATCAGGAGTTTTGATGTCAGATCAAACCGCAAACATGTGTGTGATCATGCTCCCGCCGGAACGGAACGATGCGCTCCGTTCCGCGCTGGAGACTCATTGCTGGACATTTTCCGATCACCAGTATGCCAGATTCAAAGCAACAAAAGAAAAGACGTCCGTCATTCTTTACAACAGCGGAAAACTGGTCATTCAGGGCAAAGGAACAAAGGATTTTGTCGAGTTCGTTCTGGAACCGGAAGTCCTCTGTTCCTGTCCGTTCACCGGTGCTGAACTGGAAGAAAAACCGGAACAGCCCTTTATTGCTCATGCCGGAATGGATGAAAGCGGGAAAGGAGATTTCTTCGGTCCGCTGGTGGCTTGTGCCGCTTTTATTCCGGATAAAGCAACGGAAAATGCGTTGATTCAGGCTGGAGTTTGTGACTGCAAGCTCATCAAGAGCGATACAAAGCTGCGCGCAATTGCAACGAAAATCGCCACGATCCTGAAAGGAAAATTTGCGATCGTAAGTATCGGTCCGGAAGCCTACAACAGAATGTATCAGAGTTTCCGTTCCATCAATACCCTGCTTGCATGGGCTCATGCAAGAGCATTGGAAAATCTGTTGGAAAAAGTTCCGGAATGTACCGAAGCCATCGCTGATAAGTTCGGTGACGATGCATTGATCTGCAATGCTCTCGGCGAACGCGGAAAAAAAGTCCATCTGGTACAGCGTGTCAAAGCAGAAAGCGACATGGCTGTGGCAGCGGCATCCATTCTCGCCCGCGCAGGATTTCTGCGGAAATTGGATGAATTAAGCGAAGCTGCAGGCGTAATTCTGCCAAAGGGGGGCGGAGATCAAACCGATGAACCTGCATCCAGACTGGCTGTTGCCGGCGGACGCGAACATCTGGGGAAATTTGCAAAACTGCATTTCAGAAATACATATAAAGCGTTGGGGATAGAACCGCCGCCGAAACCGGTCTGGCAGAAACATTAAACATTTTTCCCAGAAAGGAATTTATCCATGTTGATTTATCTCTCCCCGATCCTTGCGATATTTGTCTTTATTGTTGCCATTTTCCCCCTGAAAATAAACCGTTGGTGGAAACTTATCATCTTTGGAATTCTTTTCTGCATTTCACAGAAATATTTTATCCTTTACCTCTTCGGCGGTCCTGTCTTTTTTGCTCCCAGATTGCCACGGGGAATCATGTTATTTTCAGCATGGATCTATGCCGTCCTTATCGCATGGTTTGCACTCCTGCTGGTCAGTGTAATCGCCAGAATCATCATCCGTCTGATTTACCGCAGGAAAAAAAAAGAAATGCCCGCAAACTGGAAGACATGGGTTTGCAAAGCCAATTTCATTCTGCTTGGAATCGCAATTCTCTGTACAACGCTCGGCATTTACTGGGGGACTGCTCTGCCGAAAGTACGGGAACGAACGATCTGTCTGAAAGACCTGCCCAAAGATGCGGAAGGAATGAGAATCGCCTTGATTTCCGACTTGCACATTGATTATATCACCCAGCCGGAATTCATCAGGGAGATCGTCCGGCGGACCAATGCCGCAAAGCCTGATCTTATCGCAATCGTCGGTGATTTTGTGGATGGAACAGTGGAACTCTGCGGAAATAAAGTGGGGTTACTGAAAGATTTGAAAGCGCCTTACGGTGTCTGGGGCGTTCCCGGAAACCATGAATATTATTCCGGATATCATCAGTGGATGTACTTTCTGGAAAGAGAAACCGGGATCAACATGCTGTTGAACGACTCTGTAAGACTCCCCAATGGAATTTATCTGAGCGGAACGACCGATCAAGGAGCAAAACGTTTCTGGGAGGAAATGCCAAATCCGGAAATGGCAAAGCATCCGGAAATGAAACCGGAAGATTGCGGAATTCTTCTGGCTCACAATCCGAAACTGGCTCATAAAGCAAAATCGTTTTACGATCTGCAATTTTCCGGACACACTCACGGCGGCATGATTCTGGGAATGGATCTTCTGGTCAGACAGATGAACGGCGGCTTTGTTTCGGGGCTGTATAACGTTGGAAACATGCAGCTTTATCTGACGAATGGAACCTGTATCTGGAGCGGCTTCCCCATCCGTTTCGGAAGACCTTCAGAAATCGCTCTGATCACTCTGAAAAAAAAGTGATTTCCCCTGCTTTCCCCCATAGCGAATCAACATTTATCAGGACTGCCGTTTACTTCTTTTGAAGTTTTGCAACCGTCCCAATCTCAACTTTGATCAAATTTTGTTAATGTTCCAAGTTTTATGAGGCAATTTCCAAAGTCTTCAAAAATCTCTGAAAATTCTTGCAGAGATCTGAAAATGGAGCGTTTTCGGCTTATCCTCCGGAGTTTTAACGAAGGAGGATGGAAAGCCACGCTCAAACTACCATTTCCATCTCATCAGCAATCTCTTTTCAGCCAAAATTTGCCGGACTTTTGAAATTACCTCTTATGAAAATCCTTTATATTTTCTGACGGATACAATCACTGAAAACTTCAAATTCATTGTCCAAAAAGAGTTGCAAAATATTGTTTTGTGTGCAATATCCCATCTGTGATTAATCCTCTCTTTTTTGACTTTTCCAGGCGTCTTTTAGAGTATAGCGCTGTTCCCCATACAGGTTGGTAAATCCTTCTGCTATTTCAACTTTAAGATGTCATTTCGATTTTTACATCGTAAAAATCGGAATGCCGCAAAAAGGTTTGGAAATCCTCCTCCGCACAAGGCTCCGGAGGACTGGAAAGGGGTGGAGTTTTAGGAGGGGAAAAAGGACCTTTCCTCAAGTGGGCTTTTTCCCCTCCTCAAGTAACAACCTTTATTGGGAACAGAGCTTTTGTTTTTTAGCAGAGGTTCCATATTTTGCTGAAATTTATTGAGTTTTTAAAAGGAATTTTTTGTGATTTTTTTCAGCATCAGTGTTATATTAAGCCGGAAAGACTTTTTAATACAGGAGAAATGAAGAATGCTTGATCTAACAACAAAATTTCTTGAACCCGGAGAAACACTGGTTTGTTTCGGAGACAGTCTGACGCATGCGGATCCCGGATATGTCGCAATTCTGCAGGAACGTCTTCCCGATAATAAAGTAATCAATGCCGGAGTCGGCGGAGATAAAACGCCGACAGCGTTCATGCGCTTTCAGAGGGATGTTCTTGATATGAAGCCGGATGCGGTTTCCATTTTTCTCGGAACCAATGATTCCCTTGTCGGCAGAGGCCGCTGGGCTGATGAACCCATGATCACTCCTGAAGCATACCGCTGTAATCTCGTTTGGATGGCTCATATTGCTCGCTTGAACGGAATCAGTAAAGTCTCCATTGCAACACCGCTGGCAGAACCGGAAGGTGATAACTGGCATGAACAGGGGGATATGTATGCGGATTACTGCAAAGCTGCCCGCGCTGCGGCAAATGAATTGAAAATCCGTTATGTTCCTCTTGATACAATGTTCAGGGATGAGTGGCGGCGTCATCCGGGGCATACCGGACTTCTGTTGACCAAGGACGGAGTACATCCGACTGCGGAAGGATACAGAATGATCGCAGAAACATTTCTGAAAGCCTGGAACCAGTAAGGCATATCATGCGGAAACCATCAGGGCTGGGCGTTCGTGAAATCGCAAAGAAATTGAATCTGAACATCTCCACGGTGTCCAGAGCCCTGAACCGCAGTTATCTCGTCTCTAAGGAAACTACAGAACTTGTGATACGTACCGCCAATGAAATGGGATATCACAAGCAGCGTACAAAAAAGAGCATCATTGTCCTGCTGCCGGCAAGTCATGTCAAACTTGCATGGTATACCCTGAATCTTATCAATGCTCTGAAGGAATGCTTGAGCCAACGGGAATATTTCTGGGAATTTGTTAACAGTGACCGTATTGATATCATTCAGGAAAGATCAATTACAGGGATTATTTCCCTTGATTTCAGCGGGCGTATTGCCAGGGCAGTCTGTGAAAAATACAATATTCCTCTTGTGTGTATTAACGATGCCTCCGATCATACAGATAACGTTTTTTCTGTGAATTCCGATGCCGCAAGTGCGATCAATCTTTCTTTCGGCTGCCTTTATGATTACGGTCACCGGAATATCGCCTATGTTACCACAAGCGGACTTTCCTACACGGCAGAAAAACGGAAGAACGCCTTTTTGAAAATTGTTTCAGAACGCGGACTGGAGCAGTCATGTGTCTATATTTCCGAACATGTCAATGCCTATCACGGAATCATCAGTAATCTTGCAAAGCAGGGAATTACCGGAATTATTGCCGATGGTGAATCCTCCGGGCTTTTGATCATGAATTCTCTGGATATCTGCAAAATCAGTGTGCCGGAAAAGATGTCCCTGATTACCTGGGAACTGCCCTACATCTCTGCATTGGTCAGTCCTGCGTTAACAACAGTGGAACAGAATTTTCCTTTGCTTGCTGAAAAAGCTGTTCTTATGCTGGAATCGCAAATCCGCGGAGAATCTGTATCGGAAGATATTTCGGTTCCATACCGACTGCATCTGCGCAACAGTGTAACTGTTCCTGTTGAGTAATGTTGCATTATGTTGTTTTTTTGTTTGATTATTTTGCATTGCTATTTCATGAACTTCCATTGCGATTCAATTCATGGAATATTATATTACCATAGATATTGATATTACTATGAAAGGCTGTTATTATGAAGAAATTCAAATCAATTTTGACCCGCTATGAAGGAAATCCGATTTTTGATCCGGCTGATTTCCCCTATTGCAAAGCTGAACAGATTTTCAATCCCGGACAGGTTATGACTCCTGACGGAAGAACGATCCTTCTGCTTTCTGTTCTTACAAGAAATGGCGACGGCGGATTTTGCTATGTTGCGGAAAGTGAAAATGGAATCGACTTCAAAGTTCATGAAAAACCGCTTTTTACCAATAATGACCCGGCATTTCCGCAGTACGGTTCTGCGCCGATCGACTGCCGCGTGACCTGGTTCCCGGAAGAAAACTGTTATTATATCATCCGTCCGGGGCTTAGTCAGGATAACGGTCCTGTGGGGCTGCTTTACCGGACACAAGATTTTGTCACAGTGGAACCTATCGAAGTTATTTCTCTGCCGACCAACCGTGTGCCGTGCCTTTTCCCCGAAAAAATCAATGGTCAGTATGTCCGTCTGGATCGTCCGTATAACTGCGGTACAACGACTTATGCTCAGTCTCTTGCGAATATCTGGCTTTCCCGGTCTCCGGATTTGGTTCACTGGGGAGAACACCGCTGTATTTTGAGACGTGGTTTTACCCGCTGGTGCGGAGATAAAATCGGTCCGACACCTCCGATCAAAACAGAAAAAGGGTGGCTTGAGATCATTCATGGCGTTCAGAACTGTTATTCCTCCTGGAGATACAGTTTGGGAGCCGTTCTTCTGGATCTGGAAAATCCGGAAAAAGTGATTGGAAAAATGAAGAGTTACCTGCTTACTCCGGAAGTGGAATATGAACATATCGGTCTGATTCCGGACACTGTTTTTACCACCGGAGCAGTTGTTGACTGGAAGACCCGCAGACTGCGTATTTATTATGGAGCATGTGATACCTATATCGGACTTGCCGAAGGTGACCTGGATGAGATCATAGAAGGCTGTATCAACGAGATCTGACAGTGTTCAGAATGAAACTTTGGAGTGAATGAATGAAACATTATTTTATGGAAGGAATTTTATAAAATTATGGAAAAAATTCGTTATTCCTGTGATATTCCAATACGTTACCGTCCTGATGTTTGCGTGGTCGGTGCCGGTCCTGCCGGGTGTGCGGCTGCAACCTGTGCCGCAGAACAGGGGGCCGATGTTTTGCTGATCGAGAGTTCTGCAATGTCCGGCGGCATGAGCACAGCTGCAAGAGTCCCGATGTTTATGCCTGTTGCGACCGGAGGCAGATTGCTGTGTGAAGGCTATGGACGCCGGATTCTGACCGGATTGCGGAAAATGTCAGCGGAAAACGGGTACGATTGCGGCGGAAAAATCAATGCTGAACACTTGAGATTTCTCTATGAGGAACTTTTGGAGTCCGCAGGGGTAAAACTTCTTTATTATACAACGCTGGCAGCCGCTGTGACAGAATCAGGAACGGTACGTCAGGCAATTTTTGCTGCTCCCGGAGGCATGTTTGCTGTGGAAGCAAACATTTTTATTGATGCCACAGGCGATGGAACTCTTGCGGTCCGCGCCGGAGCTTCTTATGAAAATGGGGTGGAAAGCGGCGAAGTCATGCCTGCAACATTGTGTCCTGTTTGGGCGGGCGTTGATTTGGAGGCATATCAGGCTGGCGGCTGCTGCAGTCATAATGATGAGAAGATGCCTGCATTGCTGGAAGCGGCGTTCCGCAGCGGAGAACTCCCGCAGGAGGATTATCATCACACCGGAGTTTTTGCAGTTTCTCCCAATATCATGGTTGGCAATTTTTCCCATGTCTTTGATATTGATGCAACAAATGAGGAGTCTCTGACAGCTGGGATTTGTCAGAACAGGAAACTTTTGCGGGCTTATGAAAAATTCTACCGCCGTCATGTTCCCGGATTTTCAAATGCGGAAATCGTAGGTTCCGGCTCTCTGCTTGGAGTGCGGGAATCCCGGCGGATCATTGGCGATTACCAATTGACAAGGGAAGATTACCGTGCAAGGCGGCATTTTGAAGATGAGATCGGAGAGTACAATTTCCCGGCAGATCTGCATCCGCCGCGTCCCGGAAAGGAAGAGATTCTTGAGCATAAGCGGATCTACCGCAAGGAACGTTATGCTCCGGGAGAAACGTATGGTATTCCATACCGTGTAATGCTCCCGAAAAATCTCAACAATGTTCTGACTTGCGGCCGCTGTGTCAGTGCTGACCGATATGTTCACGCATCCATCCGGGTGATCCCGGCATGTTATATTACCGGACAGGCTGCCGGATTTGCAGCAGCGATGGCGGCGGACAGGGGATTGACTCCAAGGGAAGTTCCTGTTGGAAAACTCCGTTCCGCACTTCCGGTTCCGGGCGAGTGGAAAGGGTGAAAATATATATCTGTGGAAAGACTGTTAACAGGAACTCAGTTATGTGAGTTAAAATAACTCAGCACATATACCGAAACAGTATTTATAAAAAAATATAAAAGAGAAAGGAACAGGATAAAATGAAAAGAAAACAAACGAACGGAATCCGGTTTTGGGAAAAGAGTCTTTCCCGGAACAAATTTACATTGATTGAACTGCTGGTTGTGATTGCAATCATTGCAATTCTTGCGGGAATGCTTCTGCCTGCATTGAACAATTCCCGTGAAAGCGCAAGAGCTTCCAACTGCAAATCAAATTTCAAACAGACCGGATTGGGACACGCTCTTTATGCCGGGGAGAACGATGAACGTTTGGCATATCATGGCGGCGGCGGAAGTCCCTGGTACATGAAAATGCAGGATCATGTCGGTCTGAAAGGAACTGCAAGAACCGAGTATTATGGAACGACCCGGAAAGTTTTCAAATCACCTTATATTTGTCCCTCCATGGATGCAAAAGGGGTTCTGAATGGGGCCCAGGGCGATAAGGATCAGTATGGAAGCACTTACACCTATAATCTCACTGTTGCAGGCGGCGGAACAAATTGGGGGGATAATGCATGTCTGGCAGCAGATAATCCAAAAGGTATCAAAATCAATTCTCTGAAAGAACCTTCTTCAACATTTGTTCATTTTGAATGGAATTTTGCGAAACACGGTATGCCGGCGACACCGTCAGGAACCGGAACTCTTTATGCCATCGCCAATCGCTCTTGGACACGCGTAGATGTCCCCGGAAATTATGCCGCAGCACATCTTCATAATGGAATGTGCAACGTGCTTTATGTTGATGGACATGTTGCCTCTGTCGGAAAAACTCTGGGCGTTGGAAATCACATCGCATACAAATCAGATAGCGAACTCTATAAATAAATGAGAGTGAAAAATGACAACGAAATCAATTCTTTTTTCTACTCTGCTGTGTTTGAGCAGCATCGCCTTTTCTGAAAATCTGCTGACAAAGGAAAGTTCCGGTTTTGAGTGTGATAAACTGCCGAAGAATGTGAAACTTCTGTGGGGAAAACCAAATGAAGTTCAGCTTACTGATGAAGATAGTTATACCGGGAACAAATCCTTGAAAGTCAACTTCAACAAGAAGTTGCTCCGTGTGTTCATCCATACTCCGGAACAGAACTTCAAAAAAGGTGAAACCTATACCATAAGTGCATTTGTAAAAACCTCTGCTGCAAATATGAATATAGGCTTTTTCTGTACTTCATACAATAAACTTTGGTCCGATGGTGCGCAGACACATAAGTTTGAATCAAGACCTGTCACAACAGACTGGCGTCAAATCAAAATGACTGCGCAGATAAAACGGGATGGAAAGCTTCTTGGGATCCATTTTCTGGGAAAACCCGGACAGGTCATGTTCATTGATGAAGTCAAGATCGAAAAAGGAAAAAATGCCACCTGGAGTGATCCGGAAAAAAAAACTCTGACCGCCGGATATCAGCTCAAAAATCCGGAAGAGATCGTATTTGATCCTGAGTTCGGGAAAAAATTTGCAAAGGATGATTGGAGTCAGATCAAAGCATTTGATAAATTCATCCGTACCAGCGGAGATGTAAAAAAAGCACCGCAGAAGACCTGGCTGCAGTTTGCTGCGGACAAAGATTATCTTTATGTCCGTTTCGTTTGCGAAGAACAGAATCTTTCCGCGATGAAATCAAAATCTCTGCCGAATCATCCCGTCTGGGATGATGACCGTGTGGAACTGCATTTCAACTTTTCCGGCATGAAACTCCGCAATGATATCAAACATTTTTCCGTCAACTCCGTAGGGGTTTATTCCACTAATTTCAAAGGAGCTGAAAAAGATTTTTCAGTCAAGACAAAAAAAGGCGGCGGAAAGTGGGAAGTCTCCTACCGTCTTCCTCTTTCCGATCTCGGTTTTCAAGTGGTTCCCGGAATGTGCTGGAAGATCAGTGCAGGACGTTTTCACAGAACATTCAGAAAAGAAACATCTGCATTTGCGAAGACCAAATTTCACTTCAACCGTGATACAGAAGCATTTCTCGGTTTTGTACTTTCCTGTAAAAAATCCGGATTTCCGCAAGTTGTTCTTGCTGATGCCGGAGAAGTTACCGATTATGACAACAACACCGGAGGAAATGCGTTATCCTTCTGGGTTTCTGATAAACTGAAAGATGCCGGTCTGAATGTCCGTGTCAATGGAAAAACGGCAAAAGTTTACAGTTCCGGACAGAGTCTCACAACATTCTATGTATTAAGCGGGGTCTCCGGTGAAAAACTCGCATTTGAGGTTCTGGACAAGGCAAATAAGGTCCTGCTGAAAGGCGGATTCGATACCAAAGTTTTCCGTAATACAGAGCGTGTTTACCGCACAAAAGCACCGTTTGTTTTCAAAGAAGTGTTTGGAAATAAAAGAAAAAAAGAACGTGTCAATATTACCTGGACAAGCGTTGTTGATGAAAGAAATTACCGGGATGCTCTCAAAACAGGTGTTCCCTATTCTCAGGAAAAAGTTTTCAGAGAATTGAAAGATGCCGGGATCCGTCTCATCATAAGAAACGGTATGAGTGTTTATTCAAAACTGCCGAATATCAGAAAAGGAAATTTTCCCGCTCCTTCCGGAAAACCTGATATGGCAGCTGTCCCGGAACTTCTGAAACGCAAACTCGTACTGCCTGTCTGCCATTATTCATTCTATTTCATTCCCGGTGTTGACGAAAATGGAAAATATGGAACGACCGCAGGCGAAACCGGATTTTTCGGTCTCATGACAGACCCCATCAATACAAAAGCATATCTTCAGTCTGTTAACAAAATCATGGATGTCCATGGCAAAGATATGGATATTTTCTTCCTTGGTGATGAAGTTGTTCCCCTCAACATCTTCCGCGGAAGGGTAATGAATAAACCTTTTAACGATCCGGCGTTCCTTAAAAAATGGTACAATGATGTCAAGACAAAAGAAGGCGATGGAAGATTTGGTATTCCCTGGGGTATGAAAATGACGGATCCGAAATTCAATCCGTCAGAACGAGCCTTCCGTTCATATATGGCGGAAGAGATCGCAAAGATTGCCGAAAAGGCCGCAGCCATTGCAAGAAAGAAAAAGAAAGATATTGTCATTCTTTCCGATGATGCTCACGACATCCCTTCTGTTACCGGTGTTCAGCACTGGTCCCGTTATGCTGACTGCGGCTCATTCCAGCTCGGCGAAGCCGGTTTGGTCTCCAAAAAAGAATGTTCCAGACTCATGTTCCTTACCAAAATGGTAAAGGATGTCGGTTTGATTGATGATCTTACCGTTGTAATTCACGAAGCAGTTTCCGGATATCCGACAGGTGCGATGGGACAGTCGGAAATGCTGGAATGTTATTCTCAAGCTGTTCGCGGCGGGGCAACAGGATTTCATTTCTGGCCCGCCTCCATGGGACAGCGTTATGATTGGGATGGACAATCCGGCTCCATTGTAATCGGTTATCCCACCGGCTACAAGTTCATGCTTGCAATGACCAAGACCTTCAATAAGATGCCGGATTTGAAATTCCCGGAAACAGAGACAGCTTTTCTTGTTTCCGATGATTCTCTCATGTTCAGTAAAAAAGGCTTTGATTATTTCCAACGTGCCTTTATCGCAATCGGTGAACAGATCGGAGGATGGTTCAAATTCGTCAGTGATACACATCTCCACAGAGGGGAGGAATCTCTTGACAAATATAAAATCGTTTATGTTCCTTACGCCTCCTATTTGAAAAAGGAAACTTTGACTGCACTGGAAAAATTCGTCAGGAACGGCGGAACTGCAATTTGCGGTGATCCTCAGTTTGCCGATTACAACATTCACGGTGATAAAGTTGACTGGCTGCAGAAAACTTTCGGTGTCAAATACAAAAACAGCGCAGACAAAAAACGTAAACTTGATAACGGGCTGGAAGTTGAAGCCTTCAAATCATTTATCACAGACAAGTCTGTCAAAGTTCTGGAAAAATATAAAAACGGCGAAGCTGCTCTGATCGAAAAGAATTTCGGCAAGGGAAAAATTATACTCAGCGGATTCCAGCTTTTTCCTGCCGCCGATGGCAATCTTGACAGTATGATCGCAAAACTCCACAAGTCCAACGGCGGGAATGTCGGTCAGAAAATATGGCGTTTCAAAATGCCGGATCCGAAGATTCCGACATTCCAGCCGAAGGAAGGAAGATGCCTTACCGGAAACTACGGATATTGGGATCGTCACAGATTCTTTGCCGGAGCGTTCCAGAATGATGCAATTCCGTGGACCTGCACCATTGTGAAAAATGGTATCGCTGCAAATTCTTCCAAACTGTTTGACCGTCTGAGCTACTTCAAGCGCCAGAAAGATTTCAAGAGAGGCCCTGTCAATGTGTGGGTGGAAGAGTTCTCTGCAGGAAAACACAGCGTTACATTCCGCACAAACAAAGTAACCGATATTACTGAACTGGTTCTTTATTTTGCCGGATCATGTTCTGCAATGACAGTTGAAACATCCTCTGACGGAAAGCTCTGGAAGAATTGTTTCAGCCGGAAGGGACTTTCTGCAACAGAACTTGAAGTGAAGAGACTTTCAGTTCCGATTGCCGGAAAAATGAACCAGGTCCGGATCAGCTTTACTGTTCCTGCTGGTCAGAAAATGACTATCGCAGAAGCGGAACTCTGGAATACAGGGAAAAATTAACCTGTACTTTCGGGAAGAGAAAAACTCTTGAGGTTTTTCTCTCTGTTCCTCGCGCGGGTTGGTAAATCTTTCTGTTCTTTTAATCCCAAGATGGCATTTTGATTTTTGCACCGCAAAAATCGGAATGCCGCAAACAGGTTTGTAAAGGAATGATGGGGTACGGGAAAGAAGGGAAAAATTTCCTTGTATATTATCCCCTGGTTGTCAGATAGCAGCAGCTCAAAAGTTTTTCTCTTCTTCCCCGATCTCAGATCCACCTTTATTGGAAACAGCACTATTTCAAACGGGACGGAAGAGCAAAATCCTCTTCCGTAAAACCATATTCAGTCAGAACTTTTTCTGCCTGCCGGATGCTTGTTTCGCCTTCGATCGGATAGGCGGCTCTGTGAAGATCACTGCCGAAAGAGAATTTTACTCCTTTTTCTCTCCATTCCGCCAGTTTTTCCAATGTGAAGCGGGCTATTTTTCCATCAAACCGCGGACTGCAGATATCGCAGCAGTTTAATTCTGCAAGTTTCTTATTTGAAATCAGGAGATGAGCAAGTTCATCCCAATATTCCTGAGGAATCTGCTCGAATGCTTCCGGATGATAATCTGCCGGATCTCTTGTTACAATATAATATCCGCTCCAGAATGCAAGACCTTCCCAGGGATGTGCCAGAATATCCACAAGTTCATGTTTCACAAGAAAACAGCTCTGATTGAAATAATCGTCAATCATGGAAGGAATTGTCTGTTCGGTATAATTCGGCTTATGAACACCGCCAATCACATATTCAATCCCGAGACGGTCGACATCTTCCTGAGTCAAATCCAGCAACAGCGGTCCGTTTGCCGGTCCGCCGTACATAATTCCGTCAATGGGGGTCATGGTCTGAAACTTTTTCCCATTGACCTCACAGGTAAAACAGGAGGCAAAATCACGTTTGGCGATCTTTTCACACTCCCATTGTGTGGCACAAGTGATTTCAAGACCGAAATGAAATCCGGGAACAGGACCGTATTCCAAAAATTCTTTCCGTGCGATTTCTATATCTGGCATATTGAACCTGGTATGCAGATGATCCGATATGCCGAAATGCTTCATTCCCGCTGTCTGACACCCTTTGACAATATCATCAATCTGAGCGCAGGCAGAATCACAGGAACAGTGTGTGTGAATATGAAAATCCTGTTGCAGCTTCATTATGCCTCTCCTTTTTCTGTAATATTTCCTGTGAATTTTACCGGTTCGGAAAAATTAAGTTTTTTGTATGGCAAATCGCCTTTGAATTCCGACACGTTCCCGCCGCAGTGAATAAAAATTCCGTCAATGCTGACGTCTTCGATCCGGTGTTCATCATCGTATCCGGACAGAGCAATTCCGCAGAATTGATTTTCAACATGCAGATTTTTCAAGATAACATGCCGGATTTTTGCCCGGGTATCATCTGTAGAATAGAAATTCCGCGAAATGGTAAAGTTGATTTCCGGAACATTGAACTGATTGCCTTCCATATAGATATTTTCATA
This sequence comes from Lentisphaeria bacterium, assembly GCA_017503375.1. Taxonomy (GTDB): domain Bacteria; phylum Verrucomicrobiota; class Lentisphaeria; order Victivallales; family UBA1829; genus SIG79. The sequence goes on along the minus strand of JAFVTF010000107.1, from coordinate 7,636 downwards.
TCTCACGTTCTGAACTGTACTGTGATCAATGAGATAAATATGGCAGTATCCGCCGCAGGTCCGGATGATTTCAATATTCTCAAAGGTCACATCTTCCAGCAGGTCGCCCTGAGAGGTATGACCGATTTCCAGTGACGAACCGGCATCGTTCCAGGTCACTGTATTTCTGACAGTAATATGGTGTGAATGCATTCCGGAATCCCGGCGGGTTTTAATGGCAATGGAATCATCGGAACACTTGAAAAAGCAATCTTCAATCAGCAGATTTACACAGGAACGGGGCTGGATTCCATCGGAATTCACTGCCCATGTTACAGCTTTGTGATGACGGATCACCATATCATGAGTCCCCTCCGGAACCATATTCCAGAATGGAGAATTGAAAATCATGGGGCCATCCCATTCAATCTGTTTTCCGCCGAAGAAATGAATGAAAGAATCATCTGCCCTGCCCTTCCAGTTTTCCCCCGGATTCCGCCGTACAAGTGTTCCATCAAAAATCCCGCTGCCATAAATCCGGATATTTTCCCCGTTTTCACAAGTCAATCCGCATTTCAGAACAGCTCCCGGGGCCAGATAAATATCATGTCCGGAACATGGTCTCAAACGAGCTTCCGGAAGATAGTGAACTCCCGGCTTGAAAGCTAGCGTCGGTGCTGCTGTATAATCAATTTTTTCATGTCTTCCCGGTTCCAGCCATAACGCATTTTCCGGAGCTGAAATCACAGGATCCATGAAAACATAAACCGTAAAATGCGGCAAATCAGAAACACCATAATTTACTTCCAATACTCCGTAACGGCTTTCCTGAAGCGTAAATTTCACACTGTTACCATCCATTGATACAGGAGTTTCTTTCCGCAATGACGGACGATATTTTGCCGTCTTTACCTGACATGGGAATTCAAGCTGAAATTCCATAGCACAATCTGATTCCAGGGTCAGAAAGCCTTCCTGTCCGCCGTTGCCGAATATTTCATGACTCCCCAACGCTTTGGAGGCACATGCCGCAACCGGACAAGGCAGATAAGACGGCGAATCGACTGCACGGACTAACGCCTTGACTGCTGATACCGGAATTCCCGGTATCTCTGCCGGTATCCGCATTTTTTTCTCATCCGGGAACCAGTCAACAACGGTCAACTGCGGATAAGCAAAAATTGTACTTTCCAACTCTTCCGGAATCGCTCCCCTGTCAAGGAAAACGAGTTCCAGCAATTGATTCATGAAGAAATGCTGTACAAAACAGCCCATATGATGAATATAAGTATTCAGCCGGGTGACGGTGAAAGATTCCAACGCCAGCAGGAATTCAATCCCGGCAAGGTTTTCATATTCAAAAAACATTTTTCCGCTGTTTTTATTCACATGACGGAACAATGCATCAAAATAACGTTCCGCAAAAATCGGTTCATCTTCCCGGATCGCATGTTCCGTCTTTCCATCCGGTATTTTTATTTTTTCTGTGATCGGGGTGAATACCAGATAAATTCCGTTTTGATAACACTCATCAATAAAATCATCCAGCAACGCCAACGGCCCCCCGGCTTTCAAAACTCCATCGGATTCCGTCAAAAGAGATTCGGTCAATTCCAGATGAACCAGATTGATTTTTTCTTTTTTGCAATCTGCAAGAAAAATTTCAGATTTTTTCCGGTCATCCGTCAAATGAAAACGTTTTGTGCGCAACGGAAACGGCTTGTAATTTTTATCCAGCAGAATTCCGTTTGTAATATGAAACGGTGTTAAAAATTCCATAAAATCATTCTCCTTTTTTGCATAAGATATCATCATAAAATCAAATTACAAATTCAGGAAAAGGATTATTGCAAAAAATTCAATAAAATAAGGTAATTTCAAAATTCAAGAAAGAAATGTCCGATAAAAAACTGTTCCGGAAAAAAGGGGGATTGCAAAACCGGATATTTACAACCCCCTTTTTACAAAATTGGATTTATGCAGTACAATATTCGTAATACTGCAACTCAGAATAAATCAGTGTTTTCTATAACCGCATTTCGGGCAAACACCGTTTTTGTCCAATAAGATTCCGCACATAGGACACCGGTCCATCGTCCCCGCAGGATGATATTCCTGACTGCCGGAATTATCTCCGCTGTTGAATGAAATTTTTGCAATATTCAATTTGTCTTTCAGCAGATCATAGACTATTTTGATCATACCTTCCACTGTCATCGTTTCTTTTGTCACAACCAGACGGCATTCCGGATATGCTTTGGCAAGTTCCGTGTCAAAGGCAGGACCACACATCTGATTTGTCGGCGCTCCATTTCTGATTCCCTGTTTTTCGTAAACATCCAGAATCGCTGGCAAAAGCGGATCATCTTTCCGGAGAATCAACGCATGATCAAAATTCTGGATAAAGTGCCATGCCGTCTTTTTGATCTCATTGCAGGGAAAAACCATATTAACTCCGGGATTGATGGTATCTTCAACTTCAATGCGGAGCACTCCGGTATGACCGTGAAGATATTGTGCCTCTCCCTTGAAATTGTAGAATCTGTGTGCATACTGAATGTTAAATGTTGTGAATGATCTCATGATAAAAATCTCCTCTTCAAATGACTGTTTTCAATTTTTCTGTTCCGGTATTCTGATACAAAGTTACCTCCTTTCACAGAAGAATGACAATAAAAAAAACAACTTGTTCTCCGGACAATCAAAGAAATAGTATGCAATATGAAAAACCTGTTCAGCATTATTGAACAAAAAGAGAATCCGGACAAAAAAAGCCTGATCCCGACAAAGGTTGATTTATGATCGGGGAAGAAGGAAAAAACTTTTGAGGAAAGTTGTTCCCTTCTTCCCCGCCCCCCATCATCCCATTTAGAAACCTTTTTGCGGCATTCCGATTTTTGCGACGCAAAAATCAAAATTCCATCTTTGGGTTAAAACAGCGGAAAGACTTACCAACATGTATGGGGAACAGAGCCAAAACTTTTAAGAAAATCTTTATATTTCTGTGAATATTTGCGTTCTTGCAACGTATCATTATCAGGAAATAAAAGATGTGCATCTTGAATCATAACACTAACACTGATGATCTGACTGAAACGGAAAATTGTAAATCCGGAAATAACAATATATAATTATAACAATATTTAATAAGAGGCAATTGCAAAAATAAAACCGGAAAACACAGAATATTTTTTTGCTGTAAATGCAGCTGAATATGAAGCATATACAATACGAAAGAATTTTACTTCCGTAATTATTCCGGACGGAATAACTGAAATCGGAGATTGGGCATTCTCATATTGTACCGGACTGATGTCGGTTATCATTCCGGATTCGGTGACAAAAATCGGAAACGGAGCCTTCTCCAATTGTATCTGAAATCTCATTCTCATCAGCAGTTCTGATTTATTCTGCAGACCAGTTGAAAAACGGCATCCATGAGATTTTTGCATTCGGATTGTAATTCAACAAACCAAGCTGAAGTCCGCTTTTTGCCTGATTGAAAACTCCAATTTGCAAAGCATTTCTGCCCGGAGAATTCATAAGAACATTTGCAAGTCCGACAACAACGCCATGATTGCTTCCCCAAGTGTTGAAAACTCCGATGGATAGCCCGTTATTTTCCTGTCCGATTGAATAAACATTTACTGCCAGTCCGTTCTGTTCGTGACAAAAGGTTATCACGCCGCAGCTGATGCCGTAAACGTTATGACTTCCTCCGAGCAATCCGGGGGAAAGCACAACTCCATAAACATTTGTCCATGGGAAAAGATGGATCGGCCAGACGGAGATTTGAACCGGAACCCATGACGGAGCTGGTCCGGCAAAAACCGGGATTCCAAGCAAAGTTCCCCAATTATGGGCGCACAGGTTCCCCGAAACGAGAATCATACAAATCAAAAGCAGAAGTCTCTTCATTATTATTTCTCCTTCTCAGCTTGTTCATTTTCTTCATGATCTGCATTTCCAACGGAATTGGAACATAACCGGTCTTTTCCACAAGGTTCTGTCCGGCGGGAGAAAACATGAAGTCCACGATTTTCCGGATATTTTCGCTCCGTTTTTTTACGGTAATAATACAGCAATCCACAATAAAAGGATAACTTCCATTCCGGATATTTTCCAATGTCGGCGGAATTCCGTCAACAGCAATCAGTTTGATATCGCCATTCCGGAACATTTCCGTTGAAAAATACCGGAAGGAAAATCCAAGAGCCTCCTGATAATTGCGATACCCTGCGACATCGTTGATGATTCCGCCCATTCCGCCGCGTCGGTCTTCTTTCAGCGGCGGCATGATCGGAGTATTGCCCATGATTTTTTCAAGCATAGTCTGACTTCCGCTGCCCTGATTCCGCTGAAACGGTTTGATTTTTCCGCTGAACCGGGGATCAATCTGTGACCAATCTGTGATTTTTCCGGAATAAATCTGCCGTATCTGTTCAGAGGTCAGATTGTTCACAGGATTTTTACTGTTGACGAAAAAGACAAATGCTTCTTTGGCAAAGGGAGTGATCTCATAGGTCAGCAATTTTTTCTTCGCATCTGCAACCTGTTTTTTGGACGGCGGCGCGCTGAAAATGAGATCGACATCTCCGTCAATCAATTTTTGAAATGTTACATCAGAACCGTTTGTACTCAGATATTCCCGGGAATTTTTTTCAAATTCTTTGCGGAGATAGATTGCACGAACCACTCCGGAATAGACCGGATAAAGGGCGTATGCACCATCTATTTTCGGCAGATCTTTGGTAATTTTGAATTCCGGAGCAGCATCAACAACCATAACTTTTGAGTCAGCCCGCCAGGGGGCATACATGAACCAGTTAATGCGGTCATTCAACTGTTTGAAACGATCAACAGTATACCAGCGATATACGGGGAGCAAGGCGAGGATCAACAAAAAAAATAGAATGAAAAATCCGGACCATTTCCATATTTTTTTATTTTTCAGGAATAAACGGGAGAAACAAAAAACGATGATTGAAAGGATTGACAATGTCCAGAAGCCAATTGAGGTCCCCGGAGTATAACTCCCCAGAGAAATAACAAATATTCCCAACATCCACAACCAGAGCATGATCGCAAAAATACCGCAGAAATAGAGAATTTTCAGGATAATCCGCCATGTATTTTTCCGGGATTCATTCAATTCATTTTCCATGCTGACATCTCTCTTCAATTATAATATTTTTCAACTTAATATAATCTGTTACAGAGAATTTTGCAAATCACAACCAACAAATATGGCACAGTTCCCAATAGATGTTGGTAAATCTTTCTTTTCTTTAATAAAGATGGCATTTTGATTTTTGTGACACAAAAATCGGAATGCCGCAAAAAGGTTTCAATCCTCCTCCGCACAAGGCTCCGGAGGACAAGAAAGGATGATGGGGTTCGGGGAAGAAGGGAAAAACTTTTGAGGAAATTTTTTCCCATCTTTCCCGATCACAAAACAACCTTTATCGGGAACAGAGCCAAAATTTCTGAGGCAAAAGTTTCTGCATTGCTTTTTGCACAGCTCATGCGTATTTTGATAATCTTTCCCTGATAAACAAAAAGTTTCAAAAATGAATCCTGGATTTTTCCTCCGGTCCATGTTAACCGGAATTCAGCAGAATAAACTTGCAGTCCGTTCAAAGACTCCGTTTTTTCATTTGTCATGGATACATTTTTCAGAGATAAGCCTTTTGATGACAGATTCAGGACCGCAGCTTTGATTTCATCGTAATGAGCTTTCAGAACAGCCGGGGGAATCCCCTTTCCTGTATCGGGAAGGGAATAAATATAGACATCGGCACAATAGCCGTCCTTATCGGAATAACGGATTTTTGTGCCGATCATGGGGTTGAAACTGCGGGACACTTCATTTTTGCGGAAAATTCCGGCATTTGCAGGAAAAGCAACCTTGATTTCCGGATCAAGATATGATTCCGAAACGGCTCTGTGTTCCACCGGCTCTGCGGCGGAACAGAACGCTGCAATCGCAAGCAAAAGAAGTGTCACAGTTTTTTTCATCAGGCTTTTTTTCCAAGACGTTTTTTCCATGCAGAGATCTGGGAAGCAACCTGTTTGAAACCGGTTCCGCCATAAGATTCCCGCAGTGTGACAGCGGAAAGCGGAGAAAAGAGTTTCAGCATATCTGCATCTGCATCCGGAATAACGCTCTGCATTTCTTCCAGAGAGAGCTTATCCATAGCTTTTGCATTTTCGCCGCAATAGCGGACAAGAGCACCGACCATGTGGTGAGCATTCCGGAACGGAATTCCCTTTTTGACGAGAGCTTCAGCCAAATCTGTTGCCATCAAGCCCGGATCTGTTGCGGCCTGAAGCATTTTTTCCGGTTTTGTTTTCATTGTTGCAATCATTTCCGGATAAACAGAAAGGATTCCTTCTGCAGTATCAAGGGAATCGAACAGCGGTTCTTTATCTTCCTGAAGATCGCGGTTGTAAGTCATAGGCAAACCTTTGCAGATCGTAAGCATGGCTGTGAGGTTTCCATACATACGTCCGGTTTTTCCACGGGAGATTTCAGCGATGTCCGGATTCTTTTTCTGAGGCATCAGGCTGGACCCGGTACAGAACGCATCGGAAAGTTCAATGAAAGAAAATTCCTGAGACATCCAGAGGATGATATCTTCGGAAAGGCGTGAAATATGCATGGAGAAAATCGCCAGAGCGGAAAGAAGCTCACAGGCAAAATCCCGGTCTGCAACAGAATCCATACTGTTCCGTGAAACTTCGGGGAAATTCAACGCTTCGCGGACAAATTCCCTGTCAATGGGAAGGGTCGTTCCTGCCAATGCACCCGAGCCGAGCGGAAGGACGTTGAACCGCGCTTTGCAATCTTTCAGTCTGCCGATATCGCGGTCAAACTGTTCCACATAGGCAAGAAGATGATGAGCAAAGAGAACCGGCTGCGCATGCTGGAGATGGGTAAAGCCGGGCAGAATCGTTTTCCGGTTTGCATAGGCCTGGTCAACAAGAGCTTTCTGCAGACGGACAATTCCTTCCACGATGCTGTCGACAGCGTCGCGCAGGTAGAGACGGATATCCAGAGCGACCTGATCGTTTCTGCTGCGGGCTGTATGAACTCTTGCTCCTTCATTGCCGAGGACCCGGATCAATTCCGTTTCAATGTGCATGTGAATATCTTCCAATGCAGAGGAAAATTCCATTTTTCCTTCAGCAATCATTTTTTCGATTTTTCCAAGCTCTGCAATGATGGCCCTGGAGGATTTTTTCGGTATAATCCCGGTTGCTCCAAGCATTGCCGCATGTGCCTTGCTCCCTGCAATGTCATGCCGGAACAGACGCTTGTCAAAAGATATTGATTCCGTATATTCCTGTACACAGGATTTTGCATCCTGAGAAAATCTTCCGCCCCATAAAGCCATAATCGTACCTCCATAAACAGATTTTATTAGTTCATGAGTAATATACATGCATGAAACAAATTTTGCAATCCCGTGAATACTTCTCTGAAAAAAAATGTTCAGAAAAATTTTGTTTTCATGAGGTAATTTCAAAAGTCCGGCAAAATTTGGCTGAAAAGAGATTGCTGATGAGATGGAAATGGTAGTTTGAGTGTGGCTACTCAAAGAGTAACCACCGAAAACGCTCCATTTTCAGATCTCTGCAAGAATTTTCAGACATT
>JAFVTF010000016.1 GCA_017503375.1 Lentisphaeria bacterium | reverse complement strand
TAAGCAAAATCTGTGCCAAAATAAAAATGAGCAGAAGAATACTCCGTTAAAGAGTTCCTCTGCTCAAAAATTGAAAAGCATTGCTTGAAATTTAATCTCTTGCCAGTACATTGCCGCTGAACCGGCAATCATCGCAAATGTCAGATTCCGGATCTTCCACATCTTCCCGGAGAATGCGGCAGTGACAACAGCGACATTCAAAAGAGATTTCATCGTCCCAGTCCTCATCTTCATCATCGACGGGATCTTCGTCTATGAAATATTCTTCATATAAATCATCATTTTCGAGATTGTCCGGAATGGAGAGCCATTCATCCGGAGAAATTCCCTGGAACCGGGGGTCATCATTATCAACAGCTTTCTGATAATATTTCATAGCCTCGTTGAAATTTTGTTCTACACAACCAGCTCCGAGCCTGTAACAATCTCCGATTTCAGCGAAACCGCGTCCGCCATTCTGAACAGAAATCGTCCATTGAACCCAAGCCAGGTATATGGATTTTTCACATCCGATACCTTTTTTATACATATTGCCCAAATGGTAATATGCCGGAGTGTATTTGTGATCACAGGCAAGCTGAATAAAGGGGAAAACTTCTGCGGTTTCAGGCTTGATATAATCCTGCAGCAGCTCCTTTTCTTCTTCTTCCGTAATGCTCCCTGCAAGGGCTTTTTCTAATAATTCCTTGAAACGTTTGTCATCCATGTTTTATTCTCCATTATTGAAATAATATTTGTTGGCAGTACCATTCTGAAAATGTCATATCATCTTTGGTGCAGCTGTCTTTCTGTACGCCTCCTGTACTGCATTATAAAAAGATTCAATATATTTTGCAATATTTCCTGCTTTTTCATTTAATGTTTTGGATTGCTCCCAGTTCGTTCCACATTCCTCAAGCACTGTCTCCAGAATAGAGGTGGAAGCAAAATCACAATCAGGCAATTTACAATATCCAAGCCAATACCACTGGTTTCGATGAATAGCAGGAAACTTTTTACTGACATTCTGCCAGTAAATGGCACTCCATTCTTCAGAAAACTCGTCTGATTTTGCAGGAAAACCTATATGAAATTTCTCTATTCCAATATTTCGTTCAGTAAGATTGTCTTGAGGACAAATGACAGTTCCCCATTTATTGCCGAAATCCGGATACCAGGACCCGGGATTACTCATGCCTATTTGTGCAAGGTGAAAATTCAATATTTTATCACAAAATGTTTTTTCCATATCATTTTTTAAATGTATGATAAGTGTATTCATAAACTGGTATTCCGGCGTATCCTGTTGTAATACAGAGAAATCTTTTATTGCATTTGCAGATACATTTTTCCATATTTTATCCCAGATGACCTTATCGTAATCCCGCAAACCAAACATCCCTTTGAGGTGGTCAATATATTGGCGCAATGCACTGATCAACCACTCTTCCTTTATTGTACAAGAAGGAAGGACTTCATCTTCCAGCCAAGGAAGAATATGTGACATATATGTCAACTGAACAAAACGTCCTGTATCTTCCTCGTTTTTGTATTCTAAAGCCTCCTTTGCCTCTAAAGTAAAACTTTGTTCGGATGCCTTCTTATTTTCATTCGCTGTAAGATAAAGAACAAAAATGTTTTTCGCATCAATTTTTTGTTTTACATTCTCAACATATCGCTGAATTTGTTTATACTGATCAACCGCCCAATGGATTTTATTTTCAATAATTATTGCAAAATCAGAATAAATAATCAATGCATCAATATAATTTTCACCATATATGATTTGGGGCTGAGCGGACCGTTCTTTTTTACTGACAAGGAATGAGAGTTTTTTCTTTTCCTCTTCAGAGTTCATCATTTGTTCAATCAATCTCAAGAATGAGTCTAAGACAAAAGAACTTCCGTTTTTTTGATATTGGAGCAATTTTACCAAAATGCGCGTGTGAGCATTTTCATTGGCATGAAGTTCATCAATCAAGTTTATGTGGTACGGCTGGTGTTTTTTGAGTTCTAAATAATTGAAATAAAGAGCCTGGGCAGAATTCATTGTTTGTTTTCCTTTCAATCCAAATATTTTTTAACTGTATTGCGTGCGGCATTGAGAGCAATGGCGGCACGGGAGAGATTGTTGTTGTATTTTTCGTAAACTCTTCTGACGTGAGTCCGGATGGCACTGTCCAGATCGTCAGGAACATCTTCCTCCGGCTTTGCAGTAAGACAGGCGGTCGTTTCCTTGTGATCGCGGATCATTTCTGCAAAATCTGTAATCCCAAGAATGCAGGAGCGTTCCAGCAAATTGATAAGCTCACGCACATTGCCGGGATAATCATAAGACAGCAAGGCTTCGATCTGTTCCGGTTCAAGACGGTGCTGTTTGCGTTTCAGAAAATAACCGTTGGCAATATCCCGGATATCATCTTTATGTTTCCGCAGGGGCGGGACAACGATCTGCACAACATTCAGCCGGTGAAAAAGATCTTCTCTGAATTGTCCGTCACGGACCATTGCGGCAAGATCCCTGTTTGTAGCGCAGAGCAAACGGACATCCACTTCGATTTCATCTTTGCTGCCCATACGGGTAAAACGACCGCCTTCCAGAACCCGCAGCAGGATTCCCTGGGCTTCCAAAGGAAGTTCTCCGATCTCATCAAGAAAAAGTGTACCGCCATCAGCTTGCTCAAAAAGTCCCGGCCGCTGTTCATTTGCTCCGGTAAAAGCTCCTTTTTCATGACCGAAAAAACGATCTTCCAGAAGATTGGGGGTGACACTGGCACAGTTGAACGCAATAAAGGGTTCTCGGTTCCGGGAAGATTTATTATGGATCTGCAACGCAACCGTCTCCTTGCCGGTTCCGCTTTCACCGAAAATCAGAACACGGGCATCCGGATGATCGGCCACCATGTTTATTTGTCCCAGCAGCTTCTGCATAGCGGCACTTTTGCCGACCAATTCCCGGTTGCCGTACCGTTTGTAGTGTTCGACCAACTGCTTCTCGGAACTTGACCAGGCACTTTCCGGATCTTTCCGGGAAAGATGCTTTATGGCAAGACCGTAGGATTTTTCATCCTGATAATTCCGGTAGGAGTACATAGCGGCTTCCAGCAGAAAATGATAGGAAGTCATCTCTTTGGCAGAAACCTGCGGAATAAACGGCTTCAGGTCATCATACGGCATATCATACCGGCAGCTTACCGCATCGGTTATACCTCTGCCATCTACAAAAATATCAAGATTTGAGCAAATCGTTTCATCGAGGTGTTCCGGGACTGGAATACAGCTTATCCACGAGACATTTACGCCTTTACCTTTCTGTTTCAACAAAGCTTTTGCAAGCAATTCCGTAGTGCCGGTCAAGCCGATGCCGATAATTACAATCTCTTTATAGCCTGCGACTTCGTTCAAAAACTCCGGCAGCCGCCTTGTGCTTATCCCCAGAATGTCAGCTTTCTGAAAATGCCGTAACGCAAGAGCCGCAGCCACCGCATAATCATTCCAACCCCATCCGGTTAAAATCAATGTGTCCACAATACATCCTTTCAAATATTGACTGTTTGCTGTTCAAGAAATAATCTATCACATCAAACCTTGATTTTCAAATCAAAAATTGAAGTTCCATGCTTTTAATAGCAAATACCATGCCAAGAAAATGTTTGAGGTCATTGTCGATGATTACATCGGAAGTTGTGGTCAAAAATTTTACATCCCTGTTGATTTTTTTAGCATTGGATTTCATAGATCCATAAAATAAGATTTGAAACAGTTTGAACAATTCCTTTGATTTTTCCAGAGAATACCGCCTTTTGGCGTTTCTGGGGGGCGTGTCGCGTCGATTGGCGATCAGAATGGGAAAATGGTCGGGATACGGCTTCCCCTTTGTCGTGTTTGGAGATGACGGCTTTCCGTTCAAAGCGAAAATCAGAACCATTTTGGAGAATTTTCCGAAAGGTCTATTATGGTATGGTGGTTATATTTATTTCGGAAGAAAAGTTCTGTATTACCTTGTTTACTATCAGAGAGTAATGACTATTTTATAGTACGGATAGCGTTGTATTGCAAACGGATAAACTCTCATTTTCCATTTTCTTACATCATACGGAGCGTAAGCGAAGTGCTTCATATCGGAATGAAATGGCTTGCCGCGGCGTAATGAAATGAAGACGGGAGATGTTTCATATTGTGGAGCGGTAGCGAAACAATGCTTCATCGTCAGGCTTTTATGAAGCACGGCTTCGCCGTAGGAAGCGGCACGTTGTGGCATGAAGCGCACCTGCGGTGCATGAAGCGAAGCCTGACGGCTTCATGTTTTTTTGCCTTGGAATCAAGGCAAAAAAATGGTCGGGGTATTTTGGCGTTCTCGAAATCGTTCTCTCAAACTCAAAAACAGAGAACGCTTTCGAACCTCCGACCTTTATATCCCATTATTCGAAAAATGGTTCTGTTTGCCCGTACAGCACTAACAGAGAACGATTTTTGAGCTTAATCAAAAAGTCGTTTTTTTTTCAATATCCCCAAAGGGCGTAACTGAAATTCCCTCTATACGGCATGTTTTATCACTCGCTTAAGCAGGTCTTTTCAAAAAGATCCTGCGGGAACCACGGATCACTTTCTTCCAGTTTTCCCAAATAAATGTAAATAAGACTTCCGTCACGCATTTCAGGTTTGAACATTTCACGCTCATCATTGATATAAAAACGTCCGCCTTGAGTATGTCCGACGATCCGGCAAAGTTTTTGAGCAAGAGATTTTGCAGCAGATACAGAGGTCGTTTTGCTGAGCGGAATTCTACGGAAATGATTTGCATTCAACTTGATTTCAAAACGGATATCATTGCCGCCTGCGGCAAGAACATATGGGATCCCCATAAGATAACCATACCACTCGTCTCCCGGGTTCAATGCATTTCCTTGCAAATCAACTGCTTTTCCAGAAATCACAACATACTCTCCGTCATCATTCTGTATTGAAAACTGCAATGATTTCTCATATTTTCCCGCCAAAAAATATTTCCCCTCAGCAGGAACGATCACTTGACGGAATTCATTGATGTAAAATGCTCCCCCCGGAGATGAATTGATTTCGTTTTTGACATTATTGACCATTTCAACAAGATCAGGATGCAGCTCTGTGGTCGGAGTCCAATACTCTCCGTTGCCGGTATTGTAATTGATTCCGACAACAAACTTACCGTTTTCTCTTCTGATATGATATTTTGCTGTTTTGCATACGGACTCTGGACAATTCCCTGTAAATAATTTCATAATGTCATGATTCCTTAATACTATTAATAGTCCGGTTTGTCAAACCATTTATTATAATCCAGTTTGCACACATACACGGGATTCCATTCATCACCGTTCTGCTGTTTTGTCAACACATGCCCCCAGGGATTAACCAGAAATGAACATGCTCTTCTCGGATGGAACCTGCGCAGTGAATTAACCAATTCTTGATTCCGGATTGGCAGATATTCTATTCGCAGATTATTATCTTCCACCATTTTCATATAGATTTGATCTCTGTTTGACAGATGATATTTCATGCCTAAATAAGGATAGGGCCATAATGCGCCGCACCGGAATTCAGTATTCAGAGAAAACTCCTCTTCATTATCGTCGTCATAAAAGATGATATCGCCAAATATGTCACCGACATATCGGGGAGATTGCCATATCATATTGCCGAAACCGTCTCTCTGCGGCATCAGCGGCACGATCACCTGCCCGAATTCATTGATACAGAACCCGCCGCCGGCACATCTGGTATATTCTCTTTTACATAAGTTGATGATTCTCGCCAACAGTTTAACATCGGATACCGCATGATAGCGGCATTTATCGTATGCAGTATTTTGAACAATGCAAATCTCATTTCGTACAGTTACATGAAAAACCGGTTCCTTCCCCATCGGTTTATTGTAGTTCGCCTGCCATACCGGCCAATTACGTTCATAATATGAAAAATCCATATTCACTGATCCCATTGATTTGACAGAGTACATATATGGTGTTGCTGATTGGAAATACGGCAAAAAACATTTGTTTTTCCGACGATAAAAATTTCTTTTATTTCGCAGGAAACTTTATCAGAAATCCGTTTCAGACCGGAAAAAATTTCTTCATCCAGCGGCGGGCGGATCGACAACTTCCGATTATTGACAAATTTTTTCTGCTGGATGATCACTTGTCCCCTGAACTGTTTGATCTGAAACTCTTCAATTTCACTTTCAACAGAACTTTTGGAGGCGGCAGCTGCAGCTTCTTCAAATGCGAGCTGTCCGGATAACTTTCCGCAGTAGAGCCAACGCCAGTTTTCACCGCACTCCTGCAAAAGAAAAATTCTACCGGAAGAGGTTTGCCGGATATAACTGTTACGCATTTTGTTCCGGAAAGGCTGCAGTATTTCCAGCAGGTTTTGCTGATTGACGGCAAAGAGTTTTTTACGTCCGTTTTTTTTGAAAAAATTATTTGCCCGGTCTATTTGAAAATCTTCGCCGTCAGCATCGAAATCCAGCAGTTCTCCCGGTTTTACGTTGTTCCAGATTATGCCATTTTCCGGTTTCGGCAGCTGCGGAGGAGCAGGTTGTTCCCGAGCAAAAATATCCATTTTTTCATCCGAGGGATCCCAGAGAAAATAACGGTTGCGTTTGGCACCGGTTATGGTGGAAAAATTCATTTTTCGATAAATATTTTCATCCGTTGTTCCGCACATGTAAAAGCGCAGGATCAATCCGGTCTGGTCATCTCCGTTTTTGCGCAGGATCCGGCCGATGGACTGGATCGCCTGAGTAGGTGAACCGGAAGCTGCTGTACTGATGCCGCAATCCGCCGCAGGAGCATCAAATCCCTGGATCAGTGCTTTGCCGGAAACGATCACTTTGGCGATCCCCTGCCTGAACAATTCGATACTGTTGGTACGCAGCGAGTCAGAAAGTTCAGAATGTTCAGGAACTGCGGCAATGCCCTCGTTCAGCAACAGACGGTAAAGCCGCATAACTTCCTGGATCCGCTCATGGAACATTATGACCTGTGTATCCCCCTTTTTTAACATCCGTTCTTTTAAGAAGCGGATAACTGCCTTTTCACGATTTTTTGCGTGGTAGATCAAATCTTTGCGTTCAGCAACTTTGGCGATGTATTGTCCGCAAACTGAACTTGAATTATCCTCAAGAGTATTTTTTTTCAGCATCATAGCAGCCCAGCCGGTCAAGTCCCCACCATGGGGCGCATCCGGAAACCTGTCGAGGAGTTCATTGCGCAAATCTGTGATTTCGCGGGAAAGTTTATCGTATGCAGTTGTCTCCTGAACATCAAGCGGCAATCCGATATGGCATATTTCAAATTCCGGCAAAAAACCTGCTTTTACAGCATCATCATAGTTCAGAGTGTAAAAAATATCCCCTAATGCTTCAGTTATGACTTCCGGTACCACAGCATCGTTTCCGGAATCGGGGGTTGCTGATAAACCAAGAACATATTTACGCCTGATGCCAAAAACTTTTCTCATCACCTCACCGGTATACATATGGCACTCGTCTGCGATGAAAAAAAGGTTTCCGGCATATTTGCTGCCTATGGATGCCGCCGAACTGGCGACACTGTTGCATACCCCGATCAGGATACTGCAGTCGCTCAGTGAATTTGCAAACCCTCCGCCCAAACGACCAATCGCAGAAGAAGGCAGATTACTGTGTTTGCAAATAACATCATACCATTGATTCATCAAAACGATGGTCGGAACCACGATGAGAACTTTAAGGTCCGGATGAGAATTCTGCATTTTTTCCACTGCTGCCAGTGCAAACATTGTTTTACCTGCCCCGGTAACGACTTTGACGATGCCGGAACCATTGTATTTGTCAATGCATTGCTGCTGCCAATTGTACAGAGTTACACCTTGAGTCATTTTCCACAGGTGAGGACATTCGGTATTGCAGATCTCTGCATTTTCGGTTTTCTGTTCATTTTTATGACTCCAATATTGGGCGATCGCCAACTGATGCAGCGACAAAAGTTCTGCCTGATCAAGATTAAAATTATTATCCATGCATCATCCCTTGAATTTTACATAAAAGAGCCATTTGAAAACAGGGTTAATATAACTCTTATTCCTTAGATTACAAGTTGACTTCTCTCATTTTTCCGGGATATCCTAACAAGTAAGTTCAATAAAGTTCTTTATAGAAGTATTTTTCATCTACTCGCAGATACTCATAAAATTCGTGCGGCTTTTTCCATTGTTCGGCGTACTGTAAAGCTGTTTCATACAAACTTTCCGGAAAAATCACGCAGTCAGGAAGTAATACGTCATTTCCTATCTGTACAAAAAACAAACCCTGTTCGGTTTTTTCGTAAAAGAAGATTTGTATTTCAGGATGCTGAAGCCGGTGTATGGTTTTCAGCAAAGCAATGGCAAAATCACTTGATCCGGTATCAAAAACACGGATTTTTTCCATCAGTTCCCGATAGCCGAAAACTTCCCGATGGCGGTAATTCTTCTGCCCCATGACTTCAATTAAACTTTGCAATTCTTTATCCATCGGCTGCCCGAAATCTTCTTCACGCCACAAAACCAGAATCATTATTTCATGTGTGTTTCTGTAACATCTTTATCTCTAACGCTTAACAAATAATTCTTTCATAAACGACCGCCGACCTTACCAAACAGAGAATTTGCTGCAACTTTATTCAAAATACACCGACTTTAGAGATAATTTGGCGTTCTCTATTTGTTCTCTGTTTGGGAGAGTTTAAGCTATAAGTAACTGTCATTCATTGGGTAAAATCAAGACACAAAAAAATCCAGCCATAAAGGACTGGATCATAGAGAACAAAAAAAATGGTCGGAGTGACAAGATTCGAACTTGCGACCTCTTGGTCCCGAACCAAGCGCTCTAATACCAGGCTGAGCTACACTCCGACTTCTATAGAAAGGTAATATATCCTCATTTTTCAAAAAGTCAAGTTCTCTTTTGAAAAAAAAACATTATTAGTCTTCAAAAATGTCTGAAAATTCTTGCCGTGATCTGAAAATGGAGCGTTTTCGGTGGTTACTCTTCCTCCTTCGCTGAAGCTACGGAGGATAAGCTGAGCAGCCACACTCAAATTACCATTTCCATCTCATCAGCAATCTCTTTTCAGACAAATTTTGCCGGACTTTTGAAATTACCTCTAATATGTGAAAAATCTATGCCGTTAGTGTTATAAAAAGAACTTATGGCACAATTTCGGGTTTATATCCACCCATAATATCTTTCCGGAACATCACAGGCGGATATAAAAAGTAACTTTTGAACGCTTTTGAAAAATGATAACGATCCATAAAACCGGAAGCCAATGCAATCTCATCAATGGTCATATTTGTTTCCAGCAACAACTTTTTTGCATATTCCATACGGATTTTCAAAAGATACTGTTTTGGAGAAGTATCGGCACATTCCAGAAATTTCCGATGAAAATTATTCACAGACATTTTTACTCTTTCGCTGAGACTTTTCACTGTATGGCGTCCACCGGGATTCTTTTCAATAAATTGCAGGATTTCCCGGATTCTGGGATCGAGAACTGCTTTTTTTTGCGGCTGAAATGCTTCCATGGGAATCTGGCAGAGAACATTCAGAATAATCTGCTGAAGAAGAATTGTATTCTGCAACTTTGTGTTATCATCAGAAAGTTGCATGATCAATTTTGCAATATTTTCCGAAGGGAATTCCAGCATTTTATTGACCACTCTGTCAAACGGTGCCTCCGCATGAAAATGAACAGCAAACTGAATGAATGGTTTATACGCCTTTCCTGTAAAACGCGTATGAGGCGGAAACAGATAAACTTTGCCCGGGTCCGGTTCAAAATCCATTCCATCACAAGTTACTTTGGCACCGGGAACAGGGTTCCAGTAAATGATCCAGAAAGAACGGTTCACATTCAGAAGAGACCATTCTTTCACATGAAAAAATCCCCAGGACAAGGGATATACAATGAATTTCTGCATATCCTGATTCCAGCGGAATACAGCATGTTTTTTCAGATTTCTTTCGGTGTATTTTGACATTTCTTTTCAATTTTTTAACATTTACATTTTTCAAATCCGGAATATAATATAACATAAAAATCTTGGATTGTCAAACGAAAGGAAATGTAAAATCATGGATAAGCTGGCATGGTTCAAACAGGCAAAATTCGGACTTTTTATACATTGGGGACTCTATTCCATACTGGAACGCGGAGAATGGGTCATGTACAGAGAAAGAATCTCTCCGCAGGAATATGCAAAATATGCAAATGAATTCAATCCTCAAAATTTCAATATGGATTCTTTCTGTTCTTTTGCAGCGGAATGTGGGGTGAACTATGTTGTTCTCACAACATGTCACCATGAAGGTTTTGCCATGTTTGACAGCAAAGCAGATCCGTTCAACAGCATGAATGCACCCTGCCGCAGAGATTTCGTGGCGGAATTTACAGAATCATGCAGAAAATACGGATTGCGAATCGGACTTTATTACTCTCTGGGGGATTGGCGGTTCGGAATCATGAAAGAATCAGATTCCGCTGAAAAAGCTGCCGCAATGCGTGATCTCACATACGCCCAAGTCAGAGAATTAATGTCAAATTATGGTAAAATCGATATACTCTGGTATGACGGAGGCTGGTGTTATCCCTCCACACCGACAGATACTGCGGAAGATGTGAAAAAATTCTGGCGCGCAAACGAACTGAACGCAATGGTCCGTTCTCTGCAGCCGGATATCCTCATCAACAACCGATCCGGAACGCCGGAAGATTTCTCAACACCGGAAGGCTGCATCACCAGTCCAAACCCGGGTATTTTTGCAGAATCCTGTTTCACGCTGGGTGATAATGATAATTCCCATTGGGGTTTTTTCCGGAATGAATCTCTGAAAAAATCTGATGCAGAACTCATGAAACTGACTGTAAGTGCGATTTGCAATGACCATAATCTGCTGGTCAATGTCGGACCTGATAAAAACGGAATCATTCCTGAATGGCAGAAAGAACGTCTGCTGAAACGCGGCGCATGGCTGAAACGTTACGATGAAGCTGCATTTCATGCCAGCCGTACGGATGTCGCAAGAGATATCAACGGCAGTTCCGGAAATGAATTCTGTGATGTTGCAGAAAATAAAGAAGCTGTTTTCTGTTACTTCAGAAATTATCCGACAAAAGAAACGTTCATTCCGTTCATGAAAACAGAAATTAAAGAAGCTGTTCTTCTTCATTCTGATGCTGAAATCACCTGTACACGGAAAGACAACGGTATTCTTCTGAGCGGTTTTCCGGAAACGGCTCCTGATCCATTGTGCAGCATTGTGAAATTAGTCAAAAAGAAAGATTGAAAAATCAGCTGAAACATATGATTATCAGCAAGATAACAATATCATAAAAAGTAAAATACGAAGAGATTGAAACGGTATATTCTGACATTTCTTTTCAATTTTTTGACATTTACTTTTTCTTTGGGATGTTGTATAATATATGCGAAAAATGAAAGTTTTTGTATAAAAAAATAACAGGATTTTTGAAGGGAGAAAAAAATGAAAATTTCAGAAAAACATTCTTTTACTCTGATCGAACTGCTGGTCGTTATTGCGATCATTGCAATCCTGGCAGGAATGCTTTTGCCGGCATTGAACAGTTCCCGGGAAAAAGGACGGACCAGTGATTGTCTCAGCAGAACCAAACAGTATGCAAGCGTTGTTTTGATGTATTGCGATGATTATTATCCCTGGGTTCCGGGCGGTTATACGATCGGTCATCACAGACTGAATGGAAAGCTGAATTATGAATCCTATTTTGTCAGTAAATTGGCAGAACTTTACAAAGGTGCTATTCCGACTGTAAATCCGAAAAACAAATTCTGGTTCTGTCCTTCTCTATCCGGAGAAGCAATGAATGCTCTCATGAATGGAACAAAAGTAACATCCGCTCTGGTACATACTTACGGGATAAATGTCAATGTCCGCGCTGATGACTATCGCGGAAGGATTTCTCTGATCAAGTCCCCGGCAAAATGTGCAGCAGTCGGAGATACCATTTTGAAAGACAATGCTAAAGGAAGTTATGGTTCCGCATCCATTGGTCCGGCAGAACTTCCGACTGTCACATGGAAACAGCAATTCCGTCATGGCAGTCTGAACTCAGCAAATTATGCATTTTTTGACGGTCATGCTGAAACCAGAAGAAACACGGAAGTTCCGACGATCTACCTGAACAGTTCTAAAGGGGAAACCATGAAATATACCTTTTTCTGGCAACAGTATACCCCCGGGACCAATGAATGGGTAAATATGTAAAATTACATAAGGAGATACAAGAAAAATGAAAAAATTTATTACCGCCGCTGCATTTTCTGCCGCAGTAATTCTTTCTGCAGCAGAACAAACATTATTCAAAAGCGATTTCAAGAACAACAGAGATATGAAAGGCTGGTATGATTTTCATAACAGCTATTATCATGGAACACCTCTCTCTAAGCCAAAGGCTCCGTTGAGATATTCCAAAGTCGCAGAGAAAAATGGAGAATTCATATTACAAGCCGGAAAAACTCCCACGGTACTGACTCATCCCTTTTCAAAACCTGTTCTTGTTGATGACAGTTTGAAAAGTATTACCATGAAGATCACTCTGCGTCAGACTCCGAAAAGCGGTACGACTCTCATCGAAATGGGGTTGACTTCCCGGCTTCAACCGGCAGCTCTTCACGGCTACGGTTTCTGGAAAGGACGCGACAGCGGCGTGGCTCTGCGCGGATATACAACCGATGCTCACGCTCCGAACTATATTTATTGGAGAAAAGAAGGCGGCGATAATAAAAAGTTCCGTTCCACAAGACCGTTCAATCTCTTCCCGAAAAAAATCCTGACTCAGTGGGTCAACTGTTCCATGACTTACGATCATGAAAAGAAAACGCTTTCCTTTATTTGTGAAGGAATGGAACCGTTCATCTATCACAATGTGGATCTGAAAGGTGTTCTGTTGAACTCATTCTTTATCAATCAGAATGTAAATGAATACAAAAGTATTGAAGTCATCTGCATCAAAAAGTAACATATAGAAAGGACTCTTTATGAAAAAAATAACTGTTTTATTACTCCTGTTTGCACTTCTTACAGGATTTGCAGCAGAGCTGGTCAAAGACGGGAAAGCATCCGGCGTGATCGTTCTGGCAGAAAAACCGACACGTATTGCAAGATTTGCCGCAGCAGAACTTAACGCTCATATTGAAAAAATCACCGGAACAGCTCTTCCGGTTGTGACAGCTCCCCAGGCCGGGAAGACAAATATCTACGTTGGGGTCAGTAAATATACTCCCGGAAACAAAACCTTTGCGCTTGAAGAATACATGATCAAAGTCAAAGGAAATGATATTTTTCTGCTGGGACATGATGAAGAAGATTTCCGTTCCTTTGATTATCAGAAAGTAAATACATTCCCCACACAGTGGCAAAAAAAAGGAACCTGTTATGCAGTCTATGATTTTCTGGACAGACTGGGTGTAAGATGGTATCTCCCCATTGAATTGGGAACTCATTTTATCAAGCAGAAAACGCTTGCGGTCAAAGAGATGGAAATCCGCAGGAAGCCCACAATGGAATACCGCCATCCGCTCTTTTACAACCTCAACCAGAATCTGATGGCTGATACTGTCAAAGGCCCGGCAGGAAAAATAATGGATCCCAGAGATTACAGATTGTTCCATCTCCGTTGGGGAATGGGTGGACGCCCCCTCCATATCAATCATTCACTTTATTCCTTCTACAAACGGTTCCCGCATAAGAAGGATTGGTTTGCAAAAGGATACAAAGGAAAAGCTCCGCAGATGTGCCTGACCAATGAAGAATTTATTCAGCAGGTCATCAAAGATGCCCGGGATTATTTCGATGGTAAAGCCCATCCCAGCGTTGCCGGATTAAACTCAAAAGGCTTGGATTTATTCCCCGTTTTTCCCATGGATAACGGTTCCTGGTGCAAATGCGAAAAATGTCAGAAATGGCTTCTTCCGACAGCTACAAAAGGGACCGGAAAATTCAGTAATAATAAAGCAAGCAATTACATTTTCCAGTTTGTGAACAAGGTCGCAAAAGAAGTCAAGAAGACTCACCCCGATAAAATCATCGGATGCGGTGCTTATCATGATTTCTGTTTTCCGCCGGACTTCAAACTGGAAGACAACATCCGCGTCGTCCTCTGTCTGCATTCCCGCGGAGTCTATTCACCTTCAAGCATGAAAAATGACAGAATGTTTATGGATGAATGGACGAAAAAACAGCCTCAAGTAAAGAAACATGTCTGGCTCTATTGGTGTTTCCCCTCTCTTAAAGGGAAACAGCAGGATGTCCGTGTCTTCCCCGGATTCTTTGCCAGTAAAGTTGACGGTCTTTTCCGGGAATATCTTGCTGCGAATGTTCAGGGGACCTTCATGGAACTCTCCTATGCGCATCATTACAGAATGTTTTTCCTGATGGATCA
Source organism: Lentisphaeria bacterium (assembly GCA_017503375.1). Lineage (GTDB taxonomy): Bacteria > Verrucomicrobiota > Lentisphaeria > Victivallales > UBA1829 > SIG79. The sequence goes on along the minus strand of JAFVTF010000016.1, from coordinate 5,300 downwards.
GCTGGAACTCTATGTTCACATGAAACTTTCCATGAACAAAGATTTCAAGGGGGAAGACATCATCAACGAGTTCTTCAAAAATTATTACGGTCCTGCAGAAAAGCCCATGAAAGATATGTACATGCTGATGCAGGAACGTTTTACGAACCCGAAATACCGTACAAAAGAAACCTCTGTTGAGGGCGTTTCCTGGGGACAGGTTGCAACAAAAGAAGTCATGAAACAGATTGATGTTTATCTGGCTCATGCAAAGAAACTTGCGAAAGCAGAACCTTACAAAGCCCGTGTAGAACTCTTTGGAAAAGGTATTGTGGAATACATGCAGAAAGGGTTTAAAACCTATCTCAACCGTGCGCTTCAGATGTCCGGTTCCATGATGCAGGCGGATGTACCGTACCTGAAAGTTTCAAAACCCGGCGATCCTGCATCCGTCAATTGGAATAAAGCAGGATTTCTGAAGCTCTTCGGCGGACTCAAAGCTGAATCTCTCAAGGAAAAACTGGAAGTTCGCGTCGCTCATGACGGAACATATCTTTATCTTTCCTATCTGCATAAAACGGATACCTCTAAACTCATTACAACTATGCCGCTCTGGCAGAATGATGAATGGGAAAGCTATTTTGCAAAACAGCAGGCAAGACCCTATCAGATGTTCGGAACGGACAGTATCAAAGGGGTGATCGGAGTAAAATTCCTCGAAACACTCCAGGGGCCCTGGAATGATCCCGGAAAAATCGTCCATATCAAAAAGAAAGACAGCTGGACAGTTCTGATGGCACTGAAGCTTTCGGAAATTGTCCCCGGTGGAATCAAACCCGGAGAAATCCTTTATTACAACGTGCTCCGGACAAACAACAATAAAGCCATGGGCTGCTGGATTCCCACCTTTGCCGGATTCCATGCACCTGACAGATTCGGTGAGCTTTATCTCATGCCGGTAAAGTAAGGTCTGTAAAATGCTGAAGATTTGGAGAAGTGCTTATTCCCGGTTTGGAATTCATACAGAATTCCCGGATGATCTGCAGGATGAAACCGTAACTGCTGAAAAGAGCTATACAGAAGAAATCCTCGAAGAGATCGCCGGAAACGGGTTCAATGCCATCTGGGTCCATGGACAGCTGCATCATATTATTCCGCATCCGCGCTATCCGGAGTTTGCACAAAATTCACATTTGCATCTGCGAGCGTTGAGAAATCCGTGCCGGAAAGCCGGAAAATCCGGAATCAAAGTGTATCTGTATCTCCAGCCGCCAAGAGCGATCCCTGTCAATGACACAGCATTCTGGCAGGCACATGAAGAAGATGGCGGACAGACCTTGGAATCTTATGGCGATGACGGATCAAAATTCCAGGTCCGTTCCCTTTGTACCTCTCTTCCGGAAGTCCGGCAATATATCCGGGAATCTTTTGCAGAACTGGTACGGCAATTGCCGGAACTGGGCGGGCTGATCATCATTTCCGCTTCGGAATATCCCGCCCATTGTTACAGCAACCGGAATTGCCGTCCGGGTCCGGTTCGCCCCAGAAAACTTGTCATGGACCATATCGCAACAAACTGTCCTCATTGCGGAGAACGGCAGCCGGAAGAGGTTGTGATTGAACTGATTCATACAATCCGTGATGGTATCCGGAGCGTATCAACATCTCTGGATCTGATTTTCTGGAACTGGTCCTGGTCCATGTACATTGACCCGCCATGTGAAACAATCATCAGCCGGCTGCCGAAAGACATCCGGCTGCTGATTGATTTTGAACGGGGCGGCTACCGGAAAGATGGAACGTTCATCAATGAATATTCCCTTGGTTACAGCGGGCCATCTGAACAATTCCTTGAGACAAAAGCCGTTGCAGATAATGCAGTAATTCCGGTTTTGCCGAAATTTCAACTTGGAACGACACATGAATTGGCAACGGTCCGTTCCCTCCCGGTCATTGAAAGTCTTTTCCGGAAAGCAGAATACATCCGCAAAAACAACTTGGGCGGCTTCATGGGTTGCTGGAATTTCGGGAATCTTCCATCCTCTTCATTAAATGCATTTCATTACTTTTTAACGCTTCCCGATGACATTTCATGTAATGATGCATTGCTGATGTTTGCCCGGAAAAATTATCCGGAAGCCAATCCGGAAAAAATGGTAGAAGCATGGAATCTGTTTTCTGAAGCTATGGAAATATATCCATTCACGATCCCATTCCTGTACGTTGGTCCGCAAAACCATTCACTGGCACTGATCCCCGAAAAAGGACCACTTTCCGGAAAAAAAATCGGACGTTCTTTTCTCCCCGATGAACGCGGAGATTCCTACATAGATTCCGAAACAGAAGAATTCCCTCTGACTGAAATCATCAGACGACTGGGATTTATGGCTGAAATCTGGGAAAAAGGGACCCGTCTGCTCAAAGAGACGCTTTCCGCAAATCATCCGGATCTGGGAAATGCCATCATTTGCGGTGCTGCATGGAGATCAACATTCAATATGTTCCGCATCTACAGTCTGCGGAAACAATGGAACGACACAATGACTGCAGAGTGGCTTGGAATCGTCAAAGAAGAATTGCAAGTCGCGGAAACAGTTCTTCCTTATGTTGAATCTGATCCATTGCAAGGCTGGCATATCGAGGGCGATTTCTATTCTTTCAATGCTGAAATGATCCGGGAAAAAATCCGGAAAATCAGAGAACTGATTTCCTGGTCAAACGTGCATTGACGGCATCTGCATAATAAGAATCTTCATGAAGTTTGACCACATACCTGTGCTGTCCATCCGGATCCTCTGTGAACCAGTTCCGTCCGTCAGATTCATCAACTTTCGCCCACCCGGGAACTGTACGGTATCCGGCTTTTGCCGGATCTTCTGTCAATGCAAGCAAAATCAGCATGGGATCCCAGGAGCTGCGCCCGTTTAACGAACCGTGATCTTTCATTACCTGTTTGAGCAAATCTCCATCAGGAAGATTTCCGCCGGAAATTACACTGTGTCCGATCTCCCATCCGAGAAACGTTATCGGGGTGGGCCAATCCCGGCAGAGAATCGATCCGCTGAGCCGGGTCAACTCATTCTTATGAAAATTGTATTCCCGTCCTCCGGGTTCATCCCATTTTCCTGCCATGATCCACAAATGTTTTACTTTTCTTGCAACGAGTTTCAAATCTTCCGGATTCTGAAGCAATCCGGCAAGCACCTGAGTAAAACCAATGGATAATATTTCCACGGAATGGTTATCAGCATCTTTCAGCAATTGTTTATAAAAATCCAATCCATCCGGGACATCTTCATTTTTTCTCTTAACGTTCCGGACAGCTGCAAGATGTTCCTGATAAGAAGGTGTTCCGTCAAAATTTGTTGCACGATGATCTATCGCCAATGGAACTTCAACGCCGCAATCTCTGGTAAAAACATCCAGCGACGGAATTGAATAAGGCATACATGCATTGATATTGATTCCCAGCAGTTTCACTTCTCCGGCAGCATGGGCATTACACAACAAACGAACGGCCACAGCATCATCGCAATCAGTCCACCAATCCGTATCAAGAATAAATTTCCGCATAAAAATCTCCTGTTTTACTGATACAATACAATCTCCATGTATTTTTTTCAAACAGATTTATAAAAAACTCCGGGAACAGATTTCAAAAAATCCATTCCCGGAGAACACAGGAGCTTTTTATGCAACGGAAAGCGGGAAATCCATGATCGGTTCAAGGAAATCAATGGAAATACTGCTCTGTTTCATACTTTCATTTGCCATTTCCTTTTCCACTTCCGCAAAAATTCTGTTGTATTTTTCGTGCAGACGGGACGTAATCAGAGAAATTTCGTTTTTGTTCTTCTGATATTCGTCGGAAAGCTGCTGAACACTTTCTTTTGCGAATTGACGTTTGGCAAAGATTTCGACTTTTGTCAAATCTTTTTTGTATTTCAGACACAAACGTTTCAATGTTTCAACCGCGATCACACGGTAATATTCAAATTCCACCTGGTTATCCAGGGAAATATCATACAATGTTGCTGTATTCTGATCCGTCAAATCGACCTCGCGGTTGCTGAGACGGTTATATTCCCTGAAATAATCCTTTGCTGCATTTTCGGCAATACTGTAAAGGAACGTTTCAAATTTGCCGATTTTGTCATTGTAATCAAGTTTGCCTCTCCCGAACTTAATCAGAATGTCATTGTAAAGGGTAAAACAACTTGATTCTTCCACCTGTTTCTTCCGCAGAAGACCAATAATCATCTGCTTGTACTTCCGTTCAAATTCTGTCATTTCTTCATTACTCTTCCAACTGATTTCCGCTTTGACCAACTCAGAATAATCACGCATAGGCGCCTCCTGTTAAGTTAAGATTTCTTTTTTTGTTGTTGTCCGGGAGTGATTATTTTAACACACACTCTCTCTATATATAGGGACATTATAACAACTTTTATGATATAATAATGTAAAAAAAACATTTTTTTTTAATTTTTCAAATAACAATACATCGCCAACAGTACCAAAATGACTGCCAGAATGCAGCCGCAGCCGCTTTGATCATCATTTTGAGGCGGCGACTCAGTTACATCATCCAATATTCTCAAAAAACCATAGAGAGCCAAAAAATCTTTGAACATTATTGATCTCCTGAGGCAATTTCAAAAGTCCCTTTTGAAATTACCTCCTCCTGAAAATAAATTCAAATTTCAATTCTGTTGTTTTTCAGAACAATGATCTTTCTTTTTCTGGAATCAATATAGCACAGGACGTCGGACATCTTATGTCCTATATCCCATAAATTTTCTTTTTTTTCATAAATCCTGATTTGCAGCAGTTCAGAACTTCACCCGGAATCTTTTAGAAGATACGTGATATGCACTCCTCCTGTTGTGTCCAACTTTTGTGGTGCATATCAAATAAGGGGCTGCTGCAAAATTTCAGGTTTTGCACCCCCCCCATAAATATCTGTTTATCTTCAGGCTTTGCAACAGCCCTTATGAAATTTTTAGCTCTGTTCCCAATAAAGGTTGATTTGTGATCGGGGAAGAAGGGAAAAACTTTTCAGGAAAGTTTTTCCCTTCTTCCCCGAACCCCATCATCCTTTTTCAAACCTTTTTGCGGCATTCCGATTATTGCAACGCAAAAATCAAAATGCCATCATAAAATCAAATAGAATAGTAGAGGTAATTTCAAAAGTCCGGCAAAATTTGGCTGAAAAGAGATTGCTGATGAAATGGAAATGGTAGTTTGAGCGTGGCTACTCAAAGAGTAACCACCGAAAACGCTCCATTTTCAGATCTCTGCAAGAATTTTCAGACATTTTT
>JAFVTF010000106.1 GCA_017503375.1 Lentisphaeria bacterium | reverse complement strand
ACGGCATATTTCTACGACAAAATGGGGAACTCGTCAATATCTCGCTTGTAAAATGGAATCTTGGTGATATAGTAAACAAAACGTACATGGTTTTGATAATCGGTCAAAATAAAATGTGCGCAAAATTTAGGACACTGCCATGTGAACTGTAAATATTGAAATATCTGCAATAATGTGTTATAGTAACGAAGATTTCAACAAACGATCGGATTGATTCCGATGTTTTCTTATTAATATTTCTAGTTTCAAAATAACGGAAAGAAGAGAACGGCAATGGACAGATTCTGCTCAGATAAAAAAAATCAAAGTCGCATGATTGATCTTTCATGCAGCTTTCCACAAAGCGCTGTTGAACGGATCAGAGTGAAAGAAATCCCGTTAAAATCGGCTAACACAGCATATACCGGAATGGTTTATGATTTTGAAGTAAATTCCATGGATGGCAGTTATATTGATTTTCCGGGACACATCAAGGAAACTGATGATGGGATCCGGGCAGATAATGTGCATATCGAAGACTTTTACCGAATTCCTTGTTCTGTCATTCACCTTGACCGGGCAAGTGGAAGCGGCGGCATATCCGGGAAGGAATTAGAACAGACGTTTGGCTCAAAAATCAGTACACCGGCTCTTATGATCAATGCGCTTGGCTCTCTGGAACCTGATGATATCGAAAAGCGTAGTGTCTGGCTTGATTCCAGCGCGGTTGATTGGATCATTTCGTGTGGAGTACGGCTGCTTGTATCAGATGTGTATGAAAGCAAAGCATTGGAAGGTGTATTTTTAAGGCTGTTCAAAGCTGGGATCAGTACCGTCTGCGAACCCCGACGAATGAAGCAAGTTGGTTCTAAATATGCAGAACTGACCGTTCTTTTTCCGAAAATTCCGGATTTGACTCAGATTCCCTGCCGGATTTTAGTTGAAATGAAAGATTTATAACCATTATTATAACCAGGAGAAAGAAAATGGATCGTAAAGAAATTTCTGCAGGATTACGGGAACTTGGATTGAAAAACGGCAGTGTTGTAATGCTGCACAGTTCCTATTTGAGTTTGGGAGAAGTTATCGGAGGGCCATCTGCAGTAATTCATGCATTTCTTGATGTAATCGGAAAAAAAGGTACGTTGCTGGTTCCCGCATTTGCATCATTGGGAGTCCTTGTTGAAGAAGTTAAAAATCTTCCGGGAGCAATTATCAGTACCTGTCCGGTCGGAGCTGTTGCAGCATACGGTCCGGCAGCCGAAGAACTTTGCAAAGATCACTGGAAAGCGGAAACGGCTCATGGGATTCATACGCCATTTACCAGATTGGCTGAAAAAAAAGGGATAATTTGTCTGCTGGGAGTTGATCAGGATCGGAATACAACCCTTCACAGTATAGAAGCTCTTCTGGAACTTCCTTATCTGCAGCCAATTTCCTGCACAGTCAAAATATCTTCCGGGAAAGAAGTCAAAAAAGAGTATAAATATTTCCCCGGTCCACATCGTGATTTTATCGGAATTGATGCTCTTCTGCGTGATTCAGGAGCAATGAAGATCGGACGGATCGGAAATGCCCAGGTTCGCATGATCGACAGTGTTTCCATGTTTGATATTCTTATGACCACTGGAGAAGAATGTCCTGATCTGTTTCTCTGCAGCAATCCGAATTGTGCGGACTGTGTAAAACAGCGGGCCGCGATTTATGCTTACGAAATGGCCCATGAATCGTTTCAGTTGACGGTTTCTTCCCGTTTGGCTGGACGTTATATTCCGGAAATGGTGGAAAATATGAAGAAGCAGGGAATCAATCTCATAGAGCTGGACTATCTGCAAGGGAAACTTTTTGCAAAATTATCTGTGAAAAAACTTCAGGAGGCAGTTCAGGAATTCAAAGATGAAAAGATTGAAGTCAGTGGAATCCGTTTGCCGTGTGTACCGGATGAACCGGAAAAACTGGCAGAGAAACTTTTGCAATCGGGAATCAATCGTGTGATCATGCCTCTTTCCGGGTCCGCTGAAGCAGTTAAGATTCTGAAGAAAAACAGATTGGATGTTGTGCTTTACAATGTTGCACAAAGTTCAAAATCTGCGGCACAGGAATTTTCTGATCTTCTGAAAAACACCCCTGAACTTCTTTTCTGCTTCAATGCAGCAAATTTTGCCAAAGTCGGAGAAAATCCGTTTCTTTACTCATATCAGGCAGGCCGTTTTATCAAAACCACCGGACAGCTGGATGTTGCCGATTGTACTTGGGATGGAAACAGAACGGAATTAGCATTGGGAAATGCAGAAATCAAAGAAATGATATCTATCATGCGATGCCGTAACTTTTCAGGATATTTCTGTCTTGGCGGGGGAGCATTTTACCCGGGAGATTTGGAATCTGCCGCTGGTAATTTCCGTCAACTGATGAAAAATATTTGATTTTATATGAGGTAATTTCAAAAGTCCGGCAAAATTTGGCTGAAAAGAGATTGCTGATGAGATGGAAATGGTAGTTTGAGCGTGGCTACTCAACGAGTAACCACCGAAAACGCTCCATTTTCTGATCACAGCAAGAATTTTCAGACATT
>JAFVTF010000105.1 GCA_017503375.1 Lentisphaeria bacterium | reverse complement strand
TTTCGGATTTTCAACCGAGTTATTCACAGTTTGCACTCCGTCTCCGACGAGTTGGATAGACCCATTCTCGACGGAGTGCAAACTATGCATAACTCTACCCCTCCGATATATGCAATTTTACAGAAAGTTCGTTACACTGTCCTTTTTTTGTTTTTCAATGAGGATTTCCTGATTAAGTTTTTTACAATAAAATAATTTTTCAGACAATACAGGAAAATGTTATTCTGAAAAAATATCAAAATCAATTATCCAGCAGTATAAAAAACTTCTATAGCTTTCAAGAGTCGGAAACACCTTTTTATTTGGTGTTTCCGGCTGATCAAAAAGTCCCCGACTGTGCGGATTTTTTCATAAAAGACTTGTAATTTCCGATTTCAGGTTGTATATTTTGTTTCAAACAAACTGAAAGGATTGTAACAACAGAAGAATAAATTAACAACGATTTGAACAATTAAAACAATTTGAAGATTACGAATCTTCAAGCGATGGATACATAAGAAAACGCCAAAATTTCAAGAATACCATCCGCTTGTCAAGGTACGTCTGTCTATACAGGCGTGCCCTTGTCTTTGCGTGGTATTCAGGCATTGGCGTGCCTCTTATGTGCGTAAAACAAGGGTACGTCTTTTTTTTGTACCCTGAAAATGAAAATGGAGTACAAAATGACAGAAGAATCAAAGCAATGCCCGTTCTGCGGTGAAGCAATTAAAGCCGTAGCTATCAAATGTCGCTTTTGCGGCGAAATGCTGGAACTTAAAACAAAAAAACAAACAATTCAATGTCCACTTGTTTTCAGTAATAAAATTTATGCTGCACCCAATATTCCTACTGAAAAATTAACCGGGGCTTTGGCAAATTATGGTTTCGGAATTGAAAAAGAAGAGGTAATATGTCTTATCGATGACACAGTTTTCGGAAGTGCAGCTGAAGGCGTGATCATAACCAGAAACACCATTCAATACAAAGAATTTGCATCATCAGCAAGTTCCATTCCCCTCAAACCGACAGATACTTTTTATGTCAAAAAGAAATTTCTGGGATCAGTTGTCGGAGTCAATGGGCAAAAGCTATTTGAACTTACACAAGCATCATTCCGGGATATCTGTCAGTTGTTTGACTGGGTCAACAGTATGTGTCACGGTGATTTTGATGTAAAAGAAAAATCTTCGGAAACTTCACCTGGACAGCCCGGTTCAGTCTTATCTTCCGCATCGTCGGTCAATGATTCTTCATTGAAATTGCAAATCAGCAGAATTCAGTTGGAAATGAAGGAAATTGCTCAAACTTGCGATCTGGGGAAAGTGGCAGAATATTCAAAAGCTCATTCAGATGAAAAGCTCTTTCAAAGGGCTTTGCAAAATTTAACTCAACAAGCTGCTGCCGAACAGAATGCCGATAAACTTTTTACAGTCGGAATGTTTATTTTTGCCGATTCAGCCGGTAAGGAAGATATGCAAGGAAGCATTGAAGGATTTCGCCTGATCGCTACTGCAGCCGGTGCAGGTTTGGGTGTGGCAGAATATCTGATAGGATTTTATTACAAAAAATATAAGAGTGAATTTATACCTCCGTTTCAAAAAAAATTATGTGCTCAAATGTTTTCATGGGTGTCCGATATTTGCGACCCTGAAAAATGTTTTCGTAAACAGCAGCATCGTCTTGATTAAGGAGATTTGAAAATGAAAATTTTTACAGAAGTATTCCGTCTTATTTGGATGGTAACAGTAATTATTCTATTTACCGGATGCCGTCAAAATCCGGAAGCGGAGGGAAGAGCTATTGCGGCACAAATCAATGCAAAGAGTCTTTTTGAAGTAACCATGCAAAACCAATTGCAAGCCTATGCTCATATACCAGGAGGTGCCCGTGTTGCTTTGGAACAATATGCCGAGATGTGTACAAAGTATGGTTTTGATCCGGATACCTCTTTTCAGGACATCCTGAAACAGGGCTATCCTGAACTGGAAACGATCATTCAGCATGAAACACTTTCAGAAAATGCCAACCCAACAGCTAAAAATGAAACGTTGTACCTGATTACGTTCAAAGTTAACGCTACCAGTCCAAAAGGATATAAGTATCTTCTCTTATTACAGTTTACTGCGTTTTCCTGTGCTGAAGGGGTTGCTGTACTGAAAGTCGGTGGGTATGATGAGTTGGATGGTAAGCGGACTGTGCTGAATAATACAGAAAGTATTCTGCTGCGTATCGCCAGTGTCAGAAAAGGTATTGACGGATTAATGAAACATTTTGATGATACTCTGGAGAAAAAATGAGTACAGATATTTCAGAGAAAACCGAAAACGGTAATAATGAATTCGGTTGTTTGCCGGGTGTTTTATCTTTTGTATCACTTGCTTTTGCCATATATGCTGTTGTTTATGTCAAAGGATTCTGGCTTTGCTGCGGAATGTTTTGTACTGTATTTTTCGGAGGTATGATTTGTGGCAGCATTGGTATGAGTATCGGAAATGCCATTCGAAAGTTTGCCAAACCGGATTTTGTTATTACCAACGGTGGAATTAGTGATATTATCCGCTTGAAATTATTTTGGATGTATGGACCGAGTGCAATCGGAGGTGTGATCGGATGGGTATTGGGAGTTCATTTGTTACTGATGCTGTTCTGGGGAATTCCACTGGAATCTGTTGGCAAGGCAAAAATTATATCAGATACAAAATCGGAAAAAACAAGTATTTCAGAAACTATATCTGATATAAAAAGTAATGTTGCATTTGTTCAAAAAATGAAAAATGCGGATCTACGTACAAAACAAGAAGCGTTACTTATGGTTGCCATTGATGCAAACAGCGTTGTAACAGTTCGGGAATTATTGGCTGAAAAGGTGGATATTCAAAGGAAACGTTTAAAATTGAATGAACAGGGGATTCCTTTTCGCGGGAATCCGGAAGCATCTCCGCTTTTTGCTGCTCTCAGCCATGCGTTTGATCGCAGCGAAATAGCTCTTCTGCTGATCCAAAATGGAGCTGATGTGAATGAATATGACAGTCAATTCAAAGGACCGACACCATTGTTATTTGTTCTGCGCAACGATATGCCATCGTTAATTATGCCGCTTTTGCAGAAAGGCGCCAGAGTGAATGTTGTTGATGTAGATGGAAAAACCCCTTTGCATCATGCAGCGAACCTGAATCTTGAAAAAGAAGCCTATCTGATGATAAAGTCGGGGGCGTTATTGAATGTAAAAGATAAATATGGTCATACACCATTGGATTATGCGTCGCCGGATATGCGAATGAAAATGATCCGTTGGAATGAAAATAAAACAGTAAAATGAAAGGAAAAAAATGTCTGAAACAGAAGAAAAAAAACAACAGGCAGTGATAGGATGCTGTATTGCATTTATCGTTTTGGTAAATTTGGCAATGGCAATCTTCGGAGTCGTAAAATTGGATGGATTTTGGCGATGTACCGGAATCTTTTTAACATTCCTGATCGGTGGAAGTGTTGGAGGTTTTATTGGAATGGGAATCGGAACCATTATAGGTAAAGTGAAAGAGGAATATGAAGCCTTTGGAATGCCGATTGCATTGGCGGGAATATTACTGGGAAGTTTGATAATGAATGCTATTTTAGGAAAATGGTTATTCAACTTTATGTTGATTTCTGCCTTGGGATAATGAAAGAAGATAACAGCTTTTCAAAAAAATTGAGTTATATATCACTATAGTGAGATAAGCTCACGATCAAATATAAGCCTCGTTGATCCATGACGGATCGGCGGGGCTTTGTGTTTTTTAACTCAAACCAAGGAGGTATTTATGAAAGTTGAAAAGAGAAATCTCAATGAGGCTCTCAATTATTACAAGGTCATCTACGACACTGCACCACCCGAAAAGATGATTGCTTTTGTGCTTCCTCATCTGTTATTGAACTTGCACAGCATCTTAAATCCGACCGTTCCAATGTCGCGCGAACATTATCGCTTGTAAATCTCGCCCCGGATATTATAACCGCAATAATGACTGGTAAAGCTCCGGAAACTTTAGCACTTACCAAACTCATATACGGTTTCCCCGAAAGCTGGCAGGAGCAGCGAGAAGCTTTTGGCATGGCTTAATCCCCAATCACAGTAATCCCGGTGTGGTACTTGTTAAGTATCGCATCGGGATTTTTTTTACCTTCAAAAGAGTATTTATTGTGAAAATTCTATTCTCTGTTGTATCGTACGCTACTCCGATCAATGCAAAAAAACTTAAAAAAGTAGCATTATACATACCATTTTCAATATCAAGGGTTTATAAAAAATGTAACGCAGAAGGTAATTACCCTCTTGTCCCCCAGAGAACAGAGAGAAAGAGAGATTTTGGATGGTTTTACGGGGTGATATCAAGGGCACAGAGAATTTGGCAAAGTTGTAAATCCCTCTGACACAAGGGAATTTAGGGCAAGAAAAAAGCCAGTCAAGTGACTGGCTGAATAGTTATTGGTAGGAATGTCCGAAGTTTTACAAAAATTGTTCAATTTGGCGATGAAATTGGAGCGCGATATTACAGAGTCTCCCCGTTCTCTCTTTTCCATACAAAAATTCACTTCCTGAATCGAATTCGTAATTTATAATTCTCGAGGTAATTTCAGCTTAAATATAACGCAAGGACAAGCGGCATCGTCAGCAGGAATAACAGAGTTGCAACAACATTGAGCAGATTTGAATAAACTGCATCTTTGTGATAAACTTCTGCCATAAGTGTTAAAGTCGTTGCCGGTGGTGTCGTAACGGAAAACAAGGTAACCAGAAGAATATTTTTCCCATCTGTTACAAGCTCCGCAACACCGCTGTATTTGAAAATGATCACAAGGATCACTGGCAGAAGAATGAGCCGCATCAAAATAACTATCCACCATTTACGGTAGGAGGTAATCATGGAAAATTTAGTCGAAGCCAGCAGGATTCCGCAGATCAGCATTGTTACGGGGCCGATCATGTCTGCAAGGGAATAAATGGCATCCTGTATCGGCTTCGGGAAACGATATTGAGTCAGGAGCAGAATAAAACCTGCAAATACTGCAATAATATTGACATTAAGAAACATCTTTTTCCAATCAAAAATACGTTCTCCCTGCATTATGATCCTGCCATGACTCCACATCAGAAGTTGCTGTACCATGATGAAACTGCTTGTATAAATCACATAATTCCAGCCCAGAGCAGCCGCTACAAGAGGAACCGCCAGATTTCCTGAATTGGGATAAATGACAGACAGGAACTCGATCTCATTGAAATGAAAAAACTTTTGCATCAGCGGAACCAGAACAAAAAAGAAAATATGGATCGCGACTGCAATCGTAACAGAGAAAATCATCCCGTTGCGGACCGTTACTGTCAATTCCGTATCAAAAGCCCGGAGAACGACACAGGGAATAATCAAATAGAGTGTAATGCGAGCGAGACCTTCCACATTCTGCGCCTTGATAATTTTCGTTTTCACCAATGCTATTCCTGCAATCATAATCAGAAATAATGTGATAATTTTTGTAAGCAGAACCGTAATCATTTCAACCGGTCAAACTCCTGATAATTCGTTAATGTCCCAAATTTTGTGATGGGACAAGTTATTTGACAAAAGTGCATCTGCCCCTTATTTTTTCAGTTTCCAAACAAAAAAGTAAAGGAAGTATCAGATGCAGAATAAAATTAACATGGAAACGGTGATTTGTCAATCAGAAAAAGGTTTTTTTTTGATGAATTCCCGGTCGCCGCAGATTCTTATATCATTAACAGCTGCCGGGAATCTATTCAAGTAAAAATAGTTATTCTTTTCCATAAGTCTGCCGCAAATGACAGACCGTCAACCTGGATTTCAACTTTTCTGTGGAGACGGGTTCTTTTCTTTGGAAGTTGATTTCCCTAGTTTCCCCCGGCAGCAGGGTAAAGTTGTTGTCAGAGAAGATTCCCGGCACACCACATGCATCCAGAGTGACAAAAAATGCGGGAAGATCAGTTGTCAAAGAGATGGTGTTATCATCTCTGACCTGAACCTGTATTTCAGCATCGGGCAGCATCATATCACGGAAAGCCGCAAAGAAAAAGGAATTTCTGTGAGAATAACACTTTCCACCCGCACCTTTTGCCATGGTATAAAGTTCAATGAAATGCTGTTCCGGAAAGAACCCGGAAAAATACTCTGCATCATATTGCTGAACCAACCGGCTTTCCCCCGGTGAGAGAGTCACATGATGACGATGGCTTTCTGCAACGGTTCCGGAAAGAGAGAGACAGTCTTCACGGATCGTCACTTCACACTCTTCAGCAAGATCGCTTACGGCATACAGTTCATACTTTCCTTCGGGCGTTTTCAGCATTACGGAATTACCGGATTATAGAACCGTCGGGCTTCATACTGAAGCAGTTTCCATTTTCCGCCGAATTCCACACTGGACCAGGATGCAACGGGCCAATTATCATTAAACTGCCAGAACAATGTTCCCATACAGCGGGGTTTGAGTGTCCTCCAGTATTCCACACCGGTCTTGATTGCCAGTGCCTGTTGAACTTGTGAGAGATACAGGAAGTTAGCAAAACCTTCCGGGTTCCGGAAATATTTTTCAAACATTCTCAGGATCGGCTGATTTCCAAGATGACATTTCTGATGATGACTCATTGTTGGAGAAAGAACGTCATACTCTTCCTCAGGGCAGAATTTTGATACAGTTTCCAATGAGGGGAATGCCTGATATCCGAATTCTGAGCAGAACCGCGGCTTGATGGAATAATAGGCACTGAAATCTTTGCCGCCATGCCAGACTTCCCAGTAATGCATGTCGCCATCTTTGTCATTATGCCATCCTTTATTGAAGTTTCCGGGTCTGCCGCTGGGTGAGCTGATTCGGAATGTTCGTTCCGGGGCAAGTTCTTTGACTTTTTCTGCTAAAGCGGCATTCAGCTTTTTATAATTTTCCAAACGTTGCTCGCGTTCTTCCGGAAGCCAGGTAAGACAGGCGATACATTCATTATCTCCGCACCACATTGCAACGCATGCGTGAGAACGAAGACGCCTGATCTGATATTCCAGTTCCATGCATACATCACGGATAAATGCATCATCAGCCGGATAAATAGCGACAGCGAACATCATATCCTGCCAGACCAGCAAGCCTTTCCGGTCACAAATCTCATAGAAGCAGTCTTTTTCGTATTGACCGCCGCCCCAAACACGGATCATATTCATATTTGAAATACGTGCAGATTCAAGAAGATCCTCATACCGTTCCGGCGTCTGACAGGAAGGCATGGCATCGCAGGGGATCCAGTCTGCACCTTTTGCAAAGATGTCGATTCCGTTTACCCGGAATTTCAAAGAAAATCCGTACTGATCCTCCTCGTTAATGACTTCCAGTTTCCGGAGTCCGATCTGCCGGGTTTCACTTTCAATAGAGGTGCTGACCGTAAGGGGATAAAGTTCCGGTGAACCGAATCCGTTCGGCCACCAAAGCCGGGGATTTTTAACTTCAAAAACGGTCTGAACAAGATTATCTCCCGGATGAAGAACGGTTGAAACAGAACGGCTTTCTCCGTTGAAATGAAATTCTACTGTTTCTGCCCCTTCTCTCTCCGCAAAAATTTCCGCAACAGCCGTCACCTTGACTTTATTTTGAAAGTGATCCTGTTTTGTATAAACCGAACGGATGCTTGCATTTTTTCTTCCGGTAATACGGATAGGAGCATAGATTCCATACGCGGACAGCGTAATTCCCCAATCCCAGCCTCCGGAACAAATGGGTTTTCTTACCTGATTCAGATGTTCCACAAGACAATCACCGCTGTGCGGATAATTTCCACCTCGTTTTTCTGCAATGAGTTTGGCTTCAGCATCAATCGGGCGGAATGCAAAACGGATCGTATTTTGACCGGGATGCAGAAACCGTTTTATTTCCGGACGATAAGCTGCATAGGCATTTCCGCATTCACAAACTGCTTTTTCATTTACAAAAACGGTACAAAATGTATCAACCATGGAAAGTTCCAGATACAGGTATGGAAGAGAAAGCAAATCTTCCGACACGGTAAAATCCCGTTCCCAGTTCCAGCTTTCATAGCGGAATTTTTGAATTTCCAGTTCATTTTTTCCGTAATACGGATCCGGACAGAGACCGGCATTCACCAAAGCGGAATAATTGTCGCCCGGCAAAACAGCGGGAATTTTCTGAGACGGATTTTCGCAGCTGAACAAGGTCCAGCTGCCATCAAGAATCAATTCATTCATAATGTTCTTACCTTTTCACCATTCTGTGTCTGTCAGATGATAATCCTCTGCAGCGATTTTGCGGGAACTCTATGCAATGTTCCATCAGGAAGAGTAATCTGTTCCTCCGGTCCATAATTCAACAGATGCACTTCCCAGGAATTGTCATCCAGTTTCCCGGCTGATTCCATAACGATATTTTCTGAACATTGGATAACCGGCGGATGGAATGCTGGGAAATCGCCGGATTTGGCATGTGCTGTAATTTCCGCACATTCAAAATTACGGAGCCGACTGCGGACTTTTTGAGGAAGAGCCTCCGGTTTGACAACCGCATCTTCCAAAAGCCAGACAGTCCGGAACTGCAAACCCATATCCTGGTATCCAGTTTCCTCATTTCTCATAAACGGAAGATGGTCGGCATACGGAACTGTCCGGAGAAGAGTCAGACGCAACGCTCCTTCGGCGTAATCACATCCATGAAGATCTGCTGAATAAAAGGCTGTTGCCTTCTCTCCGGAAAATACTGCACTCCATTCTGTCATGGAAAATTCGCCGGAACAGGGGTACATCGGTTCCCGGCGGTTATTGCGAATCTGAAAACTGTATCTTGGATATTTCGGTTGATATCTGCAAATCTCTCCGCCGGGGGTTCCAGTAAAGAAACGGATGTCTTTCTCATAGTATTGATATGCTATTTTCAAGACACTGAGCCGCTCTTTCCAGTCAAATTTCAGATCCAGTTTCAATTCATCAACATCAGCATAACGGTAAAGATCAAGCTGGATTTCCGAATTATTGATCCGGTAAATTGCACGCAGAATGGAGCAGACAGGACCATTTGCAAGCTCTTCGGTTTTTACCAGTTCTGCGATATCTTCCGGACGGATAAATTTTTCCAGATCGAAACCCCATGTTCCGGAGTCATCATGAAACCGGAGAAACTGTATCTTTTTCAGAGACCGATACTGTTTTTCAAACCCCAGATTTTCCGGTACTTTATCGGTCCGGGTGTAAGCAAGAATTTTTTCCTCATTCGGATTCAACGGAATGACAGCTGTCAAACGCCCCCACGGCATTGCACATGGTGAGAACAAAGCCGGTGTCTGAAATGTAATTTGAAGAGGATAAACCGTTCCGTTCTGATCAATCAGCGCGTTGAAATCACTGCCGATCTCATTGGGATCTGTATAGCCGGGAACACCAGCTATCCCGGAAACAGCTGTATTTTCCGGATTCCAAACATAGAGACCGCCCTCTTTACAGATGGAAGAATCCAAAGATTCACTCCTGCGGCAAAGTGCATTTCTGATTTCCCTGTCGGCGGAGGAAATCACACTGCCCAATGCCGGGAGGATATCCTCATAACAGGATGGATAAGAGGAAGTTCCGGATATGACATCATGAAAATTATGGAACAGCAGTTCCCGCCATTCATTTTTGAGTTTTGAGCTTGGAATCCCGCACTTTTCTGCTACAGCCAGTCTGTTTGAACTTGTTGCGATTGCTTTTTTCACTTCATAACATGCACTGTAACAGCCTCTGAAAACCGGACCGAGTTCCCGGTTTTCAATCACGGGAACATCTTCTTTTCCGGTTGCCTCAAAATATTCCTGAAGCGTGGAAAAATGAATATCATATTCCTGAGCAGCATCCAGAAGCCACTCATAATGTTTTTCGTAAAGCCCGCCGCCATGATCTCCGACTCCGAAAAAGAATGTCTGATGTTCCAATCCCTGCTCAACATGCTGAGCGATCCGGTCCATAAACTCTTCTTTTGATGCATTCTGAAACGCATAAGTATCAAAGATCCGGAGAGCACGAACCTGAGAACCATCTTCGGAACGCCAGTCAAATAAATATGGCAGATTTGTCTGATGTGACATCGGACGCAGAAAAACATAATGTGAAAATCCTGTCATATTGAAAATTTTCGGCAGATGCGCGCTGTGTCCGAAAGAATCCACACAATAGCCGATTTTTACATCCACACCGAATTTTTCCTGAAAATACTGTTTTCCCATCTGTCCTTGCCGGATCAGAGATTCCGTATCTGCAATGATTGCATCTGACTGTACTTCCCAGCCGCCGACAATTTCCCATCGGCCGCATTTCACCAGTTCCCTGATCTCCGAAAAAAGGACCGGGGCATTTTCTTCAATACAACGGTACATTGCGCTGCTGGAACAGGAAAATTTCATATCTCCATGCCGTTCCATCATCCGCACAACAGAATGTGCTGTATTGATCCAGCTGTACTGTCCCGATGATCTGGACCAAACCCAGACAGGGTCAATATGACTGTTTACGATCGCATATATTTTTTTCTTCATAAATCCACTCACTTTCTGATTATGAAAATCCGGCTTGCGTAACCGGGAAGCTCTATCTTTTCCCTGAAATCAATTTTCTTTTCATCGGGCCACGGTTCCACGGCCTGCGGGGAAAATCCGGAAGGAAGCTGTACCTTGACGGAAGCAGCTGCTTTGCCGAAGTTTCCAATAACGATCATTCTTCTGGATTCCTTCGGCCAGTCATAATAACTGACTTTGACGTTCGGATCGTCTGTTGTGATATCTTTCTGATCATCATAATGCACGAAATCGGCATCTGCAATTTTTTCCCGGTCAAGAACCGGCCAGAGTCCTTCAATTCCGGGATATCCGGAACCGGACATCGGAATATCATTCAGCATGCACATCATAATCATGGATTCACAGAGTTTTCTGCGTTCGGGAATGGTATTTTTCAACCCTTTCCGGAAAAACGATTTGATTTCAGGACGCCAGTAGACAAGAGGCAGAAACTGCATTCCCACACCATTTGCATCACTGCTGTAGGCATAACGCCACAATTCAGGAGTTGACAGTTTGGGATCATTCACATATACGTGATGATTCAGCGGGAAAGAGTGCATAAACTCTTCGCCGGGGTTGACCAGATCCACAAAACTGATTGCAGCAGGATGAAAACTCCGCCAACTGTGCGCCCAGAGATACCCGTCTTTCTTCCGGCTGTGAATGATTTTCCAGAGACGCTTGTAACATTTCCGCAATCCCCAGATATTCGTCCGCAAAACCGGTCTGTCTTTGGAAAGAACATTTTTCACTGTTTTGAAATTATATGGGATCGGTGAAATACCGATCCCTCCGCCATCCTGATACAGTCCGGCATATCCGTAATCATCCATGATCTTTGCCGTGTAATAGGCAAGATAATCCCGGAATTCCGGATGATTCACCATAACGGGATAGAGGAAATGGTAATCCTGTCCATCGAAATCTTTTGCAGGGATCCCGGCATTGATCACACCATCCTTTGTACGGCTTGCCCAGGAGGGACCGAAGTAATACTGGAGAGAATTGTTGGATGGTATATTGGTATTGCAGCAATAAGGAATGCATGCGATTCCTCTTTTTGCATCTTTTTGGATTTCTCTCCGGATACTTTCCGGATCCCACGGTTCGGGAAGCAGATAAGTCCGTTTGAAACCAATCAATTTCGCCTCATGTGACCAGCCGCGGATCGCCAGATTCTGTCCGGGATATCCCCACCAGCCTTCCGAATGGATTTTCCGCCAATCCGGACGCGGTGCTTTGCCCGGAATCGTCATCAGGCCAAGAGAAAGTTCCGCACGCTCCGGCAAAGATGTACTCTTTCCGATCAGTGCGGCAGTCACACGGGCAGAACCGTCCGGCTGACGGACAACGGTGAAGGGCATTCCGCTTTTTCCAAAGACATAATTGGTATCATCTCCGGTAAAAATGCAGATACCGCGTTTTCCCCAGACAGAAAGAGTGTGTTTTCCGGAGAAACTTTTCTGATTTGCAGGCAGAATCGCAAATGCAGGATCTCCAAACGCGTTACAGTGTTCAGGTGGAAGAACAAAATCCACAGAAAGACGATCCAGAGAGACATCGTTTCTGAGCGGAATCAATGAAAAGTCATAACGCAGAAGACCATCATATTCCAGTGTCCGTTTCCAATTCAGCTGCAAAGAATCATCTGCAGCTTTCATGCTTCCTGATGTATGAATATATTCATTGCTGCCGGTATCCGATTTCTCTGAAAAATCTTTCCATTTGACAGCTTTCCCATTCCGGACAAGCTGCAATCCGCTGGTAGAACGCAGAACAGAATATCCGCGATTCTCCATCTGTACAGGAAACGGATCTTTCCCGAATCTGTATTTCTGATATTTCATTGTAACCGTATCCCCCTTGAGGATCGGTTTGGTCCAGGGGGCGGGAACAACCTTTTCCATTCCCAACTGATTTCCGAGAAAACTCAGATCCGGAACAATAAAATCCTTTTGAAGAACAACATTCAGAACAGAGTTACTCAGTGTCGTTTTCAGGATATATTTTCCTGTGGGCATCGGAGAAAACGGTACGACAACTGTTTCTCTGAATGATTTCAAATTCTTCTTTTTCAAACCATAACGTTTTCCTTTCAAATCAAGGATTTCTGCCGTTGCGATCAAATCTCCCTGTTTGACAGCTTTCTGAACACGTTTATCACTCTTGCTGAGCCGGATATCAAAGTTGATCTCTTTCCGGTCAGAAAAACATTCTGAGTTCATTTCTGCATATTCTCGGATATCAGCAAGAGAAACCCAGTTGTACTGATCCCCTTTCAGTGTCAATTTTGTCAAACCGCTCCAGGGAATCTGTATTTCTCCATTCTTTTTGATTTCCAGAGATTTTTTATTGACCATACTCTGCAGTTTCAGAACAGTATTGCCAACAGATTTATATTGAAGCTGCTTTTCAATCAAATTTCCGAAATTCAACGCACCTTGAGCTTTGCCATTGAGAAACAAAGTTCCGCTGCTTTCCGTGAAATAACCTGCTTTTCCGCAGGAACTCCATGCAAGCCAACGGTTATCCTTGGAATCAATATCCGGATCTTTCGGACGGTGAAGACCGAAATTTGCAGTCAATGCACCATTCTTGAACGGCAATTCAGAAAGAGGAATTGCCATTTCTCCAATCCAGCCATTTTTACCGGAAGAAGCGGCATGAAGCCATCCGGATTCAGCCTTCCAGCTTCCGGGAATCTTATAGGCGAAACTGCCATTCGGGGCGAGAAAATACTGTATACTTTCATTGCTGGCAGCATGCTTGCCTTTATTTACAATAAACTCGACTTCATCACCGTTTGTAATCAATGCATCCATACAGCGTTTGCCGGCAGCCGCTGTACAATTCACAGGAACCTGTTTTTCAACAAGATACGCCAGATACAGGAACTTGTCATCATGTTTTGCAAGAACCCATGCGGCAGCCGAATCGTAAAGTCTCTGTGACGCAAGATGAGTCTGCAAAGGAAGACTTGTGGCATCGTTCCATTCATCCGGTCCGATTTTCCCATCGATTTCCGGCTTCCGGACAGTTTTCGGAATTCCTGCAGAGGCACGTTCGCTTTCTGTAATTTTAACAGGTTTTCCCTCCAGATAAAGCTGCTGTACTTCTGCCGGGGTCAGATCTGAAGCAAAAAATTTGATCTCATCAAGTTCTGTTTTGAACTTGTTTTGAAGTTTCCAGAAGTTGTTCGGCATGAAATAGATTTTCTCATTATCTTTTTCCGGACGGTCAATCGGCAAACCGTAAGTAGATGTTACTTTGTAAGTTCCGTTGACATAAATATTCATTTCCATATTGGTCCAGGAAAGAACGATATGATTCCATTCCCCTTTCTTGAAATTACCGGATTTCGTATTTGCCCAAGCCATAACTTCCCGGTTCTGAGGCATTTTCATGCGAAAGTCAAGAAGTTTTCCGCTGGCATCGGCATGGTAATATAAGAGGATTCTCCATCCGTATCCGCCGGAAGTATCCAAAGTGAAAATAGGAAGACAATTGATATTCTTATCACCCCAGTCAACCGGCTTGATCCAGAAAGAGACTGCACCTAAAGACGGATTGACGATTCCGTTTGAGGTGTAATAGAGTGAAGTCCGGTCAAGAAGAACGCCTTTGCCGGAAATTCCATTAACGATCTTCGGTTTTTCATCATAGCGTGCAAGAACTTTATAACCATCAGCTTTCACTCCACGGATCTTTGATTCATTGAAATCAATGGTAAAAACGGGGTCTGCAGCAAAGGAAATTCCGGCAGAGATGATTCCGGCGAGAACAATAAGATATTGCTTGATTTTGTTCATTTTTTATCCCCGGTTTACAGTTCGACCAGATTTCCGTCGCTGAGAAT
Organism: Lentisphaeria bacterium; assembly: GCA_017503375.1. Classification (GTDB taxonomy): domain Bacteria; phylum Verrucomicrobiota; class Lentisphaeria; order Victivallales; family UBA1829; genus SIG79. The sequence continues at coordinate 8,520 of JAFVTF010000105.1, read as the reverse complement.
CAGAATCGGCAGTCTTTCCTGACGTTTTGCGCTGACTGCATGACCATCAAGATATCCGATATTCATTCCGTTATTGTGCCGCCAGTCCAGGAACCATGATCCGCCTTTGGAAATGATCACGCAATAGCTTCCGCTTGCTCCTTCATAAGTCTGCGGCTGAGATTTCTTATTTCCCTCCCAGAACATCCCGGTCATGGAAGCTTTTTTTACAGCCGTCATTTTTATATTTTTTTTGTCCGCCCGGAACAACCCCTGATTTTCCGTATAATTTCCGTAAAACCCTCTCCAATCATTCGGATGAATATCATTCCAGATCCATTTTGCAGTGTCGCAGCGAAAGAGAGCCGGAGTCCCTTTGTAAGTCGAAGGGGAACCTAAAACTTTAGGATCGTATCCGTTGATAAATTTTGCGGAATAATAAATTGACTGACTTCTCGGCAACCAGTCATCGCTGCTGTCAGCATATTGAATGATTCCATGACCGATCTGTTTCAGATTATTCATGCACCGGGAAGATCTTCCGGCTTCTCTGGCATTGTTCAAAGCAGGAAGCAGCATTCCGGCAAGAATTGCGATAATCGCGATCACAACCAGCAGTTCAATAAGAGTGAAACATTTTGATTTTTTCATTTTGATTTTTCCTTCTCGTTTTCATTTCTTTTCTGACTTTTCACTTCCGTGTTGGATGATTCATAAATTGTTGTGTTTGAGCTTCTCCTCTCATTTGTTATTATTTGAAAACTTCGGTAAAACTGTTGTTGTTTCAGCGATAAATCTGTCTGCAGGCAGCCATTTTTCAGAATTGATTCTGCGATAAATCATTTCAAAACCATTTTTTGCAAGTTCTTCTGTATGCTGATCTATTGCTAAGATAGGAATGGAAGAATATTGATTCAGCCAGGTATTGTCACAGCAGATGAACATCAGATCATCCGGAATCCGGATATCCCGTTCACGGGAGGAAGCTAACATTCCGTAAAGTTCCATTCCATTTCGAGCAATAATCACATCCGTTTCCGGATACAGTTTCATAATTTTCTGAAAAGCAGAAATTCCCGTGAGGACCGGAGAACTGTTGTCTGGTTTCAAATCATAAAAATTCAAAGTCGCCTGACCTGCAGTCTCTTTGAAAATCCCCATTATTTTATCTTTGACGTATTCTGAAATATCTTTTGTAATGCAAATTTCTGTTTTAACTGCATGACGTTTGCCATGTTCTGAAAGATAAGAGAAAAGTTTTGCTAAAGCATTACAGTGATCCACAGAAACATAATCATAACACTGAAGAAAATCCGATTGTTGTGATGTCCCGAGAATTGTGACGGGGACATGAGCTTTCCAGAGCCGCTTTATCAGATCTCCGGTATATTCCAAACTGGAAACCGCGGCGAAAACACCATCACAAAAGCCCGTGTACATTTTTTGTAAAAGATGACGTTCGAGTTCTCTGCTGTATTCATAATCATAAACCGCAACGTCATACCCCTGCGCAGCACATGCCCGCTTGAAATAATGCAGCAAGTCTGCATAAAACGGGTTGCCCAATTCCGGGAGCAGCACAGCAATGGTATTTGTCCGTCCTTTCTGAAGAGCGACTCCGGCAGAATTCGGACGATATCCCAGCCGTTCAGCCGCTTCCAGAATTTCTTCCCGGACTTTGTCACTGATTCTCCCGCAATTATTCAAGGCGCGGCTGACAGTGGAACATGTCCTGCCGGTTTCTTTTGCAATGTCAAGAATTGTAACAGCCATAAAATAATATCCTTTTATCTTTGCAACGGATGAACCGGAATTACTCTTCTTCCGGGTTGGTAAGGGTAATGGAGCGGATTTCTATTGATCCTTTCCCTTGAACGAGAATATCAAGCATCAGCTTGGTAACGGTTCCTGCATTCTGCCATTTTTTGGAATCATTGAACAATGTCAGCATATGCCATTTCCCATCGCTTTTCAATCCGCTGAAATGCCAGACATAACTTTCATTGAAATCCTTTACAGACGTTGCATAATACAGTTTTCCATTGTTCTTTTCCGGCAAACCAGTTGCCCGGTATTCAATCAGGAACTGAGAATAATCTTTGGAGTTGAACCGGACTCCATTGTTGCAAATTGTTCCGTCGCGTCCTGTTGCAGCAAGGCTCATTCCATTTTCTGTCATACTTTTTTTACAGCGGTAAACGGTTCCCCATCCTTTAAATTTATTTTTCAAATTCCATACGATCGGTTCAGCAGAAAACAATGCTGCTGTGAGAGATAACAAAATTAACGAGATAAAGATTTTTTTCATGGAACGTTCTCCTTTATGCTTGATAAATGAGGTGATTTCAAAAGTCCGGCAAAATTTGGCTGAAAAGAGATTGCTGACGAGGTGAAAATGGTAGTTTGAGCGTGGCTACTCAAAGAGCAACCACCGAAAACGCTCCATTTTCAGATCTCGGCAAGAATTTTCAGACATTTTTGAAGACTTTTGAAATTGACTCAAATAAGAAAAGATTATTCTTCTTCAGGAGTTGAGAATGTAATTGAACGGATTTCAACTGTTCCGGAGCTCTGTTCAATAATATCAAGTCTCAATTTTGTAATTGTTCCTGCATTCAGCCAGCGTTTTGAATCATTTATGAGCTTCAAAGTGTGCCAATTTCCATCATTTTTCAAATTGCGGAAATTCCAGACATTTACTTCATTGAATCCTTTAGAAGCTGTCGCGTAATACAGCTTTCCATTGTTTTTTGCCGGAATATCTTTGGAACGATACTCTATTAAAAGTTGAGAATTCTCTTTGGGATTGATCTTAACATTGTTATTGCTGATATTGCAATCCGCTCCGGTAACAGTGATGACCATTCCATCTTTGGAAATTGTCTTTTTGCAGCGGAATTGACTTCCCCATCCTTTGAAAGAATTTTCTTTGTTCCAGACGATGGGCTCAGCCGCAAAAACCGCAGCGGATAAAGCTGTGAGAGCCAACCAGACCATTGTTTTTTTCATTTTACCTTCTCCTTGTTTTGTGAGCAAACGTTTGCACATTTTGTTTAATATCCAATATCCGAAAATCTCTTTTCTGATATTCATTTTTTCAGTCTCATATCTCCGGTGATGAAAATCATTCTGTTTGAGAAATCAGAACGTAACACTTTCTCTGTGCGGAGTATTTTTCAAATGAGAAACATCATTCCAACAACTCAACTGCCAATACTCGCCGCGCCGGAAAAAACGGCTGTACGACGCATTATCTGTCGGGGGGATCATACACCCTTTCCGGGGCGATCCTGCAATGTGCCTGAAAATTGCACGCATTACCCCGCCATGAGTGATAATCAAGATCCGTTTTCCCGAACAATTCTCAGCAAGAAAATCCAAATAACCGGAAATCCTTGAAAAAAACTGGTATTTTGTTTCTCCTCCCGGAACTTGAACATCCTGACCGTCATCGAATTTGAATGCATTCATAACTTCCGGATAACGTTCCCAAAGAGAAGAACATTCCTGTCCTTCCAGTTCTCCAAGATGCCATTCCCGCAATTCCGGCTGAAAGACAGGGGAAAGATGCAGCTTTTCTCCAATAATAGCCGCAGTCTCTTTCACACGGAGCAAATCACTGCAGAAAATAAAATCAAACTTTTCATCAGCAAGGCGTTCTGCTACATTGAATGCCTGCAGTCTTCCAACGGAATCCAATGGGGTATTCAGATGCCCCTGCAATATCCCTTTGAGATTTTCCGCTGTCTGTCCATGCCGGATCACTGTAAAGTCTGTATCTGCCATTTTTACGTTTCAAATGTTAATGATTTGCGGTTCTGTCAGGTTCAGAAGATCCGCTACAATTCCGCAGACCTGAACGTATTTCATATGGTTGTGAGAATGGGAATCACTGCCGAAAGAAAACTTACATTTGCAATCACGTGCAATTTGGAAGATCCGCAGGAATTCGCTGTTGCGAATCTGAAACGGTGTTTTCTTGCAAAAAACAGAAGCATTTATTTCAACTGCAATGTTTTTTGCGGCTGTTTCTTCAAAACATTCCCGGTACTGAGCATCTGAAATAAACGGAAGTAAAAGTTCTCTTTCATAAGGGCACTCTACTGCCGCAAACGGATGCGCTATTGCCGTGACATATTTGCTGTTGGGGTCATCCAGAATATCATGATAAGCACGAAGCATAAAGTCAGCATGCTGCTGAAGATTCGGATAAAATGCAGTCGGCATGGAAATATTTGAATGAGAATTGGGAACCAGCATGACATCCAATTGTTCTGCAACTTCTGCTGTGATTGCGATTTTATGATCCTGATAACTGTATTCCGTTTCTGCTCCAAACAGAATCCTGATATCCGGATCAGTTATCTGTTCCAGATCTTCTTTGATTTTGCAAATATGCTTGAAATCCTGAGGACCATACCACGGTATCCAACCGGGCACAGCATGATCCCACAAGTGATTACTGACAGCCAATGTTTTTATCCCGGCCGCCTTTGCCCACTTGAGATATCCCTTCAAATCTGCTTCCGGTTCAGCACAAATGGAAAGATTTGTGTGAACATGAAGATCATGCGTTATCTGCATTTATATTCTCCTGACAGTCTGTAACGGCTCATCATTGGAAACGCTTGACAAAAAGAATCAAGCGGCAATCTGAAACAATCCGCCAACTAAGACTTTTTTACATTTTTTTAGATTTTGAAATTGCTTTTTTATCATCCTTGAGGTATAATATATATTAAAATTTATCTTTTGTCAACTGATAAATTTTGCTATAGTTTAGTTATCTTGCTGTCTGGAGATTAAAATGAATGAAATAAAAAAAATACTTTTTTCCGGTATCAAAAGATTTATCTGTTCCTCTATGCCGGCAGAAAATTATGTGATCAGAAATCCCATGCAGATAAGCAGACACAGTGAAGTGGAATTTTTGTTCGTTTTACACGGGGAAAGTATGCTTCCTCTGAACAACAAACTGTTCAAAGCTGAAACCGGGGATATGTTTATCATTGATTCCTGGGAACCGCATGCGTTCGGTTATTTCAATCACGATCATGATTTGCTTCATCTCTGGCTGCATCTCAATAAAAACTGTTTGAAAGGGGATATCCTGCAGGTCAAATCCAATGGTCAGTTCCGGTATCGTTTTCACCCCTTTGAATTGCCGTATGATATCACGGATCTGATTCGGAGACGCTGCAGCATCGCACGGAAAAAAGAAGGTTTCATTACGGAAGAATCTGTAGATAAATATCTGCATCTTCCCCTGAAACTGCTCATTAATGAAATATTGCTTCATTTTGAACAGAATCACATAGCAGAAATCCGTAATAACACAAATGATGTGATCGGACCTGTAAAACAATATATTCAGGCCGCACATGGGGCTCATTGTTCTTTAGATGAAATAGAAAAATATACCGGTTATAATAAATTTTATTTTTCTCATTTATTCAAAGTTAAAACCAATTCAACAATCGGCGAATATGTCAATCACGTGAGAATCAGATATACCGCAGAAGCAGATGTTTATGGAATAAAACACAAAGATATAGCAACGGCTATCGGTTTTTCCTCAATTTCCGCTTATTGTCAATGGAAAAGAAAATATAAAAATAAGATTGAAGAATTGAAGGAACAAATCAAACGGGAACTGAAATCCGAGAAAAAAAATATATAAATGAGCAGAAATGATGGAATCAGCAAAGACGATCCCTGCTGATTCCATCTGATATTCTTAGGGTAAAACATCTCTATCCTGAATAAATCAAACGGAACAATAACATGTTCTTACACATCAATTTATGATTACCGGAGACTGAGTCAAGCCGGAGGGAAGCGCAAAACGTTCCATCCGGTTCGCCATTCTGTTCCATATCCGCAAACTTAACTCATGATTTCCTGCGGGCAGTTCAAAACGGTACGGTGACAGACTCAGCTTTTCAACGGGCTTTCCGTCAACGAGTAATTCAGCAATATCACGGAATCCCGGAAGTTCCAGACAGTCACCCGGCTTGATTTCATGTTTCCCTAATCCGATTACGGCTTCCCCGGAATAGAAGAGCTGACCCTGTTTTTCCCAGCCCATGGAAAGAGCCAGTTCTGTTCTGCGCTGAGAAAGTGTGAACACAGCTTCCCGTGGTTCATACATTTCCATTACATATTGACGATAAGCAACTTTCTCATAATCGCCAACCGTTTGCAGAGAGGTATCAAAATCCCCCTGAAGCAGCGCCGGAGTTGTAAAAGCAGCTTTCTGTTCCAGATGAATCGTATTTTCCGCAACAGCTTCCAAAGCAAACAGACAGTACTCATCATCGAAAACTTTTAACGTATAACTGGAAGACAAAACCCGCCCATTAAAACAAACGCTGCCAGGATGTTCAGCAGGAATAAGCAATGTCAGCTTCATCCCTTCCGGAGCAAAGAAATGGATCTTCTGATCAAAGGGGATAACGTTCGGTTTCTGCCATACAACGGGATATTCACCGGAAAAGTGTTGGATGATTTTCCGTTTTTCCGGTTTCCGGTATGATTCAAATGGACCGCCGAAGACAGCGATTTCTCCGGGCTCCAATTCAACTTCATATTTTTTCCCGCGAAACGACAATATCCCGGAAACAGGATCCGGATTCCATACATTTGCGGCAAGTAAATATTCTTCGCCATTCAGTTTTCTGCGCATATAAGCCAGATCACCTCCCGTGAATGTGATCTGCGGGGCAGGAAGTTCGGGAATTTTTTCCAGCGGATCAATGATATTTTGAATAGGACCATTGTACGTTTCCGGGACGATCACATAACCTTCCGCTCTGCGATTCAGACAGTTACAGAATTGGAAGAACGGACGGGAATCCCTGTTTTTCCAGACCTTTCGTGAGGGATCAATCACAGCATATTCAGCGCAGTATTCTCCGGTGGAAGCAGCCTGACACCAACAGGCAAGCATATCATTGAATTGCCGCAGTCCATTCTGTAATGTGCTGTGAGAAAATTCCGGGGGAGCAAAGTGTTTGATTATTCCGCGGAAACGGTGATGAACAGCATGAGGAATGATAAAATTGATTCCCTGTATGATCTGCCATGCTGCGATCCGGCGGAGATCATTGAAAGAGGCACTCCAGTTCGTAGCGGCAAACATTTCACACATAACGCGTTCGCGCTGATTTAAGACCGCTGCACTTCCGGCATATTTTGCCCGGATATCGAGAGAGGTATCATTCAGTTTTGGATGTTCCAGGAATTCCGTACCACCGCCGAGTGTTACTTTCGGAGTGAAATACCGTTTGTCATAGTGGGTTCCTCCGTCAAGAACCATGATCTCATGATCGGTTCCCGGACAGTCCGAATGGCTCAGAAGTGTCAGCGGATCCCCTTCTGTAAACGCGGAACTCCGGCAGCAGTCTTTATAATTCAATGGCCCGGTATCTGAGGTGTGGAATGTGTAAAGAACATTATGTGCCGTACACCATGCGTGATTATCTGCAAACCATTGCTGATAAAGTTCTCCGCAAAGCTGCCAGTAATCATTTTGAACTTGAGATTCAGACTCAGTGAAGAGTTCTTTCAATGAGTTTTCGATCCGGTATCCGAACTTCGCGGCAAAAACGTCTGCGAAATGACGGCTCCACGGATAATAGCGGACATCTATTTTCCGCATAACATGAGCATTGAATCGTCGGTTATCAGCGTCAGAAAAAAATCCCGTGATACCATCACCGAAATATTCTGAAAAACGGTTATAATATTCTTCATAAACGAATTTTCGGAAATAGGCTCCGCTTTCCGGTTCTTCAAAAGCGGGGAATCCCCATGGAGTTTCTACGATTTCCAGTTTTCCTTCCGGATTCGGATTCAACCGGTACTGTTTGAGCGATGGGGCTGCAGCCTCTATACGTCCTGCAGCATCGCCCGGCGGATAGTCAAATCCATCATTGATCCACAGCTGCAGTTTCAATTGACGTGCCGCTTGTATAAAGAGCCCTGTAAGGGCAAACCAGCGATCAGAAAGATATTCTTCCGGGTTGAACCCGATCGGAGGCTTGTTGAAAAGAACGATTCCCCCATACCCAAGGTCTTTCATCTTCTGCATAGATTCAAAAATTGCTTCCCGGGTATAATCAGCCGGTTCCGTTGAAGTTAAAAAATAAAATGGTATCGGTCTGAAGCGATCTTCTACGTGATGAAATGTCATAAATCAATCCTTCCTGATTGTAATTTCAATTTTAAGCAAACAACCCCAAAACCTCTGTCGAACAGAGACTCTGCGCATCTGCTTTCATGTTTTTGAAGGATGATTTTTTTTGAAAGCGATTTCTTTTTTGAATATACATCCAACAGGATAAAAAGTCAAGCTGTAATATCAGGATCATCATGAAATAATTCAATTTTATTTTAGTGTGACGATTGTAAAAGTAAACGCACGCTCTTTTTGAGAGCAGTGTGCATTTACTATGACAAACAGTAATTGTGCATTTAGTCTGACAAATTGAAATATTGGTTATAGATGTGCTATCATAAAAGTCATTGGTATTCCCCCTC